>JAFDZL010000230.1 GCA_018266935.1 Bacteroidota bacterium | reverse complement strand
CGAGAAAGCCTTTTTCACCATTCGCGGGTCGGCGGTCATCATGCCGTTCACGTCCGTCCATATCTGTATCTCCGAAGCATTCAGCGCCGCGCCGAAAACTGCTGCGGTGTAGTCGCTGCCGCCGCGGCCCAGCGTGGTGATCTGCCCGGCTTCATTCGAGGCGATGAACCCGGTTACGAACAACATTTTGTCTTTATTTTCAGCATAAAAGCCTTTGATCAATAGCTCGGTCAGTTCGGTATTTACTTTGGCATTGCCGAAAGCACTGTCAGTCTTGATTAACTCAGAAGCATCCACGAACAGCGCTTCAGCAAAATATTGTGCCGCTATTTTACTGATCATCAGCGTGGAGCAGCGCTCGCCATAGCTCAAGATCAGGTCCCGGGTTTTGGGTGTCAGTTCGCGTAGGGTTTGCACACCCTGTAACAGTTCTTCCAAATGGTTGAAATTGATCTTAAGCCGGGTAAAGGCCGGGTTCTGGTGCTGCACCTGCAGCAGCGCGCGCACCATATCGAAATGGCGCACCTCGAGTTCGGCCAGAGCTTCGGTAAATTCTTCACCGCGCGAGGCGCCTTCAGCCATCGACAGCAGCAGGTTGGTTACCCCGCTCATCGCCGACACTACAGTTATCGGCCTTTCGCCAGCCTGGTATTCTTTTTTTAAAATATCGATCACGGTGCCGATACTTTGCGCTGACCCGACCGATGTGCCCCCAAATTTTAATACTTTCATTTCATGTCAAATAAAAACGCCTTCCTCTTTTCGGGAGGAAGGCGTTATGCTGGTTTCTTTCTATTGTTTACACCATACAATCATCTTCCTCCGGGTATGCCCCCGGTGGTTGTGGTGGTTGTAGTTATGGTGCTGTTAATTATCATGTATTATAATGTCTGTAAAGAAAGTAGATATTTTTTGAATATGCAAATGGAATTTGTTTTTAGTACGATTTAAAGGTCCTGCGAGTTGCGGCCTGTTTTTGTCAGCCTGTCAAATTTGATACCTTTACACCCTTAATGGAAGGACTTGTAACCAAATCGACAGGCAGCTGGTACCAGGTGAAAACACCGGATGGGGAGTGGTTCGACTGCCGCATCAAGGGCAAGTTCCGCATCAAAGGCATTACTACTACCAACCCTATAGCGGTGGGCGATGTCGTTAATTTCGAAATGGAGCCTGAATTAGGCACGGGCGTGATCACCGACCTCAATCCGCGAAAAAATTACATCATCCGCAAATCGGTCAACCTTTCCCGGCAGGCGCAGATACTGGCCGCCAACCTCGACCAGGCATTTTTGATCGTTACACTGGCTTCGCCGAGGACTTCAACCGGTTTTATCGATCGTTTTTTGGTGACGGCCGAAGCTTATGATGTACCGGCCTCGCTGGTATTCAATAAGCTCGACCTTTTCAGCGACGAGGGGCTTGAAATACTGGAAAGTTATGAGAAGATATACAAAAACATCGGCTATCCCTGTTATAACGTCTCTGCGCTGAAAGGCACGAACGTTGACCACGTAGCTGCCGCTATTAAAGACAAGGTAACGCTGTTCGCCGGGCATTCGGGCGTAGGCAAATCGAGCCTGATCAATGCGCTGGTGCCCGACCTGGGCCTGCGCACCACCGAAATATCCGAATGGCACGATAAAGGCGTGCATACCACGACATTCGCCGAAATGTTCGAGCTGCCGCAGGGCGGTTATATCATCGACACGCCGGGTATGCGCGAATTCGGTGTGATCGACATCGAAAAAAATGAGCTTAGCCATTTCTTCCCCGAGATGCGGGCCCGGCTTAACCAATGCCGCTTCAATAGTTGCCGCCATATCAATGAACCGGGCTGTGCTATCATCCGCGCGGTTGAAGATGGTGAGATCGAACTATCACGCTATGAAAGTTATTTGAGTATTTATCATGGGGTTGATACGAGGGCGTGAGCTTGTTTGTAATAGCAATCTTAATGCGCAACTACGGTCATACCGTATATCAGATCAGTCCCTTTGCCGAACGCCGCGGCTGATCCATTTTTCCAAAATATCGCTTGAGGCACATTAGTTCCTGAAGTAAGACCACCTGCGATATAAACGTCCGTTCCGCTGACTACTATGCACATATTTTGTATTGGGGGCTGCCCGCCGGAAAGCATATTTTCTGTTCCATTTTTCCAATAAACCGCCGCTCCGTTGATGACTCCGGCTACATAAATATCCGTGCCATTATTCGCAAGTGCAAGCCCTTCAGCTCCCGTAGCACCGCCATTAAGTATCGTACCCACGCCATTTTTCCATAACGTAGCTGCGCCCTGGTTATTAAAGCCGGTTACATATACATCGGCCCCAACCACCATAATGGCATTCGCCACTGAACCGTTAATGCTGGAAGGAAGCTTGGTCAAAACACCGTTTTTCCAGTAACAGGCAATAGGAAAATGGTCGACCTGGTTAAAAGTAAATCCGGCCAGGTACACATCGCCGCCAGCTACGGCTATGGCGTTTGCCTGTGATATTGATGCAGCATTCTCCTGTTGCATGAGCGTCAGCACACCGTTCTTCCAGTAGCAGGCATCTTCATTACCGTTGGCATCGCCGGCGTTACCCCCCATATAAATATCGTTCCCGTCAACAGCTATTGCCGACGCCTGCGAGGAGCCATTGTTGTTCAACTTCGTAATTGCGCCATTTTTCCAATAGCAAGCTACCTCCTGGTTCCCAACGTGCGCCCTGCCTGATACATAAACATCAGCGCCGATTACCGCTATGGCATCTGCCTCCGCATCCAGGCCGGGAGACAGTGTATTTGGCAATGTCGTGGTAACACCATTCTTCCAAATAGTGGCCGCAGGCGTATTATTTGGATAAGCTGGAGTAACCGTACCAACAAAGTATACGTCCGTTCCGGCCTGCCATTGGGCAGCGGGGACCGTATCCGTAACCGGGGGCACAGGAGAGTTTTTTACGCTGCTTTTACTGCAGGATATAAAAATCAGCAGGGGAATAACGAGCAGGTAAAAGCATTTTTTTAAGATCATACGATGATAATGGTTTATCCAAATATAGAATAAATCCGCAGGTTTAGCTATTTTGGCACCTGTTTCAACTCAGTCAATGCGTGCAATAATACAAAGAGTAACCCAGGCCAATTGCAAAGTAGATGACAAGATAACCGGCGAGATCGGCATCGGCTTTTTGGTGCTGCTGGGCGTTGAAGATGCCGATACAATGGACGACCTGCAATGGCTGGCGCAAAAGATCGCTTCGATGCGCGTATTTGGCGATGAAAATGGTCTGATGAATAAATCGCTTGCCGATGTGAACGGCGATATTTTGCTCATCTCGCAATTCACGCTTTTCGCGCAAACCAAAAAGGGGAATCGGCCGGGATTTACACGTGCAGCAAGGCCGGATAAGGCTATTCCGATGTATGAGGCTATGATCAAAGAACTGGAACAGTTATCAGGCAAGAAGGTGGCTACCGGTATTTTTGGAGCGGATATGAAGATCAGTTTGCTAAATGACGGACCTGTTACGATAATAATGGACACTAAAGACAAGGACAATCATTAACAGTTGCAGTTGCAAGTGGCAGTAGCAGTAAAATTTGAATGACTGCCACTGCTACTGCCCCTGCCACTTAAAACTAAGTGCTATGACCATAAAGGAAGCACAAGCTGCCGTGGATAGCTGGATTACCACTACCGGCATCCGCTATTTCAACGAACTGACCAATACCGCCATCCTGATGGAAGAAGTGGGCGAGGTGGCGCGCATTATGGCGAGGCAATACGGCGAGCAATCGTTCAAGAAATCGGATAAGGAAGTGAACCTGGCTGATGAAATGGCCGATGTGCTGTTCGTGCTGATATGTTTGGCTAACCAAACCAGGGTTGACCTGACTGAAGCGCTGGAAAAGAACCTGCAAAAGAAAAGCATCCGCGATGCGGAGAGGCATAAAAACAACGAAAAATTAAAATGAAATTTTATTGCGTTATTTGCTATATATAAAAATAAAATTCTGCAAAAATCATAATATCATAATAAAATATTGAATAAGGCGTTTATTCATAAAAACTAAACGACCTTATTATGAAAAAGTATCTTATCTGTGCAGTGTTTCCACTTACCCTTGCGGCTTGTAAACATACTGATCCCAAACCCGGAACTAAGAGTGTCCAGTTTGCCCCTCCTGCTGTAGTTTCTGACAACGAAGTTGCGGAAAAGAAAGATGTCAGGCTGCCGGCGGGAGATGTCGGTGAAAAGAATATTGCGGCGGATACTACCACGGCAAACTACATTGTCATGCCGCGTGAACCGCAACAATCTGCGATCAGGGATACGGCCAAAAAGATCATCAAGCAGGGTGACATTACCTTTGAGGCCCGCGACGTTAATGTTACGCGAAAAGCCCTGCTGCACAGCCTGAGCCGGCTCGGCGGATATGCGGATGAGGACAATAAAACGCTCAGCAGCGATTCGGATAGGAAGGAATTTGAGATCAAAGCACGCATACCGGCAAAAAACTTCGACATTTTTATGGATTCACTGTCATCGGGCGCTGTCAAGATCGATTCGAAGCACATTACGATATCAGATGTCACCGTGCGCTACATCGATATGGCTACGCGGCTGCATAATCAAAAAGCGCTTGAAGCGACTTACCTGGGCCTATTAAAAAGAGCCACGCGTATGAAAGACGTATTGGATATCGAGGATAAGCTAACCGACACGCGTACAGAGATCGAATCGGAACAAGGGCAAATGAATTATATGAGCAGGCAAATAGCTTACAGTACCATCGATATTACTTTTTACTCGGTGCAGGTTGGCCATGAGACAGGTACCGGTGCGGGTTACCGGATATCAGCTGCATTCAAGGAAGGGTGGAAACTATTACAGAGCCTGTTTTTCGGTCTTATCACCGTTTGGCCGCTTACGCTTATAGCCATATTCGCGGCTGTATTCGTAAGGAAATGGGCAGAGACCAGGAAAACCGGATTGAAGGCTAAGGCATCAGCTTAACCAGCTTTTCGCCCTGCAAAACAGGTATCGAAGCGGTAATATCGACGTTCAGGCAAAATGCAATGTCTTTTTCGATACCCAGCTTTTTCAGGCGTTCGCTGTGCGAGGTCTTGGCCAGGTAACCGGGCAGATCGTCCTTCGCCAGCCGGTAAAGGTCGTTCGACGAAATTGCAGCGTCATCCCATTTGAAGTTCATAGATTTCAACTGGTCGATCACAGCGCCGGCGAAGATGGTATCTTCAAGGTTGAAATTGTTCTTCCAGCCGGCGCAAACTAAAAGGATATTATCATTTTGGTTTTTGAGCCAGTTGCAAAGCACTGTAAGATTGAGGAAAGAGCCGATAACTACCTTCTTCGCACTTCGCGACAAGTGCAGTGCGTGCGTGCCGTTGGTAGTTGTGAGCACAACGGTTTTGCCGGATACTTTTTCCGTGGTGTAGGAGAATGGCGAATTCCCAAAATCGAAACCGGCAACCACTTCGCCGTTACGCTCGGCCGCCAGCAGGTAGTCGTGGCCCATTTCGCGGTAGGCTGCACATTCTTCCACTTCGGCTACCGGGATTATGGCTTCGGCGCCGTTATCGATGCCGTAACAAATGGACGATGTCGCCCGGAAAATATCGATGATAACGACGATGTAATCCTCAACCTGGTAAAGCGGGATCAGGGCGGGGGTGAGGCAGACGTGGAGTTCCTTGGGCATTTATGTCATTGGGGCATTATGTCATTAGGTCATCAGGCCATTGATGCGATCTAAAATGACTCAATGACCTAACGTCTTAACGACTATTTATAAAACGGCGGCTTCACCACCTGTGCCTTTACTTTGTTATCGCGGACGTTGATGAATAGCTCGGTACCCTCTGCCGCGAATTCGCTTTTTACATAGCCCATGCCGATGGCTTTCTGCAGGGATGGCGATTGCGTGCCGGATGTTACTTTGCCGATGTTGTTGCCTTCAGCGTCCACGATCTCATAGTCATGGCGCGGAATACCGCGTTCGATCATCTCAAAACCGACCAGCTTGCGTTTTAGTCCTTCGTTTTTTTGCTGCTGCAAGTTGGCCGAGTTGGTAAACTGTTTGCTGAACTTGGTTACCCAGCCCAAACCTGCCTCCAAAGGCGATGTGGTATCGTCAATATCATTTCCGTACAAGCAAAAACCCATTTCTAAGCGCAGCGTATCGCGCGCACCCAGACCGATAGGCTTGATACCCATTGATTCTCCTGCTTTGAAAACCGCGTCCCAAACATGCTCAGCATTTTTGTTATCCACATATATCTCGAAACCTCCGGCGCCGGTATAACCCGTAGCGGAAACCAAAACATTATCTACCCCTGCAAATTTGCCCTTGCTGAAGGTATAATATTCCATAGTGCCCAGGTCTATATCCGTCAGGCTTTGCAAGGCTTCGGCGGCTTTGGGACCCTGTACAGCCAGCAGCGAGGTGCGATCTGAAATGTCTTTCATGTCCACGCCTTCGGTATTGTATTTCGATATCCAGTTCCAATCCTTTTCGATGTTCGATGCGTTAACCACCAGCATGTACGTTTTTTCGTCGATGCGGTAAACAAGCAGGTCATCCACAATGCCGCCTGTTTCGTTCGGAAGGCAGGAATACTGCACTTTGCCATCATAAAGCTTACTGGCATCATTACTGGTTACGCGCTGGATAAGATCCAGTGCCTTATCGCCCTTTAAAATAAATTCACCCATGTGGCTCACGTCGAACACGCCTACGCCTTTGCGTACGGTCTCGTGTTCAGCATTGATGCCGGCGTATTGAACCGGCATGTTGTATCCGGCAAAAGGCACCATTTTGGCGCCCAATTCGATGTGTTTGTGGGTTAAAGCGGTATTCTTCATGTCGAGTTCAGTTGGCGCAAAAGTAGTGAATTAGTTTGTTGTAAGGTTGGAAAGTTGTAAGGTTTAAAAGTTATTCGAACAGGCCTTATAACAAAGACTGGTACACACTAACCAGTTTATTCGTCACCTTGTTGGCATCGTGCTGCTCCTCTACCAGCCTGCGGGCATTGGCGCCTACGGCCTTGCAGTAGTCCTCGTCGGCGATGCAGCGCCTGATGGCCCTTGAAAATTCTTCGCGCGTATTGGCAATCAGGATGTTTACGCCGTTTTTGTAGTTGATGCCTTCCGCGCCGAGCGTCGTCGAGATAATGCATTTTTCCATCGCCATGCCTTCAACGATCTTCACCCTCATACCGCCGCCCGAAAGCAGCGGCACGATCATGATGGCCTTGCTATTTACAAATTCCAATGCATCATCTACTTCGCCCTGGATGAATATCTTGCCCATCACTTCGTAATCATCGAACTCTTCAGGAATATCATTACCGGCGACATAAAATTTCACACGGAGCTCATCGTGTTCCAGTTCGGTATGGAAAGCGTGCAAAAACCACTCGATACCTTCGCGGTTGGGCGTCCAGTCGAGCGAACCGAGGAAAAACAGGCTCGGAAACTCCGTTTTTGAAAAATCGGGCTTGTAATGGCTCAATTCAATCCCCACCGGCACGATCTCGACCGGCATTTTGGCTCCATACAGCAAGATGGTGCTTTGGTCCTGCGCGGTGAAAACGGCTATCGCGTCGAACTTATTGATCTGCTCGAGCTCGTATTTCTTGATCCGGCGCGACATCAGCCTCAGATAGAACTTTTTCAGGGGGTCGGCCTTTTGCTGCGCCAGCCGTTCCCATATCTGATGCTCCAGATTGTGCGCACGGTAAACGATCCTGGTCTTACAGCTCCTGCGAACGGCGTCGATATAAGGGGCCACAAAAAGGCCTTCGAACTGGATGATGTCGTAGGTAGTATTGCGTACCTCGCCAATGAGCAGCTTTTCAAAATTCAAATCGTAGTAGCGATCGACATTGTAAGCGTTTTTATTGAAAGTGGTCAAAAACCCCTGCATCAGCGACATGCTGGTATCGATGTCATAGGCCCTGAACTTGATCCTGCTTAAAAGTTCGTCCGGTTCATCTTCCCCGTGGTGGTGCTGTTTCCGGGCATTAAGCGAAACCAGCGAAACCTCGTGCCCTAAATTCACCAGTCCCCTGATGGTATTGCAAACCACGATGGGATAACCTCCGTTTTGCGGAAAGGGAATGCGGTGCGTTAATATGAGAATTTTCAAAACAGGGTGCCGGTTTAAACAAATGTAAAAACCGCCGCTGCCGAATCAAAGCAAGTTCAGAAAATACTTAACTGCGGATCGGTTACCTGGAAGGTCATGCGATGGTACCGCGTAAAGCCGATCTTCAAGATGGTTTCGCGGTGATGTGGTGTGGGGTAGCCTTTATTGCTGTGCCAATGATACTCAGGGTGCTCACCAGCTATCCGTTTCATATAGTCATCACGGTAGGTTTTGGCCAGGACAGACGCTGCCGCTATGCTGAAATATTTACCGTCGCCTTCGACGATGCATTCATGCGGCGTCTGTTTGTATTTATTAAACCTGTTACCGTCGATGATCAGGAACTCAGGCGCCATCGAAAGTTTTTCTATCGCGCGGTGCATAGCAAGGAACGAAGCATTCAGTATATTGATCTCGTCGATCTCTTCATTGGAAACAGAAGCCACAGCCCAGGCGAGCGCCTTTTTTTCGATCTCTTTGCGCAGCTTGTATCGTACATCCTCGTCTAATTGCTTGGAGTCGTTCAGCAGCTTATGCTTAAATTTCGGCGGCAAGATCACCGCGGCGGCGAAAACGGGCCCGGCAAGGCAGCCACGCCCCGCTTCATCACATCCCGCCTCCAGCAGATCCTGCTGATACCTTGCCAATAACATACAGCGAAAGTACGGGTTGAGAAAATCGGATTAAAGAGATGTTGATAAATCGCTCAAAATAGTTGAATAAGTGGATTGAGTTAAGTCGTTGATTAAGTCGGATTTTACCCATTCAACTTAATCAACTCAATCCAACCTAATCAACTAAAATATTCTCAGCGTCAGCAAAGTGATATCATCGATAGGTTTCCCCTTGATGATCAGGTTGAGATGATCGAGCAGGGTTTGATTGAATTTATCAGGCGACAGGTCGCCGTTGTCGATCACGAAATCGAGCAGCCTGTCCTCGTTCCAAACCTTGTGCGCGGGGACATCGTAGTCCATGAGCCCATCGGTGTAATTGACGATCATACTACCCGGTTCGATATCGACTTCTCCCTGGTTAATAAAGGGCAGGTCGTCGAACGCACCGATCATCGTAGTGCCCAGTTTCAACGGCACCGCCTCACCTTCATAGTATAAAATGGATGGGTTATGCCCGGCGTTGATATAGTTTAGCTTCCGGGTTTTTTCGTTGTATTTGGCTACGAAAAGTGTGATGAAACGTTCGCCTTTGGTATTTTTCACCACGATCTGATTCAGCCGCTCCACAACGTTGGTCAAATCGTCTTCAGCCGCTGCCCAGGCACGCAAACTCGCCTGGAAGTTGGCCATCAGCAACGCTGCTGAAATTCCCTTTCCTGATACGTCGGCCACGCACCACAGGAACTCGTCGGGGTTGAGGCGGATAAAATCGAAATAGTCGCCGCCGATATTCTGATGCGGGAAATACTTTGCGCCGATCTCAACGGCGGTTTCTTTATGCAGCCGTAGCGGGATGAGCATATTCTGCACTTCCTGCGCCAATTCCATTTCGCGTTTGAAACGCTCCGATTCCACCCGCTCCCTGAACAACTTCTTATTTTCCAGCGCCACCACGATAACGTTGATCAGCGTCTGGATGAAATTCAGATCGTTGTTCAGCATTTCCTCGGTGGTATTGAAATCGCCGATCAGGGCATAAGCGATAGGTTTAGTCTTTTGATAGAAAGGAATGAAGTATTCGTATTTGCGCAGCAGCCCATCTTCGTGCCCGCCGATCGCGGTCAAAGCTTTGGCCTTATTCAGCTTGCGGCAAGCCTGGTGCAGGGCCTTCACGCTTTCCGCCTCGCCGCCATAGCTCGATATACAAACAAAACCCTCGTCATGCTCTATCAGAAAACGCAGCTTACCCACCTGCAGATAGTTCTGCATGATCACCTCGAGCATCTGGATCAGTACAGCTGTCGCGATGTTTTTATTGATAGCTCTGGTAACTTCAAGCAGGGAGTTCAGTTCGGACTGCCGCTTGAGCAGTAACCGTATCAGCTCATCCTCGCCTGAAATTTCGTCGATATTTTGCATTAGCGGATCAGATGACAGGCAAATTAATGAATAAATTTTTAAATGCGCGTACTTTGTGATTTTATGTCGAACGCATCGCGCAATCCTACTGTAACCAGGTTAAAAGCATAAACCATCAGCATAATGGCCACCCCGGGAAGAACGGCCAGGAAAGCAGCGTTCATGATGATGTAACCATAGTGTTCTTTGATCATGCTGCCCCAGGTAGGCATGGGCGGCTGTGCGCCGAAACCAAGGAAGCTGAGCCCGGCCTCGAGCAATATCGCCGATGCAAAATTGGATGATGCCAGCACTAATATCGGGCCGATAATGTTGGGCAATATATGTCTTCGGATGATGCGCGCATTGTTGAACCCCATCGAACGGGCCGCTTCGACAAATTCGGTATGCTTCAGGCTCAGTACCTGGCCACGTACCAGGCGTGCCACTTCAACCCACATGGACAAGCCTACAGCGATGAATATCTGCCACAGACCTTTGCCCAAAGCAAATGAAATAGCGATCACCAGCAGTAAGGCCGGAAGCGCCCATAAAATGTTCATCACCCAGCTTAGCGACGCGTCGATCCAGCCGCCGAAGTAGCCGGCAAGAGATCCTATCGTAATGCCCAGGAACAGACTGATGATAACCGACATAATACCTACAGCCAGAGATATCCGCGCGCCCAGTATCAGGCGGCTCAGCAGGTCGCGACCGTAAACGTCGGTGCCGAGCAGGAATTTGCGTTTGATTACCTGGTGATCGGTTATCTGCCGCTGCAGGCCTGTTATCAGGGGCATACTCCTTGTCTTATTGCCCGTGACGACCTCGAATAGATTGAAAGCAGCGCGCGCGGGTTTATCTTCGTCGCCGACGTATTCATCCACAATGATAGAATCACCTTTAAAGCGATAGCCGGTGATCGGAATATCCTTATAAAATGGCGGCTGACCGAAAAGCATTTTGGTGAAAAAGCTGACCGTATCAACCGGCTCACTGCGCCGGATGCGGAGCATGGTATATTCAGAGCCGGGTTTTTTGATACCAAGCTGGATGGTCATGTTATTGGCCAGGGGGGTAGAATCCGGCATCACCAAATAGCCCAGTATAGCTATAAGTACGGAAAGCAGGATAAACACCAATGCGGCGACGGCAATTTTATTACGCGTGAATGCCTTCCAGGTGCGCTGCGATGGGGTTAATTCGGCCAAAATAGTATCCAGATCAGTCGGCTAAATATCGATTATTTCGGGATGAATGGCAATGAGCAGATTTCAAAAAGACATTCAAATCACAAATAATCAAAGATTTTTATATGTATATTTGTTTATATGGATACGCTCACCATAAAAGTCAGGGATAGCAAAGCTTTGAAGTTGATACAAGATTTGGAATCGCTGGACCTGATTCAGGTTATTCACAATGATGTCCAGTCGTCGTCAAAAAAACTTTCTGAAAAACTGGCGGGCAGCATCTCTAATGAAGATGCCGATTCAATGCAAGAGGAATTGAAAAAAATGCGCAGTGAATGGGAACGGAATACCTGATAGATACTAATACCATTATTGATTTTTCTGCAAAAAGATTTACCGGCAAACCTCACTTATTTATTGCTATATTATAGACGGATCACCTAAAATTTCGGTGATTAACAAAATCGAACTGCCTGGATTTAAGCAGGTGCCTGAACAAATAATCTTATTTATAGAAAACTCTTTTGTGATAGGTTTAGATGATGCAATTGTAACTCAAACCATTTCCCTTCGCAAAGAATATAAAATCAAATTGCCCGACGCTATTATTGCGGCTACAGCGTTAATTCTTGATCTCACTTTGGTTACAAACAATATAACAGACTTCAAGAAAATAACCGGTCTGAAGCTGTTAAACCCTTATGCTGAATTATAGTAGCAATCATTTCACCATCCGCCCCTTCCATTCATATTTCCTGCTGTTGCCCAGCAAACCGATATAAACGAAGTAAATAATATGTATGGGATTGAGCAGCAGGAGCAAGCCAACCAAACCTGGTCGTTTGAAGAAGGAGGTAACAGGCAGCAAAAACGCCGTTTCAAAAACAAACTTTAACAGGAACTGCAGCAAAAAAAGCTTGAAGTAAAACAGATCGTAAAAACTTAGCCCCGCATTTACCAGCAGCGACAGGTTGAACAGCCAGATACTCACCGCCAGGGCCACGATGCTCTTGTCCTTGTAATGCGTGGATTTGGACGCCCAGCGGCGGCGTTGTTTCAGAAACGACCTCAGCGTATGTTTTGCATGGGTATAAACGATAGCTTTACGGTCTTTCAGAAAACCGATACGCCCGTGATATTTTGCAGCCACTTTTTGAAGCAATAATTCATCATCGCCGGAAGCCAGGTCGTCTATCCCTTTGAACCCGCCGACTTCGTAAAAAACGTCTTTCCGGTAAGCCAGGTTGGCACCGTTGCAGGTAGAAGCATGCCGGTTTCCGATAAAAGCCGCACCTATCCCGATCAGGTAGGAGAACTCCAGGGCCTGCAAGTATTCGAACAAGGTGCGTTCGTCAAAATAGGCTACCGGTGAGGATATCATCACCAGGTCATTACTTTCAAAATAGCCTACAACCGATGACAGCCATTGACTCCCCATCCGGCAATCGGCATCAGTGGCAACCATCAGGTCGCCGGAGGACATGGATATGGCCCTGGCAATAGCTTTTTTCTTGTACGAATTGAGCGGCCGGTCCTCGTTCAGCTGCAATAGCTTGATGCCTTGATCAGCATAGCTCCTGATAATGTCCGCCGTCCTGTCGGTCGAATGGTCATCAACGATAATGATCTCCGTCAGCTCTTTGGGATAATCCTGGGCGAGGAGGTCGCCGATGGTGAGTACAATGTTGTCCTCTTCATCCCGGGCAGCAATGAGTACGGTTACCCTGGTATGAAAAGTTTCCTGATGTGCCTTCGGCGGTTTAATGCTTGCCCAGCCCCTGATAAAGTAAATCAGCAGCAAAAGGTATATGCCCGTAAGCGACAGCGATATGATACTAAGCAGTGCGGTCAAAGAATTTGACTTTTAAAACAAACACCGAACCCAAAATAGCCGGAAGGATCAGGTTGATGAACCAAATGGACGATACCGCGGCCATTACGGCTATGTTCTGGTTGGTAATATAAGCAAAAAAGGTCGAGGCGGTCATGCTGCGTACCCCGACATCGAACAGATCTATCGTCGGCAAGGCCGATTGAACGAAGAAAACGATGAATACCATCATCATCATCGGGAAGGCTGGCATATCGGGCAACAACAAATGGATGACCAGGAAATACTGGAATGAGAACACGGAGAACCTCAACAGGCACCACCACATGATATTCATCAGCTCGGCAGTGCGGTACCGCGCCATGACGTCAAAGAAACGATGATATTTTTTCAGGAAGCTGATCCTGTTCAGCAAAGTAACCAGCCAGCTGATGTTAAAATAAAACACCAGTAGCAGGGCCATGAAACCCAATGCCGCAAGCGAAAATCCCAGCGAAACGACAAGATAGACATGCAGAAACCTGAAGGCAAACCAAATGAGCGCCGACAGACCGACGACATTGGTAATGACGTTTTGCCCGAACGCGCCTATGGCCATCACAAAAACTCCGTGTATGCGTTTGCGGTGGGGTAAAAACATTACCCTTCCGCCGTATTCGCCGAGCCGGTTCGGTGTGAATATCGCCCAGCTAAGACCGCAGAACACCGACTCGATAGCCTGCCAGTAGGTAATGTTGGTGAGTTCGCGGGTAATGTATTTCCATTTGCAGGCCTCCGCTACCCAGTTCACCAGCATCAGCAGCAACACACAGGTCATAACCGCAATGGCTTTAGTCCGGTCGATCCCTTTGATCAGTTGTTCAAACCGCGTAAGGTCGTCGTTATTGGTAATACGACGATAAATGAAATAGAAAGCCAAAACCAATATTGCGGCTTTCAGTGCGTAGGACAACAGTTTTTTGGCTGTAACGGTCAACAGGTAAATTTTCTGCAATGTTACGAAATTCAGTCTGCAGTTACCTGTTCGCAGTGGGCAGTTTGCAGCAGGCAGTTCAGATTATTTGTGCAAACTGCCCACTGCAAACTGCAAACTATTTCAATCTCGCCTTCAGGAACGCGAGGGTATGCGCGTAGGCGTCTTTCGTCGCCTCGCTGTTATAAATAGGGTTGCTTGGGTTGGCAAACCCGTGATCAGCGTCGTATTGGTGCAATTCCAGTTTTTTACCGGCCGACTTCATATCAGCGCTGAACTGTGCAACAACTTTCGGCGTGATAAAGCCGTCCTTATTGGCAAAATTGCCAAGCACGTCGCCGTTCAGGGTTTTCAGACGGTTAACGTCCTTTTCGGGCATGCCGTAGTACATTACACAAGCTATATCCTGCTTCCCGGCCAGCAGACTTGCCTGCAAGCTCCAGCCGCCGCCAAAGCACCACCCTATTGTAGCAATACGCGCCTTCGGCCCCACATAGGCCAGGGCACCGTTAATGATCGCCTGCGCGCGGGTATCGGTTACGGTTTGCATCAGTTTACCCGCGTCCTCGCGCGTGGTGGCCACTTTGCCGTCGTACAGGTCGAGGTCGAGGACATTTACATCGCCCAGGTCATTGTACAGTTTTTCCGATTCATGTTTCACAAAATCATTCAGTCCCCACCATTCGTGAACAACCAAAAGCCAGTTGTTGGTGTACTTTTTAGCCTTGAACTCGAAAGCATTGGCTGTTTTGCCATCGGCCGTGGTATAAGTGATGGCTTTGCCGATATCGCTTTGAAAATGGTAGGCGCGCGGATTAGGATGCAGCATAACAAATTTTTTGTCGGATGCCAGCATAGCAAACTGTTGCGTCGCCGATTTGGCGCAGCAGGCCATTTTGCTCTGGCAAAACGCACCCAGGCCGCAAAAGAGCAACAGCGCCAGGGAAAGAATCTTTTTCATGGTGATTATGTTTTGATTTTTGAAGTAACAATCAGTGTTTGAACAAGCAAATTACTATTTATTTATGGAATGGTTTTTAAAATCGATTTTATTTTGCGCGGACGCTATTTTTCCTGACTTTTGACTTAATGCACCCTATGAAAAAACATCTCAATATCAATTGGAAGGCATTGCTGGTAATAGCGATGTACCTGTTTTTTCATATTACCAGCTCATTTGTTGCGCCAAGGCCTGTTATTTCCGGGCAGCATCATATCGTACTGAAACAGGAGAACGCCCGCTTTGTGCGCTTGCCAAAATTCGCAAAAACGGCTATAAGCGAAAACCCCCGCTCGATCAACCGGCTGATCCAAAAGGCTGCGAAACTTTTTATTATTCTGTTACTTTTTGCTACCGCCGCCACAGCAGTTTATTATTTGATCTCGCCAAAAAGCGTTTTCACATCAAATCAATCTTACCTCCGCTATTGCGTCATACGAATTTGAATATTCCCGCCGGATAATACCAGCTTTGGCGTTCGATCTTTTTTCAAGCCAAGGCTATCCCGGCAAAACCGCTATGCCATTGATGCCCCTGTCGATGCTGCAACAGGAATATTTAACCGTGATAACACAGGTATCAATCATGACGTATCAGCAATATTATAATAAGCTCATTAAAGAAATTACCGAGGGGCAGAAACATATTACCAATCAAAACAAGCTGCTCAAAGGCGATAAAGGCTACTTTGATAAAGAAGATATGTACGCCTACATGCGCCTGCAAACCGAGCTGACCGGCTTGCTCGCCAAAAGCGAAAAAGTGGCCAAACTGATCACCGACGGCACTGTAAATGCAACCGACCATATCGATCCGTCAGTTTTGCCTGACGCTTGAATTCAGGGCCTAAGACCCGGACAGACTACCGAAGTTTTAGAAACTTCGGTAGTCTGATATTTATTAATATTTTGCTACATTATTTGTAGCAGTGCTATTTTTTATGTAGCATTGTAAAAAATTCACAGCATGTCATTACCGATACCGGGGAATCCTGTAAGGGGATCTAAATCGGGCCAGCCTATTATGGCGTTGTTCGATCTGCTGGGCCGAAACTGGGCCATGGGCATTGTCTGGCACTTGTCGAAGAGCCCGAGCACTTTTCGGCAATTACAGGCCTATTGCGAAAGCGTTTCGCCCACGACCTTGAATTTGCGGCTTAAAGAATTGACCGAGTCGCACTTTATCGAACGCACAGTTAATGGCTACACACTGACAGAATGGGGCAAACAATTATTCGACCTGTTGGAGCCTATGGGCAAATTTGCCAAAGGATGGGCCGGAAAATTCAAGTAAGATGGAAACATACCGCAAAATTGACAAGCCGCAAAGCGCCGAATACCCGGCCTATTCGCACGTCTATATGGATCTTCTGCAGGATGACGGCTTGATCCTAAGGCACCTGCATGACAATTTTTTTAAGATTAAAGAACTGATCTATGCGCTTCCGGAAGAAAAGCTTTACTACCGGTACGCTGAAAACAAATGGACGATAAAAGAAATTCTCGTCCACCTGGTGGATGATGAACGCATATTCTCCTACCGGGCGCTGCGCTACGCACGTAACGATAGTACTCCGCTACATGGTTTCGAAGAGAACGATTATGCCAGGTATTCGCACGCCAATGAACGCAGCCTCGATAGTATTTT
>JAFDZL010000022.1 GCA_018266935.1 Bacteroidota bacterium | reverse complement strand
AAGAAAATTGAAGAAAGCTGATCTTGCAAAGCAGCTCGGGCTGCTTCCGGGGCATTTGAGCGAAGTGTTCCGGGGAAAAAGGAATATCAACGCCCGTTTGGCGATCAGGCTTGAAAAGGCATTGGGTATCAGCGCTGAATATTGGTTAGGCTTGCAATTAACCTACGACCTGGCGCATGCGCGGGAACTGGAAGTAGCCTGATCTGTTCACATCCTCCATTTAAACGACTTTTCGTCTATCGCCCGCATCGTACACAATATCCCGTCCAGGTGGTCGCACTCGTGCTGTAACAGTTCGGAAAGGCTGTCGTCCATTTGCCATTGCTGCGGCTGCCAGTTTTCATCGAAGTATTTTACACTGACATGTTTATAGCGCATCACTTTTACCAGCAGGTTGGGAAAGCTCATGCAATCGTCCCACAATTCAAACTGCTCATTGCCAAGATGAGTTAATTCAGGATTGATGAAAACCACCGGCCTGTCGATGTTCATATAAACCAGCCGTTTCATGATACCCAGCTGCGGCGCGGCAATGGCCCTGCCGAAATGATATTTTCCTCGTATCTGCTGCATTACATTGTGCATATCGGCAACCCAATCTTTTACCAGGGGCAATTCGCTTTGCAATACCGGTTCGCAAACTTCATACAGGCGCGGGTCGCCGAGGAGCAGCAGATCGTCGAGGGTTTTCATTGGGGCTAAGTTAGGGAATTGGTCATTAAGTCATTAGGTCATTAAGTGATTGGGGCATCAGGGCGCAGTATTTTTGGTACTATTTATTGGTTTAAATTTATCCTGTAACCTATTGTGAACCTGATATTTTATATCTTTAGAAACACATGAACTGTTTGTCGTTACCGAAAACCAATCACAATGGAAGTACATCACCATCCGCAATTACATCATCAGCCTAAACCCTGGAAAGAATATTTGCTCGAGGGCCTGATGATCTTTTTGGCCGTTACCATGGGCTTTTTTGCCGAAACTATAAGAGAAAGTATCTCGGACTCGTCGAAAGGTAAAGAATACATCCGGTCGTACGTGGAGGATCTGCGTCGCGATACGGGCAACTATTCGATCATCCTGACTTTTAATGAAAACAAGTTGGCTGCGCTAAACAAACTGTCCGCCTGTTACGATACGCTTCAGAAGGATGACAAAGCAACCGGCTGCCTGGTGCCACTATTGGTTAATGCTGCATCCAACAGGAGTTTTGGTTTTGCAGATGGTACATTGCAGCAATTGAAAAACGCCGGTGGGTTCCAACTGCTAAAGAAAGTTGACAAGGATAGCATTATTGCCTTTGAATTTCTCGTGCGGGGATACAAGAATTTTGAATCCACTTTACTCCAGGAGCGCCAGGATATTATAAGAGGAATGGTGGTTAAATTGATCAGCTTTAAAGCTGCTGAGGCTATCAGGAATGGAGCAACCGGGAACATTCCTACACCATTACTATCTTCGGGTGATAAGGCATTGCTTAATGAGTTTTTTAACGACCTGTCAATGTATAGAAGAGTGACGGCAAAACAAAATGAGTTGCTGCGTGAATTTAAAAGCCGCTCGACAAGGCTGATCAAATACTTTGACGAAAAATACCACCTTGAATGAACCGGAAATTAGTTTGCAGGTGCCGGTGGGCAGTTTGCAGTCAATTTAATATCAATGAATTAATGAACTGTTAAACCAATGAACCATCACAATGGAGGTACACCACCACCCCGAAGTAGAAAAGAAAGGCTTCAAAGAATATCTGCTTGAGGGCCTGATGATATTCCTGGCCGTACTTATGGGCTTTATTGCCGAAAATATAAGGGAGGGCATTACTGAACATAAGCGCGCGGCTGAATTTGCCAAATCCTATTATGGTGACATTAAGAAGGATACATTGCTGCTGCACCAGGCGTTGCGTTTTAGCGTTCACAAAATAGCGGCTATTGATAGTATGATCACCATGCTTCATCAGCCTGAGACGTTGCGTACTGATACCATGATGTATGCGAAGGGACTTGTAGCTACCACAGTTTTGCCGTTTGAGCCCACAACCGGCAGCTATGAGCAGATCAAATCAGCCGGTGCAATTCGCGATTTTAAAGAGAAAATGGTCGACCTGATGAATGAGTATGATTTACAGGCGAGGAAAGTAGTGCGCCGCGAGGAGATCACTCAAAAGTTTATAACCGATCAGTTCATTCCATATATTCTCGATGAGATCAATTTAGAAGTATCGTACGATCTGATGACGACGGGCAAGATCACGCATGACGTGGGCAGAAACTGGAAGCCGGCCTGGCAAAAAAAGTACCTCAACCTTGTTGTACTTGTCAAAATCTCGACCCTGCGATCGGTCCAGGAATATAAGAAACAATTAGCCGTAGCCGATAAGGTATTGGCCGAATTGAAAAAAGAATATGACCTGGAATAAGCCCGAAAGTCTGCAAGGCTGTTCCCGGGCAGTTTGCATTGCGTCCATAGAATATGACCTGCCCACTATGGAGCGAGCTATTTCACGCAGATTATTGCCGCCAAAATTCTCCGCGATTTAAACAATTATATTCCCGGCAATACAAAAGTTCCTGTAACACTGCGAACAACCTATCACTTGCTAAAGTGGGCATTTTCTGTACCATTTGACTGTTTTTATCCGTATAATAGCTTACTTGCGCCAATGGTTTAACTTAGGCCAGGTTTGAGAGAAGAGCAGGATAGAATATTGGATGATACCGTATAGAACAATACTGCAAACTACTGCCGAACGTTCACGTCTGCATACCTTTTTGCTGTGCTGCGGTATCATTGGTTCGGCACTGTTCGCAATCGTTAACTTTAGCTTTTCCGCTGTCAGTCCCGACTATGACGTCGCCCGGCAGTCCATCGGTGAACTTGCGTTGGGCGAGTATGGCTGGATACAGTCCGCTAATTTTATGGTAACCGGCGTATTCCTGTGCGCATTTGCGATCGGATTGCGGAAAGAACTGGTTAGCGGAACCGGAGCGGCAATCATTCCCGTATTACAGATCGTTCTCGGGTTGATCATGCTGTCTTTGGGTGTTTTCCCTGTTCACGCCATTCATAGGGTGCTGCTACTCGTATTGTTCGCATCCATAATGCTCAATTTTTTCGTTTTCAGCCGGCGGTTTGCTGCAGATCAGCGATGGGCGCATTGGGCAGCATACACCAATATTACTGCAATTGTCCTGCTGATATTTTTTGCGTTATATGTACGCTCAAATTTGCATCATGGAGCATACACCGGCATATATCAGCGCGGGGTGTT
>JAFDZL010000229.1 GCA_018266935.1 Bacteroidota bacterium | reverse complement strand
TCTTCAGCGATATGCTGGAAAATGGCTACACGGAAGACAAAATGCAGGCCTTATTCGCCGCTATCCAGCACCTGAAATACAACAAGCACGAAGTGATCATTTTTAACGTGAACGACCGCAAAAAGGAGGTGGATTTCGACTTTGACAACCGCCCGCACCATTTTGTTGACATTGAAAGCGGAGAAGAGCTAAAAGTTCACCCTGGAAAAATACGCGAGGCTTATAAAGCTAATTTGGATAGTTATCGGCACCAGCTTGAATTGAAATGCGCTCAGTATCATATAGATTTGATCGATGCTAACATCCACGATGGCTATAACAATATCCTTAAAGCCTATCTTATCAAGCGCAATAGCATGGTATAGGTAACGGATTAAATACAAACCTAAGTAAGCAAGAATTTTGAAAAGACAAATCAATAGGTAGATTTGTGGTACCACTTATTGTTATTTCCTACTCAAATCAATGGAAGACGTTAATATAAAAAAGCAGCCCAAAAAGTACGATGCCGTTATTGTCGGTTCAGGTGCGGGGGGCGGCATGGCGGCGTATGTGCTGGCCAATGCAGGATTAAAAGTTTGTTTACTGGAAGCGGGAGCTAACTTCGACCCGCGCGAGAACTCCGCGCAGTTGAAAAACCCCTGGGATTCGCCGCGCCGTGGCGCGAGCACCAAGTTCAGGCCGTTTGGCGATTTTGACGGCTGCTACTGGGGCTGGAAGATTGACGGCGAGCCCTATACACAGGCGCCGGGCAGCAACTGGGAATGGTGGCGCGCCAGGATGGTGGGCGGTCGTACCAATCACTGGGGTCGTATCTCGCTGCGGTTTGGTCCGCTGGATTTTAAAAGAAAAAGTTATGACGGATTAGGTGACGACTGGCCTATAGGTTACGAAGACATTAAGCCATACTACGATAAGATAGACAAGCTGATCGGTGTCTTCGGCACTAATGAAGGGTTATATAATGATCCTGACGGCTTCTTCCTGCCTCCGCCAAAGCCGAGGCTGCACGAACTGATGATCCAACGGTCAAACGCAAAGATCAATATCCCAGTGATACCTTCACGTCTGTCTATCCTTACCAAAAGGATCAACAACACCCGCGAGGCATGCTTTTTCTGTGCGCAATGCGGCAGAAGCTGTAAGATATACGGCGACTTTTCGTCTTCGTCAGTGCTGGTAAAACCGGCTGTTGAGACGGGAAATGTTGACCTGGTGGTGAATGCCATGGCACGTGAGGTTTTAACCAACCGCGAGGGTCTGGCGACAGGTGTATCTTAGGTGAGCAAGGATGATATGCAAGAGTACCAGGTATATGGCCGCACGGTTATCCTGGCTGCCAGCGCCTGCGAAAGCGCCCGTTTGATGCTCAATTCCAAATCACAGCGTTATCCGAACGGCATCGGCAATTCGAGCGGTGTGGTGGGTAAATACCTGCACGACTCGACCGGCGCCGACATGGGCGGTATCCTGCCGCAATTGTTCGACCGGAAGCGCTATAACGAGGACGGCGTCGGCGGTATGCACGTTTATACGCCATGGTGGCTGGATGCCAAGAAAGATAAACTGGATTTCCCGCGCGGCTATCACATCGAGTACGGCGGTGGTTTTGATATGCCGTTATATGGTTTTAACTGGGGTATCGAACAACTGAATGGCAGTTATAAGGTAAAAGGCAAGCAGAAAGAAGCCGGCGGCTACGGCGCGTCGCTGAAAGAGGATTATCGTTTCTTTTTCGGCGCAAGCATTGGCATGGCAGGTCGCGGTGAAGGTATTGCTAGGGAGGACAGCTACTGCGAGATCGACCCGGATGTGGTGGATAAATACGGCATCCCGGTACTTAGGTTCCACACCCAATGGTCGGATTATGAGATCAAGCAGGCCAAGCACATGAAGGAGACCTTCAAAGAGATATTGACCAACATGGGTGCGGTGATCACCTGGGGCGATGACGATGGCGAACACAACAACTGGGGCCTGCATAACCCGGGCAACATCATCCACGAAGCCGGTACCGTGCGTATGGGAAGCGACCCGAAACGTTCGGCGCTGAACAAATACAGCCAGTCGCACGACGTGAAGAACCTGTTCTGCGTTGACGGGGGACAATTCGTTTCGCAGGCTGATAAAAACATCACCTGGACGATATTGGCCCTCTCGATGCGCGCATCGGAATATATCGTTGACCAAATGAAGAAAAACAATATTTAAGCGGACGATCATGAACAGAAGAGATTCTTTAAAAGCTTTAGTCGTAGGCGGATTGGCCGCGACAACTTTGGTTGAAGCCTGTAAACAGCCTGCAAAGGAAAATGCTGCTGAAACTGCAACAGGTAATCAACCCGATCAGTCCGACCGAATGGCTGAGGAAAAGGCATACGCCAAAAAACTGGCAGCCGAACCTAAATTCTTCACCGACCATGAAATGGCGACCATAACCGTATTAGGCGATATCATCATCCCGAAAGATGACATCAGCGGCAGCGCTTCGGATGCGAAGGTGCCAGATTTCATTGAATTCATCGTAAAGGATATGCCGAACCACCAGACGCCGATGAAAGGCGGCCTGCGCTGGCTGGATCTGCAGTGTCTCAACCGTTATAATAATTCATTTATAGATTGCAGTCACACCCAACAGATGGAAATGGTGGACGAGATCGCCTGGCCGAAAAAGGCGAAGCCTGAAATGCGCCAGGGTATGGCTTTTTTCAGCCTGATGCGCAATCTGACAGCCACAGGCTTTTACACTTCGCAGATAGGGGTGAAGGACATTGGTTATATGGGTAATACGCCAAACCAGTGGAACGGCGTGCCTGACGATGTGCTGAAGCAATACGGTTTGAGCTACAACGAAAAGGAGCTGAAGGAATGTATTAGCTTTGATAAGAAGGCATAAGCCTTAAAGCTTAAAGCGGAAAGCCCAAGGCTGAATAAGCTTTGGGTTTTTTTTATTCCTGCCCCCTTATCCTGAAAATCATGCCATCCATTTCTTGCTTAATGCGCAACTGGCAGGCCAGGCGGCTGTCGGGTCCGGCGTCAGGCAGGGTATCGAGCAGGTCGAGTTCGGTATCGGTTGGATGAAAATACTGTTCCGGTCCCTCGATTACCTGCACATGACAGGTAGCGCATAAAGCCATGCCGCCGCAGGTAGCCAGGATATGGTGATCAGCAGCTCTCAAAACCTCCATCAGACTTAAATTAATATCTTCAGGAATATCGACCGGCCTGCGTTGGCCGGCACGGTCTTCAATGGTTATGGTTATCATATCAGAAGGCGGTTACGCCATAAACGGTCGTGTATTTGAAGCTTAATTTTTGTTCGGGATAGACATATTTGAACGCGCTTTGCGCCATTAATGCCGCTTCATGGAATCCGCACAGGATCAGTTTGAGTTTACCCGGATAGGTGTTGATATCGCCTATCGCATATATTCCCGGTACGTTGGTCGAATAATCATAGGTATTAACCTCAATGGCCGAATGTTCGATGTTCAAGCCCCAATCAGCAATAGGACCAAGTTTTGGCGTAAGACCATACAGCGGTATGAGATGGTCGGTTTGGATGACCGATTCCCGGTTTTCCCGGTCCAGTATCGTAACCTCTTGTAAATGTCCGTTACCGTTTATTCCGGTGATGTGCGATTCCAAAACAAGATTGACAAGTCCCTGGTTGGCAAGTTCGAATACTTTTTCGGCTGAATCCGGTGCGCCTCTGAATGTATTACCACGGTGGATCAGCGTAATTTCGGATGCAATATCCGCGAGGAAGATGGTCCAGTCGAGCGCCGAATCGCCGCCGCCTGAGAGCACTATCCTTTTATCGCGAAACAATTCCGGATTTTTAACCATGTAAGCCACACCTTTCCCCTCAAATTCTTCCAGCCGGTCAATGGCAGGTTTACGGGGCTCGAAACAGCCCAGGCCCCCTGCAATAACGACAGCCTTACAATGAACTTCGGTATTATCGCTGGTTATGAGGATGAAAGTACCGTCATCTTCCTGGAATAACTGTTCGACCCTTTCGCCCAATGAGAACGTTGGTTTAAACGGGGCGATCTGTTCCATCAGGTTATCCACTAATTCCTGGGCATTTATGGTTGGAAAGCCCGGTATATCATAGATTGGTTTTTGCGGGTATATCTCAGAAAGCTGGCCGCCGACCTGTGGTAAAGCATCTATTAAATGGCAGCGCATTTTTAACAGCCCAGTTTCAAAAACGGCAAATAGTCCGACCGGTCCGGCCCCTATAATGCAAATATCTGTGTTGACAAATGACATAGTAAGTGTTAAATTAACACTCAAAAATGCTTATAAATTATAACTGCAGGAAATGACGAATTGTTATACCGAATTACTTTAAGTTATTACTCGAAAGGCAAAAGCGCTTAAAAAGCTCCGTAAGTTTGGTGTATTTGCCCTGTAACTGGATAAATTCAAAGGTGCGGAAAATATCGAGGCCTTTAACGTCGATAATGGAAAGCTCGTTATATTTCAACTCACTCAAAACTGATTGTATGGAGAGAAAAGTGGCCGTTTCCGAATGCAGTAGGTATTGTTTAATAGCTATACTGCTTTCCAACTGTATTTCAATATGCAGATCTTTTGGGTTGATCTGCGCGGCTGTGAGTGCATTGTATATCACATCTAAGGTGCCGGACCCTGCCTCGCGTACGACTAAGGGAATATTGAGCAGTTGCTTTGGCGTAATTTCAGTCTTTTTTGATAATTGATTATTAGCTGCCGTCACCAGTACAATTTCGTCTTTAGCAAAAGGAGAATAAGCGATCTGCGGGTAATGCGCCGCTCCTTCCACTATGGCTATATCGATCTTTTCTGCCAGCACCTGTTGGGTAATAAAGTCTGTATTGCCCTGGCTAAAGGTAAATGTGATAGCGGGATAGGCCTTTTTGAACAAAGCCAGCAGCTTGGGCAGAATAGTTTGGGCAACCGTTGTGCTTGCGCCGATATGCAGGCTCCCTGCTTCTGCATTGCTCAGCTGGGCCAGTTCGGTTTCAAGTTCGGCATAGGTATGAAATATTTTTTCCGTGTATCGCAGTAATATATTTCCGGCAGTAGTCAGGCTGATATTGTTCCCGTTGCGTTTAAAAAGCTGTACATTAAGTTGTTGTTCCAGCTCTTTGATATGCTTGGTAACCGCCGGCTGAGTAATAAATAATTCGACTGCGGCTTTCGTAAAGCTTAGCCGCTGCGCTACCGTATAAAATACTTTGAGGCGGAAATCAAAAATCATGGAACTAAGTTAGGTGTTCGTCCGGCTAAATCAAGCGCTTCGGATCAGGCATAATGGTCGATCACTTCAATGATCACGGCGCATGACTTCCTTATTTCATCTTCGGTGATGATCAGCGGCGGAGCGATGCGCATGGAATTGCTGCAATGCAGGAACCAGTCTGTTATCACACCATTTGCGATGCAGCGGTCGATCACTTTTTTGTTGAACTCAAAATTTTCGAGCTCGATGGCCAGCATCAGCCCCATGCCGCGCACTTCCTTAATAGCCGGGTGAACCAGCAATTTCCGGAATAAGGATGCTTTTGCTTCAACGTGATCTATCAGTTTTTCATTCAGTAACGCTTCCGTCGCG
>JAFDZL010000228.1 GCA_018266935.1 Bacteroidota bacterium | reverse complement strand
TGAAAATTGGGAACGAAGACTTATCGATCTGAATGTAAAACCATTACGTGATTCGGACATCGAATGGGCTGATATGGTCTTTCTTTCAGCTATGAATGTGCAGGAAGAGTCTGTTCGGAAAATTATCGCACAATGTAAAAGAAAAAACGCCACTATTGTAGCCGGTGGCCCGCTTTTTACCCACGAACATGAGCGCTTTGACGGCATCGCTCATTTTGTTTTGAATGAAGCTGAAATTACGCTTCCCCTATTTCTTGCCGATTTGAAATTTGGCCAGGCTAAGCCAATTTATAAATCGCCTGAGTTTGCTGATGTAAGTCAAACACCGCTTCCGCAAATGGAACTGATTGATATGAAGGACTACATGAATGCAATTATACAATATTCACGGGGCTGTCCTTACCTGTGCGATTTTTGTGATGTGACAACCCTGTACGGGCGCAAACCCCGAACCAAGTCGGTGGAACAAATTATTGCCGAGCTGGAAGCGATCCGTAAAGCCGGCGAAACCCAGTCAGTGCTGTTTGCCGACGATAATCTCATCGGGAATAAAAAGATACTAAAATCTGAGCTGCTTCCGGCATTGATCGAATGGCAATACAAAACCAACCCGGGTTTATATTTTATGACACAGCTAACTATCAACTTAGCGGATGACGATGAAATGATGCAACTGATGCTTGAGGCGAAATTCAGGAACGTATTTATCGGAATTGAAACTCCGCAGGCAGACAGCTTGAAATTTTCGCTTAAAAATCAAAACCTGAAGCGGGACCTGTTAGGTAACATTCATAAGCTGCACCAGGCAGGCTTTACGGTTATGGGCGGCTTTATAGTGGGCTTTGAT
Source organism: Bacteroidota bacterium (assembly GCA_018266935.1). Taxonomy (GTDB): domain Bacteria; phylum Bacteroidota; class Bacteroidia; order Sphingobacteriales; family Sphingobacteriaceae; genus Mucilaginibacter. Next base: position 12,995 of record JAFDZL010000228.1, on the reverse strand, counting down.
ACGGATAAGGATGATATCTTTAAAAATATGATCGATTTTATACAGGAAAGCGAGATTCCCATTCCGATCGTAAATGTATTAAAAGCGCCGCCGGGCACCGCGCTGTTTGACCGAATGAAACGTGAAGGCAGGCTTTCCCGGCATTTTACCTTTTCTGAAGGAGAAACAAACATTATCCCGGTGATGGGAGCTGAGCGTTTAAAAAGCGGGTTTTTAGAGGTGATCTCCGGTGTTTATCCTGCTGATTATTCCTACAAACGGGTTAAAAGATTTCTAAAGACCCATGAATTTCCTAAAAATGGCGGTGTTAAGGTGAAAGAAAAATATAGCACGCTGCATCTATATCATATTGTAAAGGCTATTATAAAACTGGCGATATTTGACAAAGATGGCAAGTATTACCGCGATTTATTGCTTTGGACCTATAAAAACAAACGCAGACATCTTTCCTTAGCCTTGATGTATGGAATGATGCTTTATCAATTGCGAGAAAACTATAAGCAAATTGTGACCACACTTTCGAAATCATCGACTGATGCATTTGAATCCCACAGCAAAACAGCACTGTTAGCAGAAGCTGTTTGAGGGCTTTTTTACTCGTCACTTAATGTTGAATCAGGGCTGTATAAAAGATTTTTTGAAGCAGATTAACGGTCGATTCAAGGTTTAAGGCTCTTATCAAAACTTCATTTCAAGCGCCTGGGATCGCAAATCGCATCAAATCATCCATAAAATGGTTCGAGAAACGTACGATTGGGTGCACAAGTAAATCATTGATTGTCAAGACTTTATTTCTTTTTAAATATCGCGTTCCTTCAAACTTTACTTTTTTTAACTAAATATCTGATCTGCAATAGCTTAATAGGATTGCTTTTTAGAACTCGCATCATAATCTTATAAACCAAACACAAGAAAGTATAAAATTCTCACACATCGGCCAAAGTAAATTTGTATTTCAATTGAAAATGGCTATGACTATTGTACTGAACATACTTAAAAATCTTTTCTTTATGATATGGGATATTTACTGGGGCCTCGCTTTTGGTTTTATCCTTTCGTCGCTCGTTCGTGCTTTTGCATCTACAGAACGTATCACATCCAAACTTGGGAAGGACACGGTCGGCGCCACCGCGCTATCCACATTTTTTGGCGCGGTATCGTCCTCATGTTCTTATGCAGCTGCATCGATGGCGAGGACCTTGCTGATCAAAGGCGCTACCTGGTCAAACGCAGTTTCATTTATGGTCGCCAGCACCAACCTGGTGTTTGAAATTTTTATTGTGATCATAACCCTACTAGGCTGGTCATTCTTTGGTGGTGAAGTGATCGGCGGACTTTTTTTTATTGTCCTGTCCGCTATTCTCATTAACCGGTTCTTTCCGCCCAAAATCAAAACGGAGGCCAAAGAACATATCTTCCGCAGTGAAGATGGTCATGCTCATGGGCACGGCCACCACCATGAGCCTGTAAAGTCATGCTGTCACAGCATGTCGCAAAAGCCGGAAGAAAAGAAAGCCGGTTTTTGGGATAAACTCAAATCCGCGAGCGGCCATTTTTACATGGATGTAAGCATGGTAGGCAAAGATATTGGAATCGGACTGATAGTTGCGGCTATTCTCATGACCGTGGTTCCGGATAGTTTTTGGCAGAGCCTGTTTCTTAGCGGCCACACCAACTTACCGCATGTTGTAGTATTAAGCTGGAATGCAATTGTCGGCATATTTATCGCGGTTATTGCCTTCGTTTGCTCAGTTGGCAATATCGTGATGGCAGCTGTGCTTTGGCACGGTGGCATCTCTTTTGGCGGCGTTATCGCTTTTATTTTATCCGATTTAGTGACTATCCCGATGCTGATGGTATTCAAAAGTTATTACGGCGGTAAAGCAATGTGGTACCTTTTGGCATTCCTGGTTGTTAGTATATTCTTTACCTCTTTATTTCTCGATTATTCGTTTGCCGCGTTGCACTGGCTGCCGAAACCGCATAGCGGCGGAATGCAAATGGCATCGCGGCATTTTGAATGGAACTACGGCTCGTGGCTGAACATTATTTTTATACCGTTTTCCTTACTGTACTTCAATCAGGGTAAAAAGAGCATGAAAATGTGATAGCTTTGCCCTGTTTTATTACAGTAATGCTTCTTCACATTAAAAATATGGTTTGCGACCGCTGCCAGATGATCGTCCGTCAGCAGTTGGAGAGCCTTGGTTTTACCGTAAACGGCGTTACACTCGGCCAGGCTGATATAACACCCGAACCAGGCGAAGAGCAAATGCATCTGATTGCCGCGGCGTTAAAGGTTCCGGGGTTTGAGCTGATCGATAAAGAGAGTGATAAAACCGTTGAGGCGATTAAAAATGTAATCATCGGGTTAGTGCATCATTCTGACCTTTCCGAACTGAGCACCAATTTTTCCGAGCAAATTTCAACACGACTCAATCGCGACTATGCGCACTTAAGCCGCCTGTTTTCGAATGCCCAGGATAAAACCATTGAGCGATATATCATCGAACAGAAAATAGAAAAGATCAAAGAGCTATTGGAATACGGTGAACTGAACCTGAACCAGATCGCTTACCAAATGGGTTATAGCAGCAGCGCACATCTTTCAACCCAATTTAAATCAATAACAGGGTTAACGCCGACTGATTTTAAAACAAAAGGCCAAAAGCGGCAAAAAGGCATCGACAAGGTATGACGTAATAATATAAACAGAACACAAAATTCTGTAAACGCCGGAACAGCGTCATGACTAATTTTGAAACAGAAATGTAACTTAAAGCGGGTAAAACCGTAGATATTTAATGTTATCTTCGTAAAGTGAAACGTGTAGTAATTATCATATTAGCTTGTATCTACACAATATCGTGTTTCGGCATGACGGCCAGCCGTTTTTATTGCTGCGGCAAACTGGCTTCCGTTTCACTATCCTTGGGTATCCAGGGCAAGGCCCAGCCTGATAAGCAAAAATGCTGTAAGACCGAGAAGCTCAGCTTTAAGATCAAAGACAATCACGTTGCTTCGAACGGCTTCAACTTACAGTCAATGCCTGCGGTTGATATGCCTGTACAGGCGTTTCAGCCTATGACACAACAGCCCGTTGAAACGGATGTTTTACTGCTTCACGCTGGTAATTCACCCCCGGGCTGCCATGTCGCCATTTATACTTTTAACTGTACCTACAGGATCTGACCTTTACCCTTTCCTTCCAGGATAATCTTCCGGGACAAGATGATGACATTTTAATCATCTTAATCACAGTTGATGCATTAACCAACTTGGCAATGCAACTATCCATTCATTAAATCTCTTAAAACAAATGAAAAAAGTTATGCTCATGGCTGTTGCCATCCTGTTTTCGACTGCAAGCGTATTTGCTGCTGACTCGTATCATAAAACGGCTGTTGCCGATACCCCAACAAAAGCAAAGACTGCTAAAGAGGTTTACACTTGCTCTATGCATCCCGATGTGATCGCCTACAAACCGGGCAAATGCCCAAAACCCGGCTGCGGTATGACTTTGGTCAAAAAGACTGACAAAAAACCGTCTGCCAAAACAAAGATGTAAGTTTTATTGCGGGAGCTTTTAAGGCCTCCGCTTAACCAGATTACGATGATCAATAAACTTATTTCATTATCACTCAAAAATCGCTTCATCGTCCTGCTGGCTGCTGCCGGTTTATTTACCTGGGGCGTTTTCGCCGTAGAGGATAATCCCATCGATGCCATACCCGATCTTTCAGAAAACCAGGTGATCGTATTCACGGAATGGCAAGGCCGCAGCCCGCAGATCATGGAGGACCAGGTCACCTATCCGCTGGTGAGCAATTTGCAGGGTATTCCCAGGGTAAAGACCGTGCGCGCCACATCCATGTTTGGGATGAGCTTTGTTTACGTAGTGTTCGACGACAAAGCCGACATCTACTGGGCCCGGAGCCGCGTTTTAGAAAGATTAAACTATGCGCAGCGTCTGCTTCCCGAGGGCATTACGCCGACACTCGGCCCGGATGGCACGGGAGTGGGACATATCCTTTGGTACACATTGGATGCTAAAGGAATGGATCTTGGCGAACAGCGCGCTTTACAGGACTGGTATGTGAAGCTGGGCCTGCAAACGGTTCCCGGTGTGAGCGAAGTTGCCTCATTTGGCGGTTTCGAGAAACAGTACCAGGTGAATATCGACCCGCATAAGCTTAATTACTACAATATTCCGCTGTCACAAGTCCTCAGGGCCATCAAAAGCAATAACAATGACGTTGGCGGGCGCAAGTTTGAAATGAACGGCGCAGCCTATATCGTTCGGGGGCTTGGCTACATCAAATCGATCCATGACATCGAAAATATACCGTTGGCCACCAATAAAACTATTCCCGTTCGTGTCCGCGACGTCGCTACGGTTCAAATGGGTGGCGACCTCCGGCTGGGCATTTTTGATCAGAACGGTGAAGGCGAGGCGGTAGGCGGCATTGTTGTAATGCGTTACGGTGAAAATGCCGACAAGGTGATCCACGCGGTCAAAGATAAAATGGCAGATATTCAAAAAGGTTTGCCGGCCGGCGTAAAGTTTCATATTGCCTATGACCGCAGTGAGCTGATCGAAAATGCCGTCGGATCGGTGAAACGCACCCTGATCGAGGAAATGATCACGGTATCCATTATCGTTATCATTTTCCTGTTCAGCCTGAGAAGTGCGCTGAGTATTATCATCCAGATACCAATAACCATTGCAGCCAGTTTTATTCTGCTCAATGCTTTCGGCATTTCATCCAATATCATGTCGCTTACGGGAATTGCACTCGCGATCGGCGTAATTGTGGACAATGGCATCGTGATGGCGGAAAACGCCCATCGCAACATCGCCCTGGCCCAGCAAAAAGAAAAATCATGACGACGAAAGAAAGAATTGAAATCATTGAACGATCCTGCAAGCAGGTGGGTCGCGGCGTATTCTTCTCCACGCTCATTATCGTCGCATCGTTCCTGCCGGTGTTTTTATTGCAGGGACAAGAGGGCAAATTGTTCGGCCCGCTTGCCTGGACGAAAACGTTTATCCTGGGTATTGATGCCATATTGGCGGTTAGCCTGGCCCCTGTACTCATTTCATTTTTCCTGAAAGGAAAGTTAAAAAGCAGCGATCAAAATCCGTTGAACCGGGCGCTCGAACGCGTTTATCACCCGATATTGAATTGGTGCATCAAATGGCGCAAAACTACGCTGGCTATCAATATAATTGCCTTGATTGTCAGCATCCCGTTGCTCATTAGTCTTGGCAGCGAGTTTATGCCGCCTCTGGACGAGGGAACCATCCTGTTTATGCCCGTCACTTTACCCGATGTGTCTAACAGCGAAGCCAAACAACTGCTGCAAATACAGGACCGGATCATAAAAAGCGTGCCGGAAGTAAAAAATGTTTTGGGCAAGGCGGGCCGCGCCAACACTGCCACCGACAATTCGCCCATCAGTATGGTGGAAACCATCGTGTTACTGAAACCGAAAGATCAATGGCGAAAAGGCATAACCAACGGGGATATTATTAACGAACTGAATGCCAAACTGCAAATCCCCGGCGTGGTCAACGGCTGGACACAACCGATCATCAACCGGATCAATATGCTTTCAACAGGTATCCGTACGGATGTGGGCCTTAAGGTTTACGGCCAAAACCTGGACACTATATATGCTTTGTCAACTAAAATGAAACAGGCCTTACAGGGGGTTCCCGGTGTAAAGGATTTGTATGTTGACCCGATAACAGGCGGCAAATACCTGGATATTCAAATTAACAAAGATGCCGCCGGTCGTTATGGGTTGAGCGTGGATGATGTGAATGAAGTGATCGAAAGTGCGCTCGGGGGCATGAATCTGACAACGACCATTGAAGGACGGCAGCGTTTCAGCGTGAATGTGCGGTTCGCGCAGGATTTTCGGAGCAATCTCGATGCGATCAGACGCACACTGGTGCAGACGCCAAACTATGGGCCGGTTCCATTATCATCGGTTGCGGACATACAGCTGACTGACGGCCCGGCGATGATCCAATCGGAAAACGCATTACTGCGGGGAACGGTGTTATTTAACGTGCGTGACCGTGACCTGGGCAGCACCGTAAAGGATGCCCGGGATAAGCTAAACAATTTGGTAAAAACCTTACCCAAAGGCTATTTTGTCGAATGGAGTGGTCAGTATGAAAACCTGATCAGGGCTCAGCACACCTTGAAGTTGGTCTTGCCCGTTGTGCTCATCATCATTTTCGCCTGTTTGTATTTCGCTTTCCATTCGCTCCGCGAAGCGTTTTTCAGCTTGATCAGCATACCCTTCGCACTCATCGGGGGCGCTTACCTGGTTTGGGCCTTTGGCGTGCATTTGTCAGTTGCGGTCGCGGTAGGCTTTATCGCCCTGTTTGGTATAGCGGTCGAAACGGGTATCGTAATGGTGATCTACCTGAATGACGCCATGCAGCAACTCGTAGCCCTAAAAGGAAATTCAGCCCAAACCATAACAAAAGAAGACCTGTGCGAATGGGTAATGCAAGGTGCTGTAAAAAGACTAAGGCCCAAGCTGATGACGGTTTGCGTGGCACTATTCGGCCTGGTGCCGGTGCTTTGGGCGACAGGTACAGGCAGTGATGTTATGCGGCCAATCGTGCTGCCGATGATCGGCGGGGTCATTACCTCATCGACGCATATCTTGCTGGTCACTCCATTGATCTTCCTGATGGTGAAAGAGTATGAACTAAAGAAACACGGCAAACTGGATGTATTAGAAGTTAAAGACTAGATTATGAAAGGTATGATCAATAAAACAATACTATTTAGTTGTTTAGTCATGAGTGCTATCAATACTGCAAATGCGCAGGAACGGTTAAGCATCGACAGCATTTTTGCACGAATCAGGCGAAATCCGGCGTTGCTCAGCTATGATGCAAAAGCAAGCGCGCAGGACGCTTATGCTGCGGGTGCAAAAAATCTGGATGCCCCAAAAATCAGTGCCGGGCAGTACCAGACACCTTATTCAGTCAATCCCAATACAGGCTCCTTCATGCTGCAGGCTGAACAGATGTTTACCAACCCGGCCAAACTTAGGGCGAAGGCAGAGTATATGAAAGGCATGTCGAGAGTGACCGATGAGGACAAGGCTTATCTGCAAAACCAATTATTCGCGCAAGCCAAAAGTTATTATAATGACAGGGTCATTCTCGAAAAAAAGCTTAGTCTGCTGCAAAACACAAGGAATTTGCTCGAGTACATGTTGAAAGACGCTAATATCAGGCTGACCTATGGTAAAGAGACGCTGAGTAATATCTATAAGGCCAAGGCCGATCTGTACCAATTAGATAACATACAGGAGCAGCTCAATAACGAGATCAGGCAGAAAAATATCATGCTCAATACCTTGATGGACCGTGACAAAAATGCGGCCTTCGCTGTGGATACCGATGTCGTGGTACATGACTATGAAACTGCATTAGCAGACTCGGCAGCCCTTGCCTCTGCCCGTAGCGATATCCGGAGCATCGACCGTAATATTGAATTGCAGCGTCTCAGCGCTGACGTCGAAAACAGCAAACGAAAACCAGACTTCGGAATACAAGCGGCACACATGTTCAGCTACGGCGGTAATCCTAATCAATATGTTCTGATGGGTTCGATCACTATCCCGATAGTTCCCTGGTCGTCCAGGGAATATAAAGCAAACCTGGAAGGGATCAAATACGAAGTACAGGAGATGCAGCAAAAACGGTTTGACCTCCTGAACCAGGCCGAGGGCGAAATAGCCAGCCAGCGGGCCGGCATGGGAAGTAAAAAAAGGTTGCTCGAAAACTATAACGATAATATTATCCCGGCCGAGCAAAACGCCTATAAAACGGCACTGCTTGCTTATGAGCAAAATACCGGGAATCTGCAATCGGTGTTGGACGCGATAAAGGCGTTGCAAGACTCGCGGATGGCCGCACTGGATCAATTACAGGAGTTATTACAATTACAGGTAGCTTATGAAAAGGAAAATGAAAAGTATTAATGTGCTGGCTGTAGCAGTGCTAATCATTGCTGTATTTTTCAGCGGGTGCTCGAATAGTCAACATCAAAACAAAGAGGCCGCGAAAAGCACAATTGAATACACCTGTCCCATGCACCCGCAGATCATGGAGGATCACCCGGGCAGTTGCCCGATATGCGGTATGAAACTGGTGAAAAAATCGGGTGAGGCAAGCGAAAGGGCAGGGATTGATCTGAATACGGTTCTTCAGCCGGTAAGCTCCAACGCGATTTCAACGGTGAACAGTGTTGTTCCGCAGCAAAAGTCAGTGCCGGCAACGATCAATGCCGATGGGTATCTTGACTTTGACACCCGGACCTTTAACAACATCGCCGCCCGCTTTTCGGGGAGGATCGAAAAGCTCTATATCAAATTTGCGTTCCAGGAAATACACAAAAGAGAGCGCATCATGGACATTTATAGCCCGGAAATGGTTACAGCACAGCAGGATATGCTGTTTTTACTTAAAAACTCCGCTTCGGAAACCGGTCTAATAAACGCTGCGAAACAAAAATTGCTATTGCTGGGAATGACCGGCCTCCAGGTGGCCCGGTTAGAGAGAACCAAACAGGCATTTTACAGTCTGCCGGTTTACAGCCCATACAATGGCCATGTTCATGATGTGGCGCACAGTCAAATGAGTGGTGTGCCTCAAGAAAACATGTCTGAAGGATACACTAACAACTTGCCATTGGCCATTAAGGAAGGTATGTATGTCGAAAAAGGGCAAACCTTGTTCAACGTAGTCGATCCTCACCGGCTTTGGGCTGTTTTAAAAATAGACCAGGCTGATATGGAGCATTTGAAATTGGGTCAACCGGTGACGATAAGCCTACCCGATGCATCTGCAATCACGCTCGATGGGAAAATTGATTTCATCGAGCCTGTATTGAGACCCGGAGATAAAAAGACGAGTATAAGAGTTTACTTGCACAACATGGATCACTCGTTGAAAGTAAACACCATCGTGAAGGCGATCATTAAAACAGGCCAGGTTGATGGTTTATGGATCCCCCGAACAGCGGTCATCGATCTTGGCGCCAGAAAAATTGTATGGCTGAAAAGGGGTTCTGCGTACCAGGCGCACCAGGTTACAACCGGAATAGCTGATACAAACGATGTATTGATCAAAAGCGGCATTACCGCAGCTGACACGCTTGCCTCCAATGCCCAATACCTTGCAGATAGTGAAAGTTTTATCAAAACAAAAGATCATGAATAGCAAAAGATATATTACCGTTATAGCCATACTGTTTGCCATAGTTGGTTTAAGCGCATGCAAACAAAAAAAACCGGAGCCCATTCGCCTGGTTCAAAACAAAGCCTATTATACCTGCTCCATGCACCCGCAGGTACATGAGGATCACTCAGGCAACTGTCCCGTTTGCAGCATGAAACTCATCAAAGTTGAACTGACCGGCGGTAATTCGGGTATGGCAGCGCATACGATTAAATTGACCGCGGCACAAATCCAACTGGCGGGTATTTTGCTCGATACCGTCGGTACAGCTTATACCAGTGGAAAAAAAGACCTTACCGGAACAGTCACCGCTGACGAAAACAAGTCGGAAGAGCTGAGTTCAAGGGCTGCCGGTAGGGTACAGCAACTATTCGTACGGGTTATTGGCGACCGCATAACCAAAGGACAACCCGTTTACACCATCTATAGCGAAGATCTTCTGGAAGCCGAAAAAGAATATCTTTTGGCATTGCAGCAGCAAAAACAGTTGCATAACCCGGATGTGGATTATACCCAATTCATCTCGGCTGCGAGACAAAAACTCATTTTATGGGGCATGACCAATACTCAGATCGGGAGTCTGGCCGCGTCCGGCAAAACGTCCGCGACAATAACCATCAATAGCACCATCAACGGTACCGTCAGCGATATCGCCGTACACGAAGGCGATTATATTGTTGAAGGATCAACGATCCTGAAAACGCAAAATCTGGGCAGCCTATGGGTCGAAGCACAGATTTATGCATCGGAGGCGAATGAATATCGTGTTGGAAACGCTGTAGATGTTTCTCTGCCAGCCGTCGGCCGGACGCTGCCAGGCAAAATAGAATTTATGAACCCGGAACTTTCCGATGACTCCAAAGTAGAGTTATTAAGGGTAAGTATATCCAATCAAAATAACTTGATCCAACCCGGCATGATGGCTTATGTTTCTATCAGCAGCGGTAAAAATAGAACGTTAGCAATACCCACGTCCGCTATAATCTATGAACGAGGTATGAGCAAGGTATGGGTGAAAAATGCAGATGGAAGCTTTTCGCCAAAATTTATTCAGATAGCCGCAGGCAATTCGAGCTTTGTGCCGGTCATGTCCGGATTGAATTCCGGTGATATTTTAGTCAGCGGTGGAGCATATTTACTTAACAGTGAAGACATATTTAAAAATGGCGGTGACAAGTCAAGCATGGCAGGAATGAAAATGTAGCGGGCAATCAGGAAATTCCAGACTCGCTGATTTCCAAGGTCGTAGCAACATGTATCATGGCTTTATTTATTTAATTTCTGAACCTTTTTGATCCAGGCAAATTCAAAATTACCCCATCGTCGGTATGCTGAAATGACATGGTGAACAAGGTTTCCTCATTGGGCCTGCTTGATACGTTCAAAGATCCCTTCATTAATTTTACATACCTCATCACAATATTCAGGCCCAGGCCAGTGCCTGGTATATTTCCATTGCCATTTACCCTGAAAAATGGCTTGAAGAGATTCTTTTGATCTTTTTCTGATATACCGATACCATTGTCGCCTACGGTAATCGTGACCTTCTCAGGACTGATTTCCGTCCGGACGAAAATGCTGGCATTATCCCCGGCATATTTGATCGCGTTTGAAACGAGATTGATTATCGAATTTTTTATCAAATGCTCGTCCAATAGAACCGGATCCTCGCTGCCCAGGTGCTGATAGCTTAATTGCTGGGATGACTTTACCATTACCTGCATATCATCCACGATGTCCTGGCCGAGCGCTCGAAGATCAAGCTCATGGTAAGCCGGCTGAACCTTACCTGACTCCAGTTTTTCGAGCGACAAAAAGTCTTCCAGGATGGTGATGAGATTTTTCACCGAACTCTCGATTTTGGCGCAATGTTTCAACACATTTTGCGTATCGGATTTTTCTAAATAACGGCGGATAAGGTTTTCTGACAACAGAACCGAACTGAGCGGCGTACGAAACTCATGCGATGCAAGCGAAACAAAACTGCTTTTCAATTTACTGATCTCCTGTTCTTTCTCCAGGGCGTTCCTGCGATATTTCAGCTCGTTGATAATAACAGCCACTAATGAAATTACCACGGCCAATACCAGCAGAATAGCCAACGGCGCAACCCATTTGATCTGTTCGGTTAGCTGTTTGTTCTCTATTCGTCTTTGGAGCAATAGTTGCTGTTCTGCATGATTGACGTCGTTCACTACGTTCCTTACTTCTTCCATTTTTCCATCTTCCTGTATCCTTTGACGGTAAATGTCGAGTTTTGATGAAGCGGGGGTTGTATTGTCACTTTGCCAGATGGCAAAAAGTTCGCTTATCCGGCTTTTTAACAAGGTCATACGTTTTTGCTGCGATCGATCGGCGGAGAGAATATCATCCAATAGTGCGAATTCACGCAGCAAATCACTTTTGTCGATATTGGCATTGCTTAAACTCATGCCTGCTAACCATTCATCTACCGCATTAGTACTTTTGCTTATTTGATTTAAGCGTGACTGAATACGATTGATGCCGGCAATAACCTTGTAATTACGGTCCATCAATTGCGCCAACTTATCCTGTTCGTTAAGATAATGCATGGACATTATTCCAATTATCACCACGATCGAAACCGAGAAAATGCATCCCAGGTATATGATCAGGCGGAATTTTTTATGCAAACCGGTTGTTATCATCTTAACTTTCAAAACTATAAGTGTATTTACAGGAAAAAATGACTTTGGTCAGTTTTTGAACTGACTTTGGCAATAACGATTAGATAGAAAAGCACCGCATCGTCTGTATGGCTATTATTCATCTCATTTGTAGCCCGCCGCGTTATTTGTTTGCTGGTATAAGGCTTAAAAAAATGCAACAAAAAATATTTGGAGAACTCGGTATGTTCTTTAGAATACACACTTTAAAGGTTCAACTGACTTCCTTTTGGCCGCTCAGCACCCAACAGTAACCCCCACTGTTTATAATGCGCTGAACTATCAAAAATGACCTTTAGGATAGAAAGTATTGGCATAGCCAAAAACATACCGGAGATCCCTGCTATGGCGCCGCCTGCTATTATCCCAACGATCGACACCAGGGCATTGATCCGCACCTGCCCACCTACGATGCGTGGCATAAGGATATTGTTATCCAGGAACTGTACGACTGTGATGGCAGCGAGGACGATCAGAATGTCTGTCAGCTTCTCTGATCCTGCCAGCGTAATAACAACGCCAAGAACGTTACCGATAAGCGCTCCCAAATAAGGGATGAGATTCAGGAATGCAAACAAAAGACCGATCAGGAGTGCATTTTTAATGCCAAATAAAACCAGTGTGCCGCCAAGCAATATAGTGATGTAAGCGATCTGAATAGTAAGACCAAACAGGTAATTTTTAACCATTTTTTCAATCGTGCGTACACTTTCTGAAACTTTGGGTTGTTCAATTGGTGTAAACCAAAGCAAGACAAATTTTAAAAAGATGTTTCGGTAAAACATCACCAGGTAGGTGTAAACCGGCAACAAGCCGAAGAATATTATCGCATTTGTTAAAGACCCCAAGGTGCTTTTGATCAACCCTTCCAACCCGCTAAAAAATTTATTGCTTTGCTCACTGATAAACTTAAGCTGATCTTTGGGCGTAAAGCCGAACGACCGGCTGATCCACATACTCAAGTGATCGAGATGCAGGGCTATATTTTGCTCAATTTGCGAAAGGTCGCTCAACAGCGCTCCGACCCGGTC
>JAFDZL010000227.1 GCA_018266935.1 Bacteroidota bacterium | reverse complement strand
CAATGGCGATCTGGTATCGCCCAGGATGGCCCTGATCGCTGCTTTGGCTTTTGGGGTAAGGTAGCTTTGGGCTATCATGCCGGCTATGCGGTGCCCTTCGGTGCCCCAGGCCATCGATTGAATTGGCAGGTAGATGATGACCAGTCCCAGGGTCAGTTTTTTCAACAGGTTCAGTTTCATGTCACAATGGTTTCTGTGTGCAGGTGGTTCGTTTGATCAGACGTACATCGATCGGTATTACGCTCGACGCGGGCGAAAACCGGATCAGCGAATCTTTAATTTTTTTAACCATCAGCGTTTCTTCATAGACGCCCGAGCGAAAACACCCGCCTTCCTGTTTCAAACTGTAGTCGGCATTGCAAAACTGACCGCGCAGACGAAGCGTGTCGCTGCGCTGCTGGTAATTGCCCTTTACATATTCGGTCCAGTGACCTGAAACGGTGCACTTGCTGTCGCCGTTGTTCGCTTTGCTGAAACTGCTGATGCGCATAAAGAACGAGTCGCAGCTAAAGCTAATATTGTAAAGTGAATATTCTGTTAACTTTTGCTGCATCGGCACCGAGTCCTGGCGCCATTCGCCCTGCAGGTAAGCCTCGCCTTTACCCTGCAAATTCGCATTGAATGAACAGGAACTTAGGCAGAAAGCAAAAAGCAGAAAGCAAAAAGCAAAGGGGTAAGGGGCAAAAGAATTTCGCATCTATAACAATCTTTTTACAGTCCCCTGTGGAGACAACTACCTAAACATATAAAAGTCCCTTTCCTTTTGGAGAGGGATTTAGGGTGAGGCGGGAAGGTCTCTATTTCAACCCGCCGATCATATCTTCCGGACGAACCCATTGGTCGAACTGCTCGTTGGTCAACAGGCCCAGACCGATGGCCGCTTCGCGAAGCGATTGGTTCTGCTTCAATGCGGTTTTGGCGATCTTCGCCGCATTCTCATAACCGATATGCGTGTTGAGCGCCGTTACCAGCATCAGCGAGTTTTCCAGGTGCTTTTTGATGCCCTCGTAGTTGGGTTCGATGCCAACGGCGCAGTGATCATTGAACGATACGCAGGCATCACCGATCAAACGCGCTGATTGCAGGAAATTAGCCGCCATCACCGGCTTGAAGACGTTCAGCTCATAATGACCGTTCGCTCCGCCTACCGAAACCGCCACATCGTTGCCCATTACCTGTGCGGCCACCATCGTAACCGCCTCATTTTGCGTTGGATTCACTTTACCGGGCATAATGGATGAACCTGGTTCGTTGTCAGGAATGTGGATCTCGCCAATACCAGAACGCGGACCCGAAGCCAGCATGCGGATGTCATTAGCGATCTTCATTAAAGAAACCGCGATCTGTTTTAACGCGCCATGGCTTTCCACGATAGCATCGTGCGCAGCCAGCGCTTCAAATTTATTTTCAGCGGTGCGGAATGGCAGCCCGGTGAATTTGGATATGTATTCAGCCACTTTTACATCGTAGCCTTTTGGTGTATTGATGCCAGTGCCAACAGCAGTTCCGCCAAGGGCAAGCTCCGATAGATGATCGAGCGTGTTTTTCAATGCTTTTATGCCATGATCCAGCTGCGACGTATAACCTGAAAATTCCTGGCCTAAAGTTAGCGGAGTGGCATCCATCAGGTGCGTGCGGCCGATCTTAACCACGCTTTTGAAAGCTTCAGATTTGGCTTTCAGTGTATCGCGCAATTTTTCAATGCCAGGGATGGTCACCTCGACCACCATTTTATAGGCTGCGATGTGCATCGCGGTTGGGTAGGTGTCATTGGACGATTGCGATTTGTTCACATCATCATTCGGGTGAATAAAGGTCTTGCCTTTGCCCAGTTTGTTGCCCTGGATCACGTGCGAACGGTTGGCGATCACCTCGTTCACGTTCATGTTCGATTGCGTGCCCGAACCGGTTTGCCAGATCACCAGCGGGAACTCGCTTGCATGCTGGCCTTCCAATATCTCGTCACAAACTTTAGCGATCAGGTCGCGCTTTTCAGCAGACAGAACCCCTAATTCCGCATTGGTATAGGCCGCTGCCTTTTTCAGGTAAGCGAAAGCGTTGATGATCTCCTTCGGCATTGAAGCCTCGGGCCCTATTTTGAAGTTATTGCGCGAGCGCTCGGTTTGCGCGCCCCAGTATTTATCGGCGGGTACCTGCACCTCGCCCATGGTATCGTGTTCGGTTCTGAAATTCATGGCATTTATTGCTATGTGCGCGGCAAATTTAGGGTTTTATATGATGCGGGGAATGACTAAGGACATATTATTGACGGGAAAGACTTACGAAGTTTTTAAAACTTCGTAAGTCTTTCCCATTTGTGCGCAACGTTATTAACTAAAAGAATAAAAATGTGTAAAACTTTACTTTAGTAAAGCCGTATAATTTACTTTTTTCGCAGGCGTTAAGAGTTAAGGAATTATGAAGAGATCAGTGTACACGATATTAATGCTATTTGCCACAAGCTTGCTGTCCATGTCCTCATGCGAGAACAACAACGCCAGCCCCAAAAAAGCTTACACCGCACCGGCGGCTCCTTTCAACCCGTCCGAGATACTCCGCTATGATGCAAAACACTCCGATAAGAAGATCGACGAGTTTTTTCACTGGCTGCATAACAAAGCGGGTTTCAACGGCAACATCCTGGTGGCAAAAGGCGGCCATATCCTGTACGAAAATGCATTGGGCTGGGCCAATCATCTCACCCGCGACAGCCTGAAGATCAATTCTCAATTCCAACTGGCCTCGGTTACCAAAACCATGACTTCAACAGCTATTATGCAGCTGTGGGAGCGCGGCAAAATCAAACTCGACCAGGATGTGCGCGATTTCTTCCCTGATTTTCCTTACCAGGGTGTAACCATCCGCCTGCTGCTCACGCACCGTTCGGGCATGATGAACTACGTATATTTTGTCGACGACCTGTACCGAGCCAATCACTGGAGCGAAAAAAAGGGCATCACCAATGCCGAAGCCATGGAGCTGATCGCCAAATACAAACCTGCTCCGTTCAGCAAGCCGAATAAGCACTTCCTGTATAACAACTCGAACTTTATGGTGCTGGGCTCGATCATCGAAAAGGTGACCGGCGAAAGCTATGCCCAGTACATGAAGGACAATATCTTCAAGCCCGCCGGCATGATGCATACTGCTGTTTATTCAAAAGCAGTATATGATAAGATTCCTGTTGATGTGATCGGTCACGATCGCAACAGCTGGCGCTATTCTGTTGTGCCCAACGTGCTGGATGGCCCCGTTGGCGACAAGGGCATTTACAGCACTGTCGGCGACCTCTATTTGTTCGACCAGGCATTGCGCGAAGGACGACTCATTAAACCCGCTACTCAAGACTCCGCATATACCGACCGCAACCCCATGATCCGCGGTCACTTCAACTATGGCTACGGCTGGCGCCTGTTCGATGGGGCGAATGAAAAAGTGGTTTACCACACCGGCTGGTGGCACGGTTTCAGGCACATCTTTGTGCGCGACCTGAAGAACGACGTGACCATCGTCGTGCTCGGCAACCTCTGTAACGGCTCGCTGCTGCACCTCGACAACCTGTACAAAATGGAGGGCGTGCCGGTTATCCGCAAAGGTGCGTACAATGGTTCCGGTGAAACGTCGGATGACTGACGTCGGGTTGTAGAGGTTGTAGTTGTTAAAAAGGTTGTAGAAGTTTGGAATAATTCAAAACTTTGTACGCTATCTAACCTTTACAACTAATACAACCATTACAACATTTACAACCTATGTTTGATAAACTATTCGAAGCCAAACAGAAAGCCGAGGACCTGAAGAAGCGCCTGGAAGGCATTACCGTTTCCGGCAGCGCCGAAGGGGGCATGATAACCGTTACTGCCAACGCTAACAAGATATTGCAGTCCGTCACTATAGATGAAGAATTTTTAAAAAGCGCCGATAAGGAAGAGCTCGAGGAGCTATTGGTCGTTGCGGTAAATAAAGCGCTGGAGCAAGCCGAAAACATCAATCAAAGCGAAATGGCCGCACTGAGCCGCGATATGCTCGGCGGTATGGGCGGATTAGGGAATTTGTTCGGGAAGTGATTTGTTGGAAAGTTGTAAGGTTGAAATGTTGTAAAGTTGAATATTGCACGAATGTGATATTTTTGCTTTTTACAATAACCTTTCAACTTTCCTACTTTAAAACATTACAACAAACATCCATCATGAAATACACCTATTACGGTCAGTCGAGTTTCGAGCTGGAAACAGGCGGCAAAAAATTATTGTTCGACCCCTTCATTTCGCCCAATGAACTGGCAAAAAATATTGATGTCAATAGCTTAAAGCCCGACTACATCCTGCTTTCGCACGGGCACGGCGACCACATGGCCGACCTTGTTACCATTCAAAAAAATAGCGGAGCCAAAGTGATCTGCATTTATGACATACTGGTATGGCTCGGCAAAAATGCCGGTATAACCAATGTGCATGGCATGAACATTGGCGGCAGTTTTAATTTTGACTTTGGGCGTGTAAAGATGGTTAGCGCCATACACTCCAGTTCGATGCCCGACGGTTCGTACGGCGGCAACCCCGCGGGATATGTGATCTACACTGAAGGCAAAAAGGTCTATTTTGCCGGAGATACGGCGCTCACCTACGACATGAAGCTGCTGGCCGATGAAAACCTGGACTGGGCCATCCTGCCGATCGGTGACAATTTCACGATGGGTGCCGATGATGCTATCAAAGCAACCGGGTTTATCAATTGTAAGAATATCATCGGGGTGCATTATGATACTTTCCCGCCGATAAGGATCAATAAATCTGAAGTGACGGAAAAATTCAAGAAAGCAGGACTGAACCTCCAGTTACCACCTATTGGCGGAAGCCTGGAATTATAATCCATTTTACCGGATACAACAAAGCCCCAGGGAATTTCCCGGGGGCTTTGTTGTAAAGAAGACTATTGCTTTACAGTCGTGTCTTTTTTTACCGGTTTTCTCTTCAACTTCACTTTATCTCTCTTTTTCTTAACCTTTACTTTGGTGGTAGTGTCCTGCCGCATCACTTTTACCGGGGTAAAAGCGTAAGCGGTGCTGCCAAAACAGATCGCCGCTAAAGCGATCATTGCGATTGCTTTTTTCATAGAATTAGAAGATTTGATTTTGAATATTAACAATCAACGCCCCGATTGTTTTTTCAAATCTTTCGATAAAGCAGGCAGTGCATAAAATTAAAGTTGTTTCCTGGTCGTATCCTTCGTCTTTTTCTTCACCATCGGCTTCTTCCGGGTTTTCAGCTTAGTCGTGTCGGAAGCAACCTTTTCATGGGCAAAAGCCGGAGCCGCCACGCCAAAACCAATTGACGCGACGGCTAATAATGCTATGATCTTTTTCATGATCTCTGTTATTTTAACCCCTTTACATGGTTCGGCTTAAATTACCGTCCCGTGCGGGATTATCGCGCGTTTTTTGATCACTACAATGCCGTCCTGTACCGTATGCGTGCCATAGTCACCATCCTCGAGCACTTTAGGTCCGCAATTGATCTTCACGTCATCGCCGATAAACGTATTCTTATCGATGATCGCATTTTTGATACAGCAGCGATCGCCGATGCCCATGATAGGCGAATTGCTGGCATGCAGTTCTTCGATCTGGTCCAGCGTCTGGTAATTATCATTACCCATCACGTAGCAGTTTTCGATAATGGAGTCGTGCCCTATGCGTGAGCGAATGCCGATGATCGAGCGGTAGATATGGCTGGCATTCACGATACATCCATCGGCAACTATGGTCTTTTCCAAATGCGTACCCGAAATTTTTGATGGCGGAAGCATACGCGCGCGGGTGTAGATCGAATTCTCGGCAAACAGGTTGAACTGCGGGATGTCGTCCGTCAGCCCCAGGTTGGCCTCGAAAAAGGAAGGTATAGTACCTATATCGGTCCAATAACCCTCATACTGGTAGCTTGCCACGCGGTGTGTGCCGATGGACTCCGGAATGATTTCTTTCCCAAAATCAGTCCTTTCGTTG
>JAFDZL010000226.1 GCA_018266935.1 Bacteroidota bacterium | reverse complement strand
TCAGCGATTCAATCCTGTCGAATATGATCTTGAAGATCGCCATGACCGGTATGGCCAGGAACATGCCCGAAAGGCCCCACATCATTTCGCCGACCACAATACCCAGGAATGAAAGCAGCGCGTTCAGCCGAACCTTTGATCCCACCACGGCAGGTAACAACACATTGGAATCGACAAGATGGATACCTATGACACCGACAGCTACCAGCAATGCCTGCTGAGGGGTTCCGGTAGCAAATGTGACCAGTGAGCTAAGGAATAGCGCGGTAAAAATGCCAACGTATGGAATGATATTGAACAGCCCCACGATGATGCCCAGCAGTATGGCATATTTGATACCGATAAGCAGGAAAATAGTGCAGGCGACGCAGGACACAATAAACATTTCGAGCAAAAGACCCAGGATATACTGACGCATGATCCGCTGCACATTATGGACAATGTCGAACACCGTCGGTTGATTTTCTTCGCCCGAAACCTGTAACAGGAATTTGAACAGCAGCCTCCGGTAAAGCAAAATAAGCAGGGTAAAGATGATGATGAAAACTAAAAAGAGCATCAGCGACGATATAGCGCCGAAGGTACTGCCCACAACTTCGGTACCCGACGACATGATCTGGTTGGTCGCGCTGTGAACATAATCCATTTGCTTCTGCATATTGACATGAAACGACGACTCTATCCAGCTCTGTATCTCCCTGACTGAGCTGCCAACCTGTTTGCTCAGCATGGGCCAGTCGTTGGCAAGATTGGCAACCTGCGCGCCGACCAGGTACATGACACCGTAAATAACTGCAATAAGTGAAATTATAGCGACCAAAGCGGCAGCACCGCGCGGAATCTTGGCTTTCCTTTCAAGAAAATTCGCAACAGGCAACAGCAGGATGGCAAACAGCAGGCCGAAAACCAGCGGATCGATGAAGTCCTTACCCAGGATAACCAGGTATCCTAACGCCACTATGCCAACAAGCACCAGGGCAAGCCGCTCGTAAAAAGGTGCAGCAACTTTCTTTAAAGCCATTTTTCAGGGGAATTAATTGTTTATCAGCTTTGGTGTGATTAGTTGCTGAAATATAGGAAAATATTTTCGGAAGGTTATTTTAAGATAACAGCCTTTCAAGCACGAGTTCAATCGAACTATTGATCGTTTGCTGCGGATCTTTGCTGAACTGCTGAGTGACTCTATTGGCGAGGATGATGTTAAACGAAACGGCCTTATGCCCCAGCACGGAAGCCAGGCCATAGATACCTGCCGTTTCCATTTCGATATTGGTGACGCGCTGCCCGTGAGAACTGAAGCCTTGTAAAGCAGTCATCAATCCCTCAACAGCGGCCTCTGCCCTGACCTGTCTGCCCTGCGGCGCATAAAATCCCGGCGCGCTTATGGTGATACCCTGTTGCAAGCCTTTCGAAAGTTTATCGATAAGCAGGCTGCTTCCCGAGGCGATATATGGAGTAAACGGACTTGCAACAGGCAAAACAGCTTTAAATTCTTGGAGTAATTGGTCTTCTTCCGGCGTATTATGATGCTGGTAATAATGCATCAGCGTATCCAATCCGAACACTGTTTTCGAAACCAGCAAACTATTAAGCTGAATATCTTTTTGAATAGCTCCTGACGTACCTATGCGGATGATATTGAGACTTTGCAAGCGCTCTTTCGGTAAGCGCGTTTCGAGGTCGATGTTGACGAGGGCATCCAGTTCATTCAATACAATATCGATGTTATCAGTACCTATGCCTGTTGAAAGCACCGTCAACCGCTTGCTGCCAATAGCTCCGGTATGCATTAAAAATTCGCGTTTGGCCTTTTTCAGTTCGATGCGATCGAAATGCTTGCTGACCTCTTGCACACGTTCCGGGTCGCCGACCGTGATAACAGTGTCCGCAATATCGCCGGGCAGCAGGTTCAGGTGATAAACGCTGCCGTCTTCGTTCAATATCAGGTCTGTTTCGGATATGTTGTGCATCAGGATAAATTTAAATAACTATCCGTTGAAAACTGTTGGCGCTCTCGTTTTGTTAGTAAATTACTATTCACTCAAAAACTAAAATCATGGCAAAATATTCGGAAAAAGCAGGGGAAAAAGTTGAGAAAGCCATGCACGAAATGCATGAGGGCAAATTGAAAAGCGGCCGCAGCGGAAAAAAGGTGACCAGTAAAAAACAAGCTGTGGCGATAGGTTTATCGGAGGCGCGAAAAGAAGGTGCAAAGGTACCGAAGAAGAAAAGCTGACCTACCGAAACTTACGAAGTTCGTAAAACTTCGTAAGTTTTTTACTTCTCCGTAAACGCGTCCAAAATTTTCATCAGCGTTACCGCTTCCTCAATAGGGCAAGGATTCGGCCCTTCTCCTCTGAAATAGCTCACGATCTTTTCGATCATCGGCTGCTGGATATGTTCGGGATGGGTAAAGGTTTTGGTTTCGTCTGTGTTGTCATTTTCCACTCGCACAAAATTTCCGAAGAACGGGAAACTGATCCGTCCTTTGGTGCCGATCATCTCGCAAAGATCGACCGACTGGCTTTCGGCGACGTTGAAACTCCACGACCCATTGACAACCACTTTGTTCCTGAAAACGATCTCGCCGCAAACATGGTCGTCGGCAGGATAAACATTGGACTGGTTGAGCGAATAGCCGTGATATTTTTCGGGCTCGCCAAAAAAATACAGCATCAGGTCGAGTTGATGCGGCGCAAGGTCATGAAAATACCCCCCGCCGGACAATTCGGGCTGAACGCGCCAGTTTGTTTCTGATTCGGCCACCAGGTCGGGCTTGCTGCTTTTCCACATCCTGATCTGTACGGTACGAACCTCGCCGATCGCTTTTTGGGCTAAAAGTTCTTTAATATGCAGGAACATGGGCAACGCCCGGCGGTAATGAGCTACCGTGAGTTTACCATTGTGGTGCTTCACCGCGTCGGCCATGGCCTGCGCTTCTTCGGCTGTCCGGGTAACCGGTTTTTCTACATAAACATTCAAGCCCTTTTGCAATGCGGCTAAAGCATATTCCAGGTGATTTGCCGGCGGCGTTGCGACGGACACAGCGTTCACCTCGCTATCGTTCAACAGCTTTTCAGCGTCCGAATACCAGCGGTCAACTTTATGCCGGGCGGCGTAATCGGCCGCCTTTTCGGGATTGCGGCGCATCACGGCGACGAGCTTGCTGTTCGGCACTTTATTGTATGCCTGGCCGCTTTTTTTCTCCGTGACATTGCCGCAGCCGATGATACCCCACTTGACGATGTCCATAATTTATCTCAGGATAGCTTCGATCTTTTCCAACTCTTCTTTTGAGAACGCTATATTGTCCAGGCATTTCAGCGAATCGGCCAATTGTTCCGGGCGACTGGCGCCGATCAGCACTGATGTTACGCGTTGATCCTTCAGTAGCCATGCCAGCGCCATTTGCGCTAAGGTTTGCCCGCGATCTTTTGCAATATCGTTTAACTGCCTGGCCTGCGCAATACGCTGATCTGTCACCTGCTCCACCTGAAGATATCCCGTAGATTTCGCTGCGCGCGAATCTTCGGGAATGCCGTGGAGATACTTATTGGTCAGCAATCCTTGCGCCAACGGCGAGAATGGGATGCAGCCTACGCCCTCTTTTTCCAGCACATCCAGCAGGCCACCTTCAACCCAGCGCTCGAACATCGAGTATTTGGGCTGATGGATGAGACAAGGCGTGCCGAGCCTTTTCAATATCCCGATAGCTTTTGCGGCTTCGTCAGCCGGGTAATTCGAGATACCCGCGTAAAGCGCCTTCCCTTGTCTTACGATCAGGTCGAGCGCGGTCATCGTTTCTTCAAGCGGGGTTTCGGGATCCGGGCGGTGATGATAAAAGATATCCACATAATCCAGTCCCATGCGTTTCAGGCTTTGATCCAGACTGGCAACCAGGTACTTTTTGGAACCCCAATCACCATAAGGGCCATCCCACATCGTGTAACCTGCCTTACTTGAGATGATCATTTCGTCACGATAGCCGCGAAAGTCCTTTTTTAAAACCTCGCCGAAATTTTCCTCAGCCGAACCCGGCGGCGGCCCGTAATTATTAGCGAGGTCGAAGTGCGTAATACCGCTGTCGAATGCCAGGTGTAATATCTTCCGGAAATTCTCCATTACATCCACTCCGCCGAAGTTGTGCCAAAGGCCGAGCGACACAGCCGGGAGTTTAATGCCACTGCGCCCGCAGCGGCGATAGATCATATTTTTATAACGGTCGGGGGAAGGCAAATAGGTCATGAGTGAAGCTGTTTTTGATTCGCCCTAAAGTAACGTTTTTGTCTGAACCGCGATTAAACAGATTTAAAGATTTGCAGAATGATAGCGAGCTTAAACTATTTCTGCCACTACGAATGTGCTTCCACCGACGAACACCAGATCGTACTTTGAAGCATCATCTTGAGCAGCCTTCAGCGCTGATTTTACCGACTGGTATATTTCACCCATCAGCCCAAAGCTTTCCGCTTTCAGCCTTAAGCTTTCCGCGTCCAACCCGCGCGGTATATCGGGCCTGCAAAAATAATACGCGGCGTTTTTGGGCAGCATATCCAATATTTTACTGATGTCCTTGTCGTTCACCACACCCATTACAAAATGCAAATGTTTATGAGGAGTATGTTGGATGTTCTTTAGCACCTCGGCAATACCCTCGGGATTGTGGCCCGTGTCGCATATCGTTAGCGGATCGTGGCTTAGAATCTCCCAGCGGCCATGCAAACCCGTGAGTTTTTTTACCTGCTTCAATGCTGAACTCACCTGTTCATTGGTAATGATAAAACCCTGTCTCTTTAGTTCCTCAACAGCCGACAAAACAGTTTTTAAATTCTTCACCTGGTAGGTGCCTGTCAGATCCAGTTCTAAGTTTTGCGTATTGAGTTTTGAGTCTTTTTTTGATACCCTAATCTTAAGATACTCTTCCGAGCCTTCCGACGTCTGACTTCGGACTTCCGACTTCAAAACATTCCACTCTTCCGAAGCAAAACTGACCGGCGCTTTTTGTTCCCTGGCTTTATTGAGAAAAATATCCGCTACTTCAGGCTGATATTCGCCAACAACAACGGGGATCCCAGGTTTGATGATACCCGCTTTCTCCCCCGCTATCAGTTGCAAAGTGTCACCGAGCATATTCATATGATCCCAGCCGATATTCGTGATCACCGACAGCAGCGGCATGATCACATTGGTCGAATCCAATCTTCCGCCGAGGCCAACCTCGATGACGGCTATATCAACTTTTTCACGGGCAAATGCATCGAAGGCCATCGCGACCGTCATTTCGAAGAATGAAGGCTTGATCACTTCAAAATCCGCCTTGTGCTTTTCCACAAAATCAATCACGACCTGCTCTTTGATCATTTCGCCGTTGATACGGATACGTTCGCGAAAATCTCGTAAATGGGGCGAAGTGTAAAGCCCTGTCTTATAACCGGCGGTCTGCAATATCGCCGCCAGCATGTGCGAGGTCGATCCTTTACCGTTGGTGCCGCCGATATGTACGCTTTTGAATTTATGTTGAGGATTATCAAGCCGTGCGCATAGTTCAAGCGTATTGGTCAGATCTTTTTTGAACGCCGAAGGCCCATCCCGCGTAAACATGGGCAACTGGCTGTAGAGGTAATCGAGGGTTTGTTGGTAGTCCATATTCCTGTTCGCAGCTGGCTGTATCCAGTTGGCAGCTATAGGCTGTCAAAACTATACAATTTGGCAATGCCGACCACAACCTACAAACTGTGAACTGACAATTATTGCAATTTGAATATAAAAGTCACAAAGCCGACCTGTGTATCGGGGGCATTGTCAGAGGCATTGAGCTTGGCGTTTAACGCAGCCTTTTCACATTTGTTAAAAAGATCGAAATCGGTGATCGTGGTCCCCCTGGCGCCGGCAGTCGCTGATAAAACATTGCCGTTCTTGTCCACATGGATCTCTACCACGATACGGCCCGCCCGGCGGTGATTGTCGTCAACGGAAGGCCTGCTTGTCCAGCTTCGATTGGCTAATGCCAATCCTCCATTGCCTGAACCCGTACCATTGTAGTTATTCGACAGGTTCGATCCGTTAGGGTTGCCCTGGTTACCGGGCGTATTGGTGGTACCATCGCCGGTTCCCGTGGCATTATTGGTCTTACCCTTGTATAAAGCATTCTGATTTAACGTGGGCTTGGCTGGCCTGGTAGGCTGTTCGGTAGAAAGCGTCTTATTCGTCACCTTTTTGGCATTATTCACCTCCGGCGCGTCCTCGGTATTTTGGGTAACGACTTTCTTATCGTTTTTCTCGGCTACCGCTTTTTGAGGGGTCGGCTCGGTTTTATTTACTTTGGTTGGCTGGCTATGATTGGGATGCTCAGCCATCGAAGGCTCTTCCGTGCTCATGTAATCAGTGCCCATTCCTTTGTCGGTAGTACCATAATTAACCAAAATACCGCCCGTTCCCATTTCCGGCGGCGGCGGACTGGTGAAAACAATGATATAGCACAATACGGCCATCACAGCCACAATGATGCCCGTCGCCATAAAGGCTTTCGGATAATTGTTTTCTTCCTGTTGGTAATCTACCATTTTATTCAGCTTGCAGTTCGCAGTTTGCAGTTTGCAGCGGTTTACGCCAACTGCCCACTGCAAACTGCCAACTAACTCTTGGGTTCTGTTGCCAAAACCATTTTTATATTCAATTTTTGCGCTATATCCATCACCTGAACCACGTCCTGGATGGCAACCGTTCTGTCAACCCCTAAAACTATGGTCAGCTCGGTGGTCTTGCTTTTATAGCCCATCAGCGTGGTTTGCAGATCTTCCACCCGCACCGGCTTATTGTTAACGGTATATTTCAGGTCGTGGCTAATGGTTACTGAGATTGTCTTCTTGGAAACCGCCTGACCTGATGAGGATTTTGGCAGCAGCAATTTGATCACGTTCGGATTGGTTATTGCCGATGCGATAAGAAAGAACAACAGCAGGAAGAACATGATATCGTTCATCGCCGAGGTATGCACCTCGGCCGATATGCGCCCGTGTCTTTTTCTCAGGTTCATTTGCTTGGTTCTTCTAACAGATCAATAAACTCGATAGCGTCCGTTTCCAGTTTCAGGATCACCTTATCCACCATCATGTTCAGGATATGGTAACATACATAAGCTATGATACCGACGAACAATCCGGCGGCCGAAGTCACCATCTTCACGTACAAGCCACCAGATATAACGCCCATACTGATATTATCCGTCTTGGATATATCATAAAAAATTTTGATCACACCGTAAATGGTTCCCAGGAACCCGAACATCGGCGCTATACCGGCTATAATACCGAGGATAGTGATATTTTTTTCCAGCTTGGATACCTCGAGCTTGCCTACGTTCTCGATAGCGCCTTCGATCTCCTTGATCGGGCGTCCAATACGCAGCAGGCCCTTTTGCAGCATCCGCCCCAAAGACGAATTACTGTTACGGCAAATCGCGATAGCCGATTCCAGCTTTCCGGTGAGGATACTGGTGCGCACCTGGGTCATCAGGTTCGACTCATCCTTCGCGGCCTTGCGGATGGTGAAGTAGCGTTCAAAAAATATGACCAGGCCCAGCACGGCCAGCAACCCGATAGGAAGCATGATCCATCCGCCTTTAACGAGCAGGTCGCCAAAGCGAAGTTCGTCCTGGGGAGCTACCTGCGGCAGGTTTTTACCGGCAGTGTCAACCAGCTTGTGGGCCGTATCGGTTATTTGTGCTAATAGCATCATTGTTTAATTGGATTGTATGTTTGTAATGAAATATCTTTTTTAGTTATGCCCGGGATATTTTTAATGCTGTCTTCAACCCTAACACCGTCATCCTGATTGAAATAGGTTCCCAACGTTATTTTTTTCAATGTGCCTGGAGCATGCTGTAAAATACGGGGATGCAGCCCCAATTTTTCATAAGAAGCCATCACAGCCTTTAGCTTCGACTGTGTTTTGAAAGCGCCCGCCTGCACTTCGTAACGTACCGTTGCATAAGTATCAACAGGAGCCTTGACTGTAGTCGCCGGTTCAACCGTTGACCGCGTAGTATCCTTCGCCATAGGTTTTGCAGTCGTATCTTTTTTCACCGGCGCGGGCCCGTTAATGACGATCGTCGTATCCACCGCGGCTTTTTTGCCGAACCACTCCGGCTTATATTGATATGCTACGCCAAAACACAGCAGCGCTACGATAACCAACAGCAGCATAATTATCCACGTTCGGTTTCGGCCGGGGCTTTCGTCCTCATACGCCTCCTGCGGAATGTAGCTGCGGGTATCCGTGTACGTTTCTTCTTCCTCAGCTTGTATGTTTTCAGCAACAGGTTCAGCAATCACCGGTTCAGGCGCCGGCTTTTCAGCAACAGGCCCCGGTTTCGCTGGTGGTGGCGTCACCGGAGTCGCCGCGGTACTACTTTTTTCCGCCTTTACAGGCATCAGGCCGTAGAATGAAGGATCGTTGCCCTCATAAGCTTTAGCAGCCTTAAAGGTGAGCATCGAATACTCGTAAAACAAATGCCCGAGCCCGGTGATATCCACTTTGTGCTCTGCCGCCTGTGTCTTTAACCCTGTGGTATATTTATCGATAAAATACTTTGCGGAAGCGGGTGAAATATTTTTCTTGCCGGAAATATAGGCTGCAAGCCCGTCGTCTTCTTTTGGCTGCGGATCAAAGACTACCTCGTTATGCGGCGGGTAGAACTTTTTTTCGTTTTCGTTATAGTACCCACTGATGCGTTTCTGCTGAAAGAAACCTATCCCCGGCACATTTACTTCGCCCTTTAACCCTAACAACTCATTTATGTAGATGGCCAGATCCATTCAACTGATTATAAACCAGGTACACTCAACACTTAAAAATGCACCCCGACACCGCCAAATATATTAAATCCGTAGTTAGGATAATATAGCCATACCTGATTTGTCGTATTCAATATATTGTTCACCTGCCCGAATATCGAGAACCTGCTGTTGAGCTTATACTCTACCCCGCCGTTCAGGTCGGCAAAACCGCTGATCGGGATAAAAGTGGTCGTCGTTGTTGCGCCATTGGTAGTAACCGTCCTGTCAAAGGTACTACCGCGGTACAGCAAGGTAGCATTGACGCTCAACTGGCTGGTGATATGGATCACGGTACCGGCCGTAAGCTTAAATTTCGGCAGGTTCCAGGGCTGAGCCTCTGTCGCCAGCACATAGTTCCTGAATTCAACCCGGCCAAACAGGTCGAAATCGTCCGAGGCTTTGAAATCCAATTCTCCGTTAAAGCCGGTGACGCGTGAATTGCCGTTGTCATAGATCACCTGGAAAGTATTATTAGTCCGGCTGGCGTTAAAGTTGCTCACGAACATCGGCAGGTCCTTTACGCTGTTGCGGAAAACAGTAGCCTTAAAGCCAAGCCCGGGCGCCAGCATACCCTTAAGACCGACGCTCAGGTCGAGCTTGTCAACCGAGTTAATGATCGTTATATCCTGGCCCATGTAGGGGTTGATAACCGAAAAATCGCGTAGGGACGATTTGTTGACGTCGCCGCTCGCTTCCGCAAAAATGCGCACATACTTAGGTATCACCTGGAACTCTGCTTTCACAGACGGGAAAATGAAGGCGCGTGACGAGAAACCGAACTCGCGCGCCAGGTTCAAGCCTGCGTCTATCTTGTAATTGTCGCCCTGGAACTTCAGATATGGGTTCAGCCTTAAAATATTGTTACTGATCGAATAGGCGCTATCCTGCTGCGTGCTCAGATCAAGCGAAGCGCCTAATCCCGCATAAAACTGGTTGACAGTCTCGTTCAAAAAGCCCGTCAGCACGATGTTGTTCTCTTTCGCTTGGAAAGCATCGTTCCAGATATAGCCATTCAGTTTTACCGCATAGGTAAAAGCGTTGGGCTCGTCCTTATAGTTTTTGGTGATCTCGCCCTCGCCGCTGAAAGTGTTGAAGTGCTGCGCCAGCGGCGTAAACGCCCCTGGTGGGTTAGCCTGGTCGAAACCGTAAAAGTTCGTTCCCAGCCTACTGTAATTGAGGCGCCCGGTGAACGAATTCTCATCCGTTACCCCACGCGCAAATACGCCAACTTCATCCCTGATCTCGTTTTGCTTATTGAGGTTCGAACTGCTTTGTGCCAAATGTTTGGCAAAGGCGCCCAACTGTAAGCCTTCGTCCTTGCCGTTGTTCACATACACCTCCCCATAAGTGGTTTTAAAGTTACCCAGCCCCAACCGCGCATAGTTATTGGATAATACAGAATCCACCTCCGGCGGCATTTTCATCGCCTCAAGTTGCTTAATGTCGGTATTGCGTTCCAGGCGCTTATCCAGCGTGACATAGGTCAGCGGCGCCTTGAAAGGAGTCTTATCCGAAAGGTCGGGGTTGATGCGGATCTTCACCGCGTCAGCCAAAACAGGTTTATAGTTCGTCGTAACGATGATCTCCTCCGTCAGGTTATTATCATTCTGCCCTTTTTTCGTCGTATCCTGGGCGGTTGATGCGGCGGGAGCAGTTGTTTTCTGTGCAGTGGTTTTTTTAGCCGGCGCCTTTTGCGAGGCTTTCGCAGGTTCTTTCTTTTTAGATTTTTTATTCTGTGCGTAAGCCGGAACAACGTAAAATACTACGATCAAGCTAAGCAGCGTATATATGTATTTGATCTTCATTTCTCAGTCCTCTTAGCTTAATTATTTTTGGTTGTATCAGGCTGTGCGTTTCCGCTGGTATCAGGCACATTCTTTTCCTGGTTGGCCGCGGGGCGTTTTTTTCCTTTACCTCCGCCAAGCTGATCGAGCTTTTGCTGCGCCGTGGTTAATATGTCGTCTTTCCCCTTATAGTTGTCAAGCACGCTTTGAAGCGTTGCCTTAGCCTGGAAATCGTCTTTCAGCGCCACGTAATCGTCAGCCAGCAAGATGAATGTCTTGGCCACCCAGTAATCATAATTCGGTAATTCCTTCACCAGGTCGAAGCAGGTTTTCTGTGACGACTTATAATTATGCTTCAGATATTCGATGTTGGCGATGTTATACTTCGCCTCAGCCGCCTCGATTGTTTTGGTGTTGTCAACCGTATATTGGAACTCTTTGACAGCCGCGGCGGTATCGCTCTTCAACAAATCAGCCTTGCCGGCAAATAAACCCGTTTTAAACTTGTCCAGCTGGGACGATTTTTCGTAATTGCGCACAAGATTGACATATTTGAGCACATCGTCAGGCGCATTCATGTTAGAATAGCACATCAGCAGGTTGTTGATCGCAAATGAATAATCCTCTTTGTACTCTGAGGTAGTCTCCAGCTTCTTCAGGAAAACTACAGCGTCATTATATCGTTTTTGGGCGATGTAAAGCTTGGCCATACTGATGAGCGACTTCTCGGTATAGGCGCTGGTCCAGTCGTTCAGGATCGCATTATAATCCTGTACAGCGTCGTTCGGTTTACCTAATGCCACCAGGCTTTCGGCGCGAATAAACCGGGCCTGTTTTTCATAGATCGGTTTGTTCGGGAACTTATCGAAGTATGCGTTCACCGCCTGAACCGTTCCGGCTGCATCGCCCCTCAAATACAAGCTATTAGCGGCGTTGAACATGATATCTTCCTGCTGCGCCGCTGTGTAATTTCCGAGTGGCGTAGTAGTTGCGTATGAGATGAACGTTTGCGCGTCGCCTTTATCGGTGTAAATCTTCTGCATTTGTTTCATCGCCTGCTTGGCCTCATCGGTTGACGGATAGTCCGCAACAACCTTTTTGAACGAAACAATGGCCAGGTCGTCGTTGCCGGCATTGTAATCGATCAGGCCCATCGTTACCAGCGCGCGCGGGATATAGCTGCTGTGAGGGTATTTTTGTATCATATCCAGCAGGTCGGTTTTTGCGGTGGTGAAATCGTTCTTAAGGAAATAGGTGTAAGCTATCTCGAAAGAAGCGTCATCGGCATAATCGGAATTGGGGAACTGGCTCAATACATCGTTCAGCGTGCTGATCTTAGCATCAGGGTTTCCCTGCAATCCCTGTATCATACCTCGCTGGAACAAGGCGTAGTCTTCGCCTTTGCTATGCTGGGCAATAATGCGATCATAGTACTCACGGGCCGCGGCATAATCTTTCAATACAAAGTAGCTGTCGGCCAGGCGGGTCACCGCGTCGTTGATCACGTTGCGGTCAGTTTCACCTCCCTTAAGGAATTTCTCAAAATAAGTAGCGGCCTTGCGATACTGCTCGCCGCCAAAGGCCGCATAGCCCAGGCCATAATTAGCATAATTGTAAATCGGCAGGCTGCTGGAATAATCCATATCCAGGAACCGCTCGAAATTCTGCACCGATTCGCTGTATTTCCGCACCTCGAACATCGATTCGGCCATCCAGTAAACCGTCAGCGCCTCTACCCTCCTGTCCATAGGGTATTTCAGCGACCGCAGAAATATACCGATGGCATTCTCAAAAGCACGTTCGTTATAAAACTCAAGTCCGCGATAGTAGGTCACCTTTTGATAGGCCGTTTTCGCGCTTGCTGATTTGTTCGGTATTGGCTCCAGTATATCAACAGCTTCCTTATAATTATGCGAATTGAGCAATTCCTCGCCCAGCAGCGTCTTCATTTCATCGTCGTGCGGCGAACGCGGATAGCTCTTCAGGTACAAACGCGTTGCGTCCAGCGCCTGGGTATTGAAATCAAGTTCATACGAGAGCTTGGCATATTCATAAATAGCATCTTGTTGCAACTGGGCGTCAAAATCCATTTTTGACGCGACGAAATAAGCATTGCGCGCGCTTTGCTTATTGTTCATCTTTAGGAATACATTGCCCAGCGTATAATTACCGTTCTGGCTGTAAATGTCATTCTTATCGACCAACTTCACCAATTCCTGTGCGGCTTTGGGATAATTGGCCATTTTATAATTGCCATAACCCATCTGGTAGCTGTCCTGCGTATTTTGCGTGCGCCCGCGGTCTTCCTGCTCAAACCGGTTGTAGTAGGCTACGGAGTTCTTGTAGTCATTATTGGCAAAATAAGATGCGGCTATAATGCGCAGCATTTCGGTCTCGTGCTGCTGATGCGTATTTCTAACGATCGGCACCGCGTAGTTAAGCACATCGTTATAGCGCCTGTCGAGGAAATAAACCGCAGTGATATAGTATGGATAGCTATTCTCGTATTTTTTAGTGTTTTTTAGTCGCTCGAAATTCACCAATGCCAGGTGGTAATCTTTATTCAGGTAAGCGATGTAAGCGAAATAATATGTTGCATCGATGGTGAACGGCGAGTCAGTATTTTTGACCTCGGCGAACAGCACCTGCGCCTTTGGATAATCGTTTGTGGCAAAATAGGCGTAGCCTTTACGGAATTTGTACTCGACATTTTCAGAACCGTTCAACTCTCCCGCTGAAACTTTATCGAACCACTTTAACGCATCTTCGTATTTCCCTTGCTTAAAATACAGCTTGCCTATTTCGAAAAACGCAAGCTTTGTAAGCGGGTTTTCGGGATGGTCTTTGCTGAACTTCAGGATCAGGCTTTCGGCATCGTCGTTTCCCAACTGCAAAGCACAGAAGGCTTCATAATATTGAGCATCTTCCTTTACCAGCGATAACCTGGATTCATATTTTGGTTGAGTGGTCGTTTCAAGCCTAGACGATTCCACCAGCCTGAATTGTTCGGCTGCCGCAACATACTTACCTTTATTCATCAGGTCGGTCGCAGTCTGGTAAGTGCGGTAAACGTCGTAGGATGGGTCTTGCTGCGCGCTGGCGGTGATTGTAAACAGTAATGGGATAAAAAGAGCGATGTATTTATAATATTTCATAAGCGCGCGGTATTCAATGCGAAAGTAGCGATATCGCAAAAATGCAGTCCACACAAGTAATTCACAAATGTGAATAACACATTTTAATTACTGAACGGCGATATTTCGGGCTTGTTATTGGTGTGGAAAACTTTATAACGATAAACAATACAATCATTTCCAAATCGTTGCAAATAATCATGCACATAAACCGCCTGCATATCATATTGTTTTCAATTGTTAGCATTTTACTGTTCGGCGGGGTCCAAAAAGTTGAGGGCCAGATCGTTCTGCGCGATGCAAAACTCAATTTTACGCCGCATGAATTTTATGTAGCCGACGTTACCGACGACCGGCCCAATAAAAGTCCAGCAGCTTCCCTGATTTTTAAAGACGAGGCGCACGGCTATGTGACCCGCGCCGGCGATCTGAAAGACGGAGTGCCGATAGCGATCAGGCATTTTATCGGCAATAATTTGCAGCAGGATACCAGCCTGCGGCCGGTTATCATTTCCATTAAAGCCCTGAAACTGACGGAAACAAGCCAGCCCGGCGGGCGCATCGGCGGTCACCTGGCCATCGATCTGGCATTTGGCCTTCAAAAAAATTACGGCTCGCTGGCTTTAACCGAATATACAGCCGGCATACGTTATGCCCGGTCGGACGCTGTTGCCAATATGGCCGAGCCTACCATCAGGCAAGGAATCGAACAGGGCTTGATCTGGTTTAACAAATGGATGAACGACCACGCAGAAACGGATGCCAGGCTGGCAAGATCCGTAAAGGTCAGCCTGACCGACTTCAGCGAAAAGACTGAAGGTGATACGATCTATTATTCTGTCGGCAGGCCGCTTACCTGGCCCGATTTCAGGGAAAAACCAATGGCCGGTAATTTTGACGCCGAAATATTTACCAGCGTCGGTTATACGGAACAGGCGTCTGTTGTACATGGCGTGATCCATCTGAACATCAGTATCAAAGTGGAGCTGGCCAAAAGCGACTGCTGGGTGCGCAGCCGTGCGCAGGATGATTATGCCTTGAACCACGAGCAGCGGCATTTTGATATCGACAAGATCATAGGCGAACACTTCAAACAGAAGCTGCTGGCTATGAATTTGCCCCCCGATAACTACGATGGCGATATCAATATGGAATACCTGGAAACCTTGCGCGAACTCCACCGGATGCAAACGCAATACGACAGGGAAACCCGTCATGGCCGCGACGGTTATGCCCAAAGCCAGTGGGATAAGAAGATCGATGCGGAACTTGAGGCGCTTAATGTGAAGAAATAAAAATCAATATTTCGCCAGGAATTTAAACGCCAAAGCCGGGCAGGTCAAGTACGATTACATGTAGTATTCAACTGCTTATAAGAGCGGCAAATTCGGCTGAAATAAACCCTTACGCAGCTACAGTATGTGCCTGCACTTTCTCCAAAAGATCACCGATATCAAATGGCTTCGCGAGGAAATCATCCGGCGCTACGCCGTTGAGCGTATGGCGCTCCTGCACATAATGACTGGCGGAGATCAATATAACGGGTATGTCCCTGGTCTCTGGGGTCGTTTTTATTGTTTTGCACAGATCGCGTCCGTCCACCTTGCCAAGCATCACATCGAGCAGGATCAGGTCGGGATGGCTATCGCTTACTTTATCGAGCAATAACCCTCCGTCTGACAGCGTTATTACATCGTAGTTATAATCTTCAAGTATCAGCTTTATAACCTCTAAAATATCTTCATTATCGTCAACAACTAATATCCTTTGCATCTTTCAAAAATATCTTTTGCAAAGACCTCAAGGATTATACCAAAAACGGAGTTTTTTGCTTCCTGGTTAAATAACCTGTTAGGATAATATTAAGTAAAAAAAATGACACCCTCACTGATGAAGAAATTAGTACAGAAATCCGTACACTGCGACAGGAGGTGTGTACAGTTGAACTGACACTATATTTCAATCAATCCGGACATAATAAGCCCGTTTACACTTCGCGCAGAAGTATCTTCTGACTGGCCAAAAGAAAAGAAAAGTCTTAACAAACCACGGGCGATGCAATTGGTAGTGGAATGAAGATCCGCATTTGCGGCAATATAATATTTTTTCAGGTTTAGCTTTTTTGGTCAATTTAAGGTCGGCTGGTACTACTAACTGTAATTACTATTAAAAAAGCAAAGTTACAAATAATAAGCGCACTAGATAAGGTTGAGTAAAAATAAGCCGGTAAAATTTTCGGAAAGGTTAACCCCAAACGTAGCGCTTGCTTTTACATTTATAACAGTAATAGCGCTTTAAGGGCAGCCAGTTCAACACCCTCTTAAACAAAAATCCCCGGCGAACCCGGTAACCGAACTCTGTTTTGCACCTGGGACAGACCGGTAGCCTGGGGGACAATTCTTGAACACTGTTTTCGTAACCTGCAGCAGTTATCATTATGAATACAATTTGGGGCTGATTGTATTAGTTCAGTTAGCCACCAAATATACCCTTATGAAAGGTTTTTAACCAGGCCGCAGTATTATTAAATTGTTAAATAGATGACGTGTGCCGCAGGGTCAGCAAATCAGGTTATTCACGGTATCGATCAGTTCGAAAAGATCGAAAGGCTTGCTCATTACAGCATCGCAACCGTAAGCCATCAGGTCGTGCCCATGGCTTATGTACGCTGAAAACAGGATCACAGGCGTATTATTGAACCTTGGATGAGCCTTTATCTGTCGGCATATCTCGCCGCCATTAATACCCGTGACCAGGTAATCAAGCAACACCAGGTCGGGGTT
Source organism: Bacteroidota bacterium (assembly GCA_018266935.1). Lineage (GTDB taxonomy): Bacteria > Bacteroidota > Bacteroidia > Sphingobacteriales > Sphingobacteriaceae > Mucilaginibacter. The sequence goes on along the minus strand of JAFDZL010000226.1, from coordinate 7,438 downwards.
GAATTCCTCAAGTACAGACATTAATTTGCTACCTTCCGAAACGCTTACCACTTCGAAATGCGCATAAGACAATGCTTCCTGTACGATATCTAATATGTCCTCGTTGTCGTCGAGAACAAGAATACGTTTTAACATAAATTTTACGGCAGAAATTGTTGATAAAAGCAAGTATGCGTTTAAAAGCTGCGTTGGGTCAAAAACTGTGCAGGATCGGGTACAAGCAAAACCGGCTTACATTACCAAATATAATATTTTTGTATTAATTAACAAGATTTTTCACGATTTATTTTGCCAATAGGACTGCTTCCCCTGGTTAATTACCCTAAAATGCTTCACCAAGCCCAAGAATAACCGCCCTGTAACCTTCACTAAAGCCGTAGTCGATAGTTATATTGGTATCCGATTTTTTGTTGAATTTAACACGCAAGCCCGCTCCCCCGGCAGGATGCCAGTAAGCAAAGTTGCCTGTAACCGGCTGGCTCACCGAATTGACGTTTGCAAATACAACCATGCCAAGCAGGCCGTTGGACAAAATGTCGCGCCGGTATTCTGTTTCAAAATAAACAAGTGCATTGCCCCTGTACCGGTTTTGTTGAATACCGCGTCCTGAATGCTGATATGGATCCCAGCCGATACTGGGTAAGCTGAGATAAGGAATGCCATTGCCAAATGTCTTCCAGTAATACGTCCAGAATGCCAGGACATTTTTCTCCGTTCCGCCTGTCAATGAGACATACTTGCGCATATCTAAAAAAAGTGACCGCCAATTGGCATCGCTGCCCAGCGCCCTAAAATTCATCCGGTAAACAACATTAATGTAAGAGCCGGGCATAGGGTTAAGATCGTTATTTCGCGTATCGTAAAGTGCGTTTAGCGTAATGCCCGAAGAAAATGAATTCATATCGGAAGAGGTGCCGTACGGGTAACCGGTAAAACGCTGCAAAGCATTGGGGTTGTCCGTTTCTATGTCCAGGTAATAATCCAAATTATATCCTGCGCCTACGTAAAAATAGGGAGTTACGCGTTTAAGCGCGCTTTGATAAAAACGTATGTATTGATGATTGACTACAAATTTGTTGAATTCAGGCTGCTGGCCGCCCAGGCCCCAGGTATTTTGCGGATATACCAAAAAGCGCGTATCGCCCTGTATCACCCATTCATTGTTATTGGTCCAGATATTGGATCGCAAAGGCAGGCCAAACCGTTTGCTGAAATTCAAATAAGGCGTGAAAGTCACCGTAGAAAGGTAAGTCGAATTTCTGTCGCCGGTATAAAAGGCAAAATTAGTAGCCGTAAACAGGGCCGTGCCGCCCCCGGGAACGGAATAAGAGATCGGCAAAAAAGAAAAATAAGCGGCCTTGTGCGATTGTGAATCTATTTTTGACGGGTGAATGTTTAAAACGGACTTGCCAACATCGATCAGGTCGCGCTTACCCGTCGTATCAATTTGTCTGCGCCTGTCGATGGCTTTTTGCGCCCGCAGCAAATAAGGACTAAAGGTTAGCACAAACAGGATGACAAATTTTGGCACAATAGAGTTAAAACAAAACACGACACTTAAAACGCCAAAATACAATGTAACATATCCGTTACGGAAAAAATATTAGACTCCCGGCCCTCATTTAAGAAATGAAAGCACTGAATCCGAAAATTGCTGGTTCAGCGAAGCGGCCCCGTGGTCGCCCGGAACATAGGCCAGTTTCGATCCGGGTATCAATTGCTGCAGGGCGGTCTCCGAGTTATTTTCTTCCTTGTCTTCTGTACCGCGGATAATAAGCACCGGTTCTTTTACCTGTGCCAATTGTTGCGGACTGGTTGACGGTTGCCATTTTTGCTGTAGGGCGAACGATATTCGGTCGAGATGTTCCTTTTCAATATGTTTGATCAGGCCATCCGCTTCGTGATAACTCGTATCGTCACCCGTCAGTGCTTTATAAAAATGTATCCGTCGCGGCCACTCGGGGTTCGTATAGGCATCGCCCATACCGCCTAAAACAATCTTGTTTACCCGCCTGTCCATCACCATCACGCTTGAAGCTATGATCGACCCGCGGGAATAGCCGACAACGTCATAGCTTTTTATATTCAATGAACTTACCAGGCCCATCACGTCTTTAGCTTCTGCATTGTTCGCGTAGGCCTCATCGGTATGCGGCTTGTCAGACAGGCCATTGCCCGGCAGGTCCATAATAACAACTTTATAGCCGGCTTTGAGCAGATCGCCGTAAAGTTTGCCCCTTTTCCAGCCCTGACTGGTCCCCGTAAAACCATGAATAAGCACAACAGGATAACCCTCGCCTTTGATTTCATAATATATCCTGCCCCCCCCGGGTGAGGTATAGTATTTCCCTGAATCAGTCTGCATGGCATACACGTTCGTATTTGTCATCAGGAAAAACGCGACCAAGTTGTAAAAAAGAATTCGTGGCATAAGGCGATCAAAGTATAAACCTAAAAATAATTAATCCGATTTTAAATTATTGTGGTTTTGTTATAATTCGTTTTGTATATTTGGTTATAAGCCTGTTTGCCCACTAAATCTGTTAGTTATGAAAAAAGTTTCGGATATCCTTGCACGCAAGGGAAGCGGCGCCATCTCTATCGACGCGGAAACATCGGTATTGGATGCGCTTAGGTTGATGGATGATAAGAACATCGGTTCGGTGATCGTGACGGAAAATGGCGAGTACCTGGGATTGCTAACCGAACGTGATTATGCGCGTAAGGTAATATTGAAAGGAAAATCTTCCGATGAAACCTCGGTTCGCGAGATCATGACCACCGATCTTCCGCATATTATTCCGGACAACTCGATCGAGACTTGTATGCACATCATGAGCGAGAACAATATCCGTTATCTGCCCGTTTTCAGGAACAACCAGCTATGCGGCATCGTCTCGATCAATGATCTGGTAACTGAGACTATCCTGTCGCACGAGGAAACTATCGAGCAACTGCGCAGCTATATCCAATCCTGATCCTGCCGTACAGTATCAATCACTGTTTAATAAGTCAGCTTAACTAAACCGGTTGAAGTGGCTGCCCGGATTGTATTGTCGTTTTCCATGGCAATTGATATCGTCATGTCGTAATATCCACCATGTCACGCAATGTTGGTTAACATTCACCTTGCCAACTCGTTACAAGTTAATTTTCACGCCCAGTACTATGTTGAAACTTGATCCCGGCCAAATCATAAATTAATCTAAATGAAAAAAAATTGCCATAGTGTATTGAAAACACAAAATAAGTTCTTAATTTCGCTCTGATGATCAACATTTCTATCTGCCTGTTGAAATATCGTTGAATAAGTATCAAACATTTGCCGTGCCCTGATAGTTATTGCTCACTAAGATATATTGGAAAACATCCGCTGACCTCTTATTTGTTCGATTATGTATTTGATCGTTTGCATACTCCTCACTGTCGTCTTCATCGTGATAACCATAGCATATATCACCGCGCGTATTAATCTCAGGGCAAATTGCGATCATTATTGGGAGGACAGGGGCAACGGCGATATCAAATGTGCGAAGTGCGATAAGAAATTCAAAAGCGCCTGAGTCCTGACTTTCCGGATATTAGTTTATTTTAGGCATACGTTATCATTTACCAGTAGTTTTTAAACTATCGGCATTGCCTTTCGTCAAAACCCGTATGCGAAAAACTTTTCTTGTCTTACTCATCCTCACAAGCCTCAGCGTGTCAGCGCAGGAAAAAAAGGAAACGATCACAGTCGATCATATCAAACGCGACTTTGTCACCTATCTGCCGGCAGGTTTCGGCGAAACATCCAGGCTGCCCGTTATCATATCCCTGCACGGCAGGCTCGGAACTGCCGAAGGTCAGATGAAATTCGCCGATTTCAGGCCGATAGCGGACCGGGAGAAGATCATCATTGTTTGCCCGCAGGGCATAGACCGCAGCTGGAACGACGGCCGCGGAACACCGGCGCACAACAAAGGCATTAATGATGTGAAATTTATCGATGAGCTGATCAGTTATATTATTAAAACATATCACGCCGATGGCAACCGGGTTTATGTGACCGGTATGTCGAACGGCGGTTTTATGACCTCCCGCCTGGCCTGTGAACTGAATCACCGTATCGCTGCCATAGCCGTGGTGGGCGCATCGATGGATAAAGATGCGGGCTATGAACCCGCAGACATGCCGGTAATGTATATCCAGGGAACCGATGATCCGCTGGTACCGTTTGAAGGCGGCCAAATGCAAAAAGGTTCAGGGGGCGAAATATATGGTCATGAAGAAGTGCTGAATAAATGGGCAGCGGTTGACAGTTGCAATAGCAAGCCGGTTATTACCAAATTGCCTGTTCATGTCTATGACCACACGAGCGTGATCAGGGAGGAGTACAGCAACGGATACGGCGCTGAAGTGGTTGGTTACACCATTGTCGGCGGCGGTCATACCTGGCCGGATGGTCCCCAATACCTGCCCAAAATGATCATAGGCCCCGTGACTCATAACCTGGATGCATGCGAAACGATTTGGGATTTCTTTAAGAACTACAGGAAAGTGTTTGCCGAAGTACGCGGCAAACGCCCCCGCTAAGCGTGGTACTTATTGCAATGGAAAGATAACCCCGAAATTCAGGCTCGACCTGATGTTCTGATAGGTACCGTCGCTTTGGGTGAACACATTGGTTAAGCCACCCTGCCCGTCATATTCGAAAAACAATTTTGCCCTGTTCGACACCGGTATCTTTACGCCGATGCCAAATGCGATACCCACGTCCGTGCTGTTAAATAACGGGCTCACGTCAGCGCTGTGCGACGTCTCGCTCGAGCTTGCCAGGAAACCCAGGTACGGACCAAAATCAAGGTACCAGTTGCGCGTACGGCCAAAGTGCCAGTTGGCCATCATCGGAATCGTGATATAGTCCAGGTGATAGTCCACACCGTTTATCTGGGTACCATCGGACAATACGAGATAGCCGTTACCCCAGCCTTTCTGATCATAGATCACTTTCGCCTTTATGCCCCAGCGATCTGAAAAATAATACTCGCCTGATATGCCCAAATTAATGCCGGCCCGGTAATCCGCGTTTTCTCCAGTGCCTGTATATTGCACGGTAGATTGGTTGAGGCCAATATTGACCCCGATCTCGGATCTATAAGCGGTCTGTGCCTTTGCTGACAGACAAAACCCGGATAAAACAAGCACTGATATAAATAGCTTTTTCATCGAATGAATTTGTTTTTTTAAAGGTGATGAAGCTATCTTGAGCCATTTCATTTATTTTTAAGCTGCGGCTCATGATGGTTTCATTATTTATGATTTAGATTTATCAGCAAAAGAACAACTAAAAACTTAACTGAGCAAGTTCCGGGTTTTACAGCGCCTTGTTCCGGGGTAATTTTGATCTGTAAATTACAATACAATGGAAACACAAGAAAAGATCAATTACCAGCGTATCGCCGATGCGATCAGCTATATCAGGCTCAATTTCAAAGAGCAGCCCAACCTGGACGAGGTCGCGGAAAAGGTGCACTTAAGCCCTTTTCATTTTCAGCGGATGTTTACCGACTGGGCTGGTATCAGTCCGAAGAAATTCCTTCAATATTTAAGTGTCGAATACGCCAAAAACATACTCAAGGAGAAACAGGCTACATTGTTCGATGCGGCATTTGAAACAGGCCTCTCCGGAACCGGCCGGCTGCACGACCTGTTCATCAATATCGAAGGCATGACCCCGGCGGAATACAAAAATGGCGGCCAGGCGCTTATCATCAACTATAGCATTGCCGAAAGTCCTTTTGGCAACATCCTTGTCGCTTCGACACCAAAAGGCATCTGTCATCTTGCATTCGCGGATGACAAGGAAAAGGCTTTCCATGAGCTGCAAGCACAATTCCCGAATGCACAATACCATCAGATGGTGGACCATATCCAGCAGGAAGCGATGTTCATTTTTCAAAAAGACTGGTCGAAACTGTCGAACATCAAGCTGCACCTGAAGGGCACCGCGTTTCAATTGAAAGTTTGGGATGCATTATTGAAGATCCCCATGGGCGGACTGGAGACCTATGGTTCATTAGCCAAAGAGATACACTTACCCAATGCCAGCAGGGCGGTTGGCAGCGCCGTGGCCGATAACCCGGTAGCGTTCCTTATCCCCTGCCACCGTGTGATCCGATCCACAGGCGAATTCGGGCAATACCATTGGGGTTCGACGCGCAAAACGGCGATGATCGGCTGGGAAGCGGCGCAAATACATAAAATGGCGGTGTAAATCCTTTCATCATGCAACAACGAATTAACCGGTTCGACTGGCAGGATATCACCGGCCGGATGAATGATAACGGCTATGCTGTGCTCGAAAACGTTCTGGCGCCGGCCGAATGCGACTCGCTCAAAGCCCAATATGACGACAACACCCTGTACCGGAAAACAATAGTGATGGAACGCTACCGTTTCGGGTTAGGTGAATATAAATATTTCAGCTACCCTTTGCCGCAAGCAGTTGAGCAGCTTCGGCAGGCGGTTTACCCGCACCTTGCCCCGATCGCGAATAAATGGATGGAAGTGCTGGGCATTGAGACACGATTCCCGGCTACGCATACCGAACTTTTGGACCTATGCAATGCGCACAACCAAAACAGGCCGACGCCATTGATCTTGCGCTATGGCAAAGGGGGCTATAATACCCTGCACCAGGACCTTTATGGCGAAATATTTTTTCCTATGCAAATGGTGCTGTTTTTGGACGATCCGGAAACAGATTACCAGGGCGGCGAGTTTGTAATGATAGAACAACGGCCAAGGGCGCAATCAAGGGCCATTGTGTTGCAGCCGCGAAAAGGTGACGCGCTGGTATTCACGACCAACTTTCGACCGGTAAAAGGCAGCCGTGGATATTACCGGGTAAATATGAAGCATGGTGTGAGTGAAGTCACCTCGGGTCAGCGACATACTTTAGGCATTATTTTTCACGACGCCTCATGATCGCTCACCTTGATCTTGGCAGAGACACTTTCGGCCGAAGCCGGAAATTGAAACAGCTTGTCGGAAGCGGCGAAATAACGTTCGCCGGGAATAAGAAATTGAAGATATATGGCCTGCTGAATTGCTCTTCTGGTAAACGAATGAATGCCGGCAACCGGGTGTTCTTCCGGTCCGAAGCCGAGGCAATATCTCTAGGTTACAGGCCATGCGGACATTGTATGAGGGCCGCTTATTTGCAATTGAAAGGATTGGTTTGAAAATGCGATATTTGTGTGCACTGCCATCGATATTATGCTCAAAAAACTATTCCTGGTACTTTCGCTTATTTTCGCTGCCCTGGTCTCGAGGGCGCAGACTACTGATACGGTTTTGTTAAATAAACTGGCCGATTTTGATCTGTCTGCTTTGAACGGCGACGATTCGGGCGCTGTGATGATCGGCGAAAGCATTTTGCCCGATACAGGTAAAC
>JAFDZL010000225.1 GCA_018266935.1 Bacteroidota bacterium | reverse complement strand
TGGGAACGCATTGCCGGCACCGAGCCATATTTTTCTGGCTGGGTGGATGAGCTCGCCGAGCAAGTGCTCAGGATGCAGCATTCCTGATACACAAAAAAACCGCCTGCTAATCAGCAAGGCGGTTTTCATTATATATATTGGGGAAATTAAGATCTTCCGTGCCTGAAATTATCATTTTCGAACCTGCCACGGTCTCTGAAATCGCCGTGACGCTCATAGTTTCCGCGCTCTCTGAAATCGTCATTATGCTCATAACTTCCACGATTCCTGAAGTTATCATAACGATCATATCCATCATGATCCCGATTATACTCCATAGGGTGATAATAGGTGTTTACACGGTTGTCATACCTGCGGTCGTCCCATCTTCCGGCAAAAACTGCACCGTTGAATTTGGCACGGTAAAAATCATCGTGCTTGTACGGGCGTGGTGCGCGCACTTCGTAGTGACGTACCGACCTCCAGTCGTAATCACGGTAGGCCCCAGGCAAGTACGAAGCTGATACCCATGCCCCGCCGTCGTTATAATAATAACACTGATCGGGGACGCTGTAATAGGCGTCAACATCGGGCAGGTAATAATAATCTTCGTCGCCATCATAATTTACAGGTTCGTTGTAAACAACCGGCGCCTGAACGGCAACCGCAACCCTTGGCAAGTCAAAACGTATGCCCGCATGGAACCTGATCTGTGCATCTGCGGTGTTGTACAATATACCGCTCATTGCTATCGCTGATATTAATAATAACCTTTTCATTTTATTAAGAATTTATATAGCTATGACTGCATCACTCTGAAAAGGTTTAATATTTCAATACAAGCGCATAATATCATATATAAATACCATATTAAATTTGTCAAAATAAACTATTATAAAAATATAATTTTTACCGACATGAATATTAAATGAAAAATACCAGCCATCATGTCATTGGATTGATACAAAACACATTTTAATGTTTGCTGTATAAACAATTAAATTTGGTCATCAAACTCCATCAACATCATGAAAAGAAAACTACTGGCTTCTTTCCTGGTGCCGGCGCTGGCAATTGGCGGCCTGGTATCGCTTATTGCATTAAAGAATGACCCAAAAAACCCTGAAGACGCGAACGGCGGTCTTACGTTGCCATCGGGCTTTAGCGCGGCTATCATAGCCGATAACCTTGGCGGCGTACGGCACATTGCGGTAACGCCGCAAAACGAGATATATGCAAAGCTGCGGGGCCTTAAGAACGGCAAAGGCATCGTGTTGCTTCACCAAAATGGCGACAAGGCCGAAATAAAAATGAGCTTCGGCAACTTCACGGGTACCGGCATGGCTGTCAAAAATGGTTACCTGTACGCTTCTTCAGACCAGGAGGTTTTTCGCTTTAAGCTCAACGCTAACGGCGAAGCAGCGAATCCTGAGCATCCCGAAAAGATCGTTACTGGCCTGCTAAACCGCGGCGAGCACGAAGCCAAAGCCATCACGCTCGACAATGCCGGCCATCTGTACGTGAACATTGGCGCTTACTCCAATGCCTGCCAGGTGAAAGACCGCACTAAAGGTTCGCCCGGGCAAAAAGGCTGTCCTATTCTTGATTCGGCAGGCGGCATCTGGCAATTCAGCGCGAGCAAGCCGAACCAGCATTATGGGGATGGCATTCGTTATGCAACGGGTTTGAGAAACGTAGTAGGGCTCGACTGGAATAAACAGGATAACAAGCTGTTTGTGATGCAGCATGGGCGCGACCAGTTAGACGACTTGTTCCCACAATATTTTACCGCAAAAGAAAACGCCGTATTACCGGCGGAGTGTATGTACGCGTTGAATAAAGGCGATAATGCAGGCTGGCCGTATATGTATTATGACTGGCGGACACATAAGAAAATGCAGATGCCTGAATATGGCGGCGACGGTAAAAAAGTATATGAAGGAAAGGCTATAGATCCCGTTGCGTCTTACCCGGGCCACCTTGCACCTGACGGTTTACTTTTTTATACGGGCAACCAATTTCCTGCGAGGTATAAGAATGGCGCATTTATAGCTTTCCACGGTTCATGGAACCGTGCACCGGAACCACAGGCAGGTTATTTCGTGGTATTCCAGCCCTTTGTTAATGGAAAACCTTCAGGTAAGTGGGAGGTGTTTGCTGATGGATTTGCGGGTAGCGCTGAAGATAAAGCTAAAGGAAATGCCAAACATCGCCCCTGCGGCCTGGCGCAAGGTCCTGATGGCTCGCTATATGTGAGTGATGATAACCTGGGTACGATCTACAAGATCACTTATAAGAAGTAATTGATTTAATTCAGACTTCCGAAGTTTTTGGAACTTCGGAAGTCTTTACGGGCCTACGCAAACCAGTCAAAAAGATCGTTCTGTTTCAAACATAATTTTGGCTCCGCGGCCATATCCCTAATGATCTTCCCTTCTGCCATTTGGATTAATCGATTACCATAAACAAAGGCATCCTTCAAGTCATGGGTAACGAGAATCGCGGTCAATCCAAAATCTTTGACGAGCTTATCTGCTGTTCGCATTACGATGTTAGCCGATCTCGGGTCGAGCGCTGCGGTGGGCTCATCGAGCAGCAGTACCTTACAGGTATCCATCACGCTCATCAGCAGTGTTAAGGCCTGCCGCTGACCGCCGGATAAAGTGCCCATGGGCTGTTCGATCTTGTTTTCAAGTCCCATGCCGAGCGTGGCAATCTTTTCCTTCACAGCTTTTTTAAACTTCTCGTCGATCCCTATCCGCAACCCCTTGACCTTTGTACGAATTGCTGCCAGCCGGAAATTATCCAGGATACTCAGATCGGGGGCAGTACCGCTTAGCGGATTTTGAAACACGCGGGCTATCCATTCGCTGCGGCGATAGTCGGCCAGCTTAGTCACATCGTTACCGTCGATATGGATACTGCCGGAAGTTGGCGAAATACTGCCAGCAACCAGGTTGAGCAAGGTTGTTTTACCGGAACCATTAGACCCGACGATCACCAGAAACTCTTTTTCGCTGATCGTCAGATCGACGCCTTCGAGAGCAGTGACTTCGTTGGATTTGCCCCTGTTGAAAAC
>JAFDZL010000224.1 GCA_018266935.1 Bacteroidota bacterium | reverse complement strand
GGCATTATATTATTGATTCCCGGCTTCATATTGGGGTATTTGTTCACATATCGCGATTATGTAATGTCGTTCCTGGCATATGGTTCAGGGCCCCCAAAAACACCAACTTGTGGTGAATGGTGGACGGGCAAGCATAACCTGACCGATGAGCTCATTATCACGCTTTTGATAGTAGGGTTCTTCTTTATAGCGTTCTCAAGATTGAAAAACGAAAGCAAAGTAACAATCGGGCTGCGTGCCCTTGCATTGTATTGGGCCGTTCTTGTCAATGGTTCTTTGATCTTTATCGATTTTTTACTGATGCTTATAGCGGAAACGTTCCATGTAAGCATCCACTTCACTATTGACCTGTTTGATATGCAAATCTATAGCTGTACCTTTATTTTTTGGCTGATTTTTATTTTTAGGTTTCGCTACCTAATTTATCAGGATAAAAGAAATAAACTGATCGGCCTGTTAAGGCTGCTTCCTTATAAGCCATACTATGTGATCTCAGGGATACTTTCAGTTGCGTTCATCCTATTCTTAGTTGTTGTAAGGCTAATTCCGAAAATCGAAGTCTCTGAAAATGTTTTTTTTGGTTGCTTCTCCTTTTTTTTGCTCTGGATATGGTCAAAAGCAAAAAATGAAACAACGGATATAAGCAGCGTAAGGATGAAGAGCATGCACATCGCGGTTTATATCAACTTCGGTTTAGTATTACTGGAAACCTGGGCAATGTATGGAGGGGTTTACTGGGAAGTGCAGTTGCTGAACATAATTAGCGTCCCAATAATTTTTGCAATCGTTTTCTATTATATGCGTTATAAGCATCGTTTGAAGATCCACGTGGCGTCAGCATAGATGCGTTGGCCGCAGATGCCGATGGCTGCGGGGCGGTGCCGGTTCGTCCCGATAGCTATCAGGACCGGCTCGGGGCGCTTTAAAAGTCAAAAGTCCTTAGTCGTAAGTCTAACGACTTTTTTATTATCGGGCATTATTTGCTAAATTTGTTGTGCTCACGCATTCAACATGAAAAAAACGCCTGACTTTAATAAAGCCGAACTGGATTATTTGAAAGAAGGCTTAAAGCGCACCTACAAAGAGCGCTTTGAAGAAGCCACACGACTTTACAAAATTCAGCAGACCCTTAATAAGGCCACAATATCTCACAGAACCTTTATTGCCAAGTAATTGTGGATGTTTTTGATGAAGAAATATTAAATTTCTGGAAAGCGTTACAAGACAATCACGTCAATTACATTATGGTTGGCGGATACGCCGCAAATTTACATGGGTATCAGCGATTTACCGGCGACATGGATATCTGGCTCGAGGATACCATTGACAATCGAAAAGCTTTGCGAACAGCCTTCAAAAGCTGCGGTATGGGCGACTACCCTATGATCGAACGCATGCAATTTGTGCCGGGCTGGACCGAATTTCACCTCAACAATGGATTTCGTTTAGATATAATGACTGGTATGAAGGGCCTTGAAAAATACACCTTTGACGAATGCCTGCAAATGGCCTCAATAGCCGATATAGAAGGAGTGAAAATCCCATTCCTTCATATTAATCAATTAATCGAGAATAAACGTATTGTCAACCGTCCCAAAGACCAGATCGATGTGCTGGCGCTGGAACAAATTCGTCAGTTACGGGATGAAAATGACAGACAAAATTGATTTCTACTTTTCCGTAAAACTCGTTTCAACGTTCGGGTCGCCTTGGCCGTTATAAACGGCCACTTTCGGATAAGGAAAAACAGGTCTCGTCATCAGTGTTTTACCGCCTGCCTTTTTTGACATGATAACCCGCTCGGGCGCTTGGCCGTGTTCTACCCACTCGCGTATCAATGTCAGCCATTCCGTCTGATCCGGGCCCGGACCGCCATTGCAATGCAGCACGCCGGGAAGTAAAAAAAGACGAATATAGGAGCGGACATCTTTATCGTTTTTCTCAACATCTTCATAGTAGGAAATTGTAGAAAAAGCCGATAACGCAGGGTCGTTCCAACCATGGAACATGATCATTTTGCGGTTGAGTTTTTTAAATGCCGTATAATCTGTTTGGGTCGCGTTCAGGTAAGCCGACGCATACTTGGTTTCGCTGAAAAAATTTGAAAAATCATATTTACTGTAATCCCATCCCGGATCGTTGAAAACCAGGTATTTAAACATACCGGTGCTAAACAGGTAATGCAGGCTGGGCATATGCGCTGCCGGGTTGTTTCCGGCGATCCAAAGATCCCAGCCGCCATCCGCGTTTTCTGCGCCAAACGGATACCCGGGGTATATTGTACCCTGTTTATTCACAAGAGGCGCATAGACGGTCTTAACGGCATCCAATTGCTTCGGCGTAAAGCAACCCGGTGTCGCGGCGATATCCGGGCATACGGGCAACCGGGAGAAATCAAATTTACAACCCCGTGGGTCGCTGATAATACCATCCTTGACGCCGTCAAGGGTATCACACTGCTTTAAAACTTCAGCCTGAAGCACGCGCAGATTGTCTTTGGTAATCACCGGCGTCGTCAAATTTCTCGGATCAGGATAATTCTTTTGACTGATCTGTGTTAATTTTGCACCGGTCCCCGGCCAGTCAAAAGCGGGAGCGCCGCAAACTATGCCTTCGAAATCTTCGGGATAGAACTGGGCTTCTACCATAGCCTGGCCGCCACCTCTTGAACAGCCCATGAAATAAGAATACGCAGGATATTTACAATAGTAGGCGTTAATAATGGACTTTGAAACGACCGCTGTGAGGTGAACAGCAAGCCGGCCAAAATCCAATTGCCGTTCCATATTATTCAGGCCCCAGCTTGCATCGACGCCGGAACCTTTATGTCCGGCGTCTGTTCCAGCCGTGACATAACCCAAATTCACCTTATCCCTGAACGAGTTTTGGATAGCGCCAACAAAACCGCCCCCTCCCGACATTAGAAACCGGTCATTCCACTTATCAGGCAATAGCAATTCAAAATAAATTTCTTTGCTTATTCGTCCCAGTAAGTGGCAGAAAGGGACAGTTATTGACTGTCCGCCGATACTATCCCGCTGTATAGGTTTCGCTTCCAGTATCGTCACATCCGGTAAACGTAAATTCATCAGTTGCTCACATG
>JAFDZL010000223.1 GCA_018266935.1 Bacteroidota bacterium | reverse complement strand
GTTTGATCATTCCCACATCGCCATCCACGGGCGGCAATTCTCCAATTCTAATATCGTAATCCTTTTCCTCGTACTGTAAAAGCTCATTCACCACGGCAGTAGCAAGCTGTTGCATCTTGACGGTTGAATGAATAAGTTCTTTTTTACCCAGGCGTGAAAAAGCAAGCAGATCGTCGATTAACTGCCCCATCATCCTGGCATTCGCGACAATATTGCCCAATATCCTTTTTCCTTCCGGGTCGAGCCTATCTTCGTAATCCTCTTTAAGCATGATGGAATAGCCGCTGACTGCGCGTAAAGGGGTCCGAAGGTCATGCGAAACGGAATATGAAAAAGCTTCCAGCTCTTTGTTGGCTTTCTCCATTTGTAAAGTTCGCAAAGCCACTTCGTCCTCAAGTTTCTTACGTTCTGTTATATCCCGCGTAATCTTAGCAAACCCGACGAGTTTATTTTCATCAAAAATTGATGTTAATACCACGTCGGCCCAAAACTTCGAACCATCTTTACGCAATCTCCAGCCCTCGTCTTTTGCACGGCCGTCTTTCGCAGCTTTTTCAAGTATTTTTTGAGGCCTCTTATTTTTGATGTCTTCTTCAGTATAAAACAACATGAATGATTTACCCAATATCTCCTCTTCGCGGTATCCTTTTATCCGTTCGGCTCCTTTATTCCACACCAGTATCTTACCTTGCCTATCGAGCATTACGATCGCATAGTCTTTCACTTCATCGATCATCAGGTGATATCGTTGTCGCGATTCCCGTAGAAAGTCTTCGGACGTTTTCCGTAATTTTATCTCCTCGCTGAGCGCTTCTGTGCGCTCCTCTACCATGGCTTCCAACTCTTCATACGTTTGCGTCACGTACTGTTCCATGATATTAAAAGCTTCGGCGAGTCTGCCCAACTCATCGTGGCGGTTTACTTCAACGGGTATTCGGGTCAGGTAATCGCCTGAGGAAATAGCCCTCGCTGCGGCCGTCAATTGGTTCAATGGCCTGGTCAGATTACGTGCTGTTATCCATGCGGCAGCGATACCTATTGCGGTCAGTAAGACGCCTATGATCAGCATCAAATTGACAAAATTGCCCAGGACACTCAATATATTTTTCTCAGAAAATTCGATAACTATTGCCCAGGCAGTGTTATCCACCGGCTGGACATAAGCAAATGCATTGTCTCCTTCGTCATTTTTGTATTCCTGCACTTTGCCCAAACGACTTAGACTATAAGGTCTGGGTCTAATCGGCTTGATAAAATCAGTCCAAAAGCTGCCGTCCTGGTTTGCAACAAAAAATCCTGCGTCAGTACCAACAAACCGCGAAAACTGGGCCATGGCTTTCGGGCTTGTCTTTAATATCTTCCACGCGACTATATATCCAATAATATTTTGTCCATCTGCAATGGCGTTTATAATCGGATAGTACATGCTCCCTTTTACTTCATAAAACCTTCCAACCCGACCGGCACCTGGCGTTACGCTGGCTAAGGATTTCATTTTCCGTGGATCGATATCTATCGTGCCTGTCGAACTTTTGGCATGAAGAACGGTTTTGAGGTCTTTATCGAGCAGATCGATGGAAATAAAAGTGGAATCCCTATGCAGTCTATCCAACGCGGTCATGGCTTCTTCGCGGTGCACCCTGCCTTTCGACCGCAGGCATTCAATTACTGTATTTTGCCGGGCTACAGATTCACCTGCCTTCAGTAGAATAACCGCGCTCTGACTAAGCGATGCGCCGATTTCTTTAGTCAAAGTAGCAAGCCGGTCTTTTCCAAAGCGCAATACAGCAGTTCTCAATGTAAAATAACTGCTAACACCATAGGTCATAATGGCCGATAGCAGCAACGTGCAAATTAACAATATGAGTCGTTGACGAATAGACAGGCGGTTGATCCACCTCGTGTTAGTATTCCTGGTCATAACTTATGCAGACATGTAAAATACACCGAACGCACGCCGCCTTCAAGGTACTTTTGACAGTTAATCTTTTTTTGGTAAACTTTCCCCGACCTGTAATAAAGATCACAGGACTTAATCATTCAGGTTAACTTTAGGATAATGAGAATAGATTATCCTGAAAATCACATTGGGATTTAGTCTCAATAATTAGGGTCTATACAAAAATAACATCCGGTGTGAATTTTGCGCACCGTTTTTTAACCCATTTTATGGCTATTTATTAATTTATAATTAATAAAATAGAAAAAATATGGGGGAAAAGGATTATTTCAATCCATGCAGCTGTATTTTCGATTAGCGTTTTTCGTGCTTTAGCTGGAATGGTCGTGCAGTATTTTCCAGCCATCTTTGGTCAGCACCATGACGAGTGAATAACGGCCTGAACGCTCTGGCAGATTGCCGCCTTTCAGCGTAAACTTACCCGTAAGCAGCGCATAATTTTCGCCCAGCATCGTCACCTTCATCTCGCTGTAATACAAGCTTTGCTTAGGCATTTTACCATTGAAATACTTGTTCTGGTACAGGTCGCGTATGCTGCTCAAACCGACAGGGCCTGTCGGGTACATCATGGTCGATGAGTCGGTGTACATTTTCATGTAATTATCCAGGTTACCCTTGTTCCAGTCACTCTCCGAATTCTTCATTGCCGAAATGATGGCAGCAGGTGCATCAGAGGCCGTGTTTTGAGCTTTTGCTGTTGCTATACAGGCGGCGAAAAGCAGGCCGAATAGCAGCCATTTGTAGCCGGTTTTCATATGCTGAGGTTTGCTAACAACAGCAATATTGAAAATTTAAATGATTAAAACAAATGCCGGAAGATCACTTCAGATTTTGCTTAAAAAACCGGACGGCTATCTGCCCCACTTCTTCATGCACCTTGTGACGGTTTACCGATGGATCGTCGACGAAATAAACCGGACCTTGTTTTTTAACGGGTTCGGCCGCCTCGCCCAAAAACACGTAATGCCCCACCTTCCCTTTTACCAGGAAATAATGTGATTTGGGTATCAGCTCATGATAATGCAGCGCGTTAGTTTTGTAAGGCGCGATACTGTCGCTTTCCGCGCCAACGATGTAGAGTGGGTTATCGACTTTGTTGAATTGTTCGCTTTTCACAAATCCTTGGCCAATAGCCGGGCAAATGGCGAAAAATGCTTTAATGCGGCTATCCTTCAGCAATCTTGGGCTCTTGTTAAACGACTCTTCAACTTTTCCTGACCTGACCACGTTGATCAAACCTGGAAATTCGGGCACGTTCAACTCCTTGGTTCCGGCCGGTGAATTGGTGTAGTTCTTTAGCTCCTCGTAGTCTAGCTGGGCCCCGGCCAATGCGATCACTGTATAGCCACCTATTGAAAATCCCGCGGCCCCTATCCTGTCCCGATCTACCGCCGGGCCAAATTTGTCATCTTTCAATAAACCTGTTAGTACAAAACTGATATCCTGCGGCCGTTCCCAGGGTGTAACAAAATCAATGGCGATCTTGTTGTCATAGGTATTTCCCCAATGATCCACCGCCGCAACTATAAAACCATTCTTTACCAATATATCAGCCAGCCATTCCAGGGTCAACCTACCGCCACCAGTTCCATGCGATATCATGATCAGGGGGTACTTGCCTGATATCGCGGCATCTTTCACTGTCTCCATCCTGGCGAATGGCTGAAAGTTTGTGTCGTGTTTTTTGATCGTATCAGCAGTGGGATACCATATCTCAGTTGTAAGCGGGCGTTGGCGCGAAACATCGTTAAAATGCAATGTTGTTTCTCCAATATTTTGCGCTCCTGCAATAAACGGAACCAGCAGCGATATGATGAGTATGAGCTTTTTCATACCACAAAGCACGACAAAACATTGTAGCATTGATTTGACATAAGTCAATAAATCAGATTTTTGATTTCAGCCTGCTGAGTGTTTCCTGTGAGATGCCCAGGTAATCAGCAATGATCTTGGAAGGCAGTCTTTGTATCAGCGCGGGATTACTCGCCATTAGCAGCGCATACCTTTCTTTGGCATCCATCGTGATCAGGCTTTCAATACGATTGATCGCATCTATATAATCGCGCTCCAGGTTCATCCGATAGACCTGTTCCCAGCGGGGTAATATTAGTGGTAGCTCTTTAAACGCCTCATAGCTTAGCAATAATATTTCGCTCGGCTCGATACTTTGTATCCAGGCTTTGGATGGTTCCTGCAGGATAAAGCTTGGAAATGCGGTGCCAAACCTGCCCTCGGGTACAAGAAACCGGGTCGATTCCCGCGCGTGCTCATCCACCAGGTAAATGCGCAGGCAGCCCTTGTTTACAAAATGAATATTTCGGCAAACACTACCTCCTTCCAGCAATATCTCATTCCGTTTGGTGGTCTTCAACCTGAACCTGCTGCAAAATACGGCCAGTTCCTCCTCGGTTATATCAATATGCTTACCCAAGTAGGCTTTTAACTGGTCGAACATCAAAAGCTATTTTACGCAATTTCAATGTAATAAAATCGGTTTCCGGGTCGCTAAACTGAATTTTATTTTTCTTTAAAATGTTTTCTCGCGTCATTCGTCTCTACCTTTAAAAGGAGAACAAATTGATCACCGCCGTAATGCCCGAAGAAAAGCAAAATCATATCATACAGGCAATCAGATCGTATGGTAAGGGCTTGCTGGGCTTTATCCGCAAACGGGTAAAAAGCGATGCCGATGCCGAAGACATCCTGCAGGATGTTTGGTACCAGTTGAGCGCGGTGGTGAATGCCGAACCGATCGAGCAGACGGGCGCCTGGCTTTACAAAGTCGCCGCTAACAAGATCATCGACCGAAGCAGGAAAAAGACCGAGGAATTGCTTGACTTTGCCCCCTCCGAAGATGAAAACGATGACGGCCCCGACTTTAGGGCTATCCTGCTGACCGAAGGTACCACACCTGAAACGGAATATATCCGCAGCCTTTTCTGGGAGCAATTATTCTATGCATTGGACGAATTACC
>JAFDZL010000222.1 GCA_018266935.1 Bacteroidota bacterium | reverse complement strand
GGTCACGTACAAATACCCATGTGCATCAATCGTGATCGAATTCGGAAAAGCAAAAGCCGCCGTTTTACCAGTTCCGTCAAATGAAGTCGCATAACCGCTCCCGGCAAACGTGCTTACTGTACCATCAGGAGCTATTTTCCGGATCAGATTATTGCCGGCGTCAGCGACAACCAGGTTCCCGTTATTGTCTATGGTAATGCCCTCGGGAATATTGAATCTCGCCGCCGCGCCCGTCCCATCAGTTTTTCCCGATTCAACTTTTCCGGCTACAGTGGTAACAGTTCCATCGGTCGCTATTTTTCTGATAAGGTCGTTGCCGGTGTCCGATACGTAAATATTCCCGCTATTGTCCAGTACAATTCCTTGCGGAAAATTAAACCTTGCAGCCGATCCCTGCCCGTCAGTGTAACCCGCTTTGCCGCCGCCAGCTATGGTGGTAACATTTCCATCCGGGGTTATTTTGCGGATGGCATTATTTGCTGCATCTGCCACATAAAGATTATGCGACGCATCTATGGCCAGGCCGCTCGGCATGTCAAATAGTGCTGCCGAACCTTTGCCGTCGGCATAACCGTTCTCGTTGTTCGGGTCGCCTGCAATAATTGTTTGCACGCCTGCCGGTGTGATCATATCAATTATGTTCCCTTTGGCTATATACAAATTTCCTGACGCGTCAGTGGCCATGCCGGTTGTTGGGTATATTGCGGTGTGATTATTCGCATCGTAAACCTGCGCGGGGGTATTTTGAACAGGTACAGGAGTCGGTGTTTGCTTTTTTGAACATGACATGGCGCTCAGCATTGCGCAGCCGGCACAAACAATAAGGGGAAGTCGATAAATCGCTTTCATAAGAATAAGGTTTTATATAAAATTAAGAACAGTAAAGCAGCAAAACAACTATTTCTTTAGTTTTTATGCAATTTCTGCTTTTACCGGCAATTCCGTCTCTGAAAAATCGCTTATTTTACTTAAGTCCAGCACAATTCTTCCATTCTCATCCCTGTCAAAAGCCGGTTTAAAGCGCGCTCCCCAAACTACATCGTCATGTTGATAGGCCGTACGCGAATGTACCGTCTGGGAAAATGCGTCGTCGAAAGCCTTTAGCAATACCGAGAAACTCGCCTCCGTGCGCTTAAGGTCTTCCTGTGTCATGTCCTTCAACGGACTTTTCTCATCCAGCGGATGCACTATGGTCCAGTTCATGGTCAGCAGGCTCACCCTTTTTCTTTCCAATTCCAGCTGATAAAAACGCCGTAATATTTTGCCGTTCACATCCTCGTTGTAAGAGAAAATGATCTCTATCTCAAGGTCTATTAGCGTATTACGACGAAGATTGGCCAAACGAAACATCAACCCCATATTATTTTCGAGGTAGGGTGCTACCAGCAGGTTCTTGCTGTAAACTATTTTAGCTGTCGGCTTTGAGAAACGCCCGTACAACAAACCTGTTGCGAGAGCGAACGCCAGTAAGCCCAGCATCGACTCAAGAGCGGCGACGCTGTTGGCAGCCATGCCTCTTGGGCTGATATGCCCGTAGCCAACCGTAGATATCGTTTGCGCTGAAAAGAAAAATGCGTCCCAAAAATGCTCGTAAGCTGTATGACCTTCCGCTCCATTAAGGTTTTCAACGCCTATTCCAAGGTAAATAAATGCAAAAATGACATTAAGGGTGAAGTAGCAACAAAGAATGAGCAGCCAAAACTTACCCCAGCCCATGGTAATGAGCTTGTTGTAATTATCATACGGCCTGAAAAAAGGCAGCCCTTTACGCTTTACGTTTATTGAGCCGTCCTGCAATATGAGCGGCTGGTTTTTGAGGACCGGCTGGTAGCCGAAACCGAGGTCATCCTCGGGATTGAATTTGCGTTTCAGGATAGACATGGTGTTAGTTGATTAAGTTGAATGAGTTGGATTGAGTTGATTGGTTTGATGCAACTTAATCAACCATTCAACCATTTAACCCAATCAACTTCCTCCAAATTTATCATTCCCCTTGCTTTTCGAAAAAACAATTTCCATATTTGTCACCGAACAATGAAAACAACATTCAACAATAACTGGTGGTGGCTTAACGAGTGATCGTTTGGCAGTCCTGTTTTTGTTTGAAAATAATATTCGAAGGGTTGCCATAAGGCGACCCTTTTTTTATGCCCCCGACCCCTAAAGGGGAGTGAGGGAGCAGAAGGGATAAAAAATAAAATATATAGAATTACTAATTGAAATTCCCCCTTTAGGGGGCAGGGGGCTTTATGAAAGCGATACTTAACCATCTTTTTGAAAACAAGACCTTTACCCGTGAACAGTCGCGGGATATTTTGACGCGCATCGCGCAGGGCGAATTCAATAATTCGCAAATGGCTGCGTTTATGACCGCTTATTGTATGCGCAGCATTACCGTGGACGAACTGGAAGGCTTTCGTGATGCAATGCTCGACCTGTGTCTGCAGGCCGAATTGGGTACGCACGACCTGATCGACCTGTGCGGAACCGGCGGCGATGGCAAGGATACCTTTAATATTTCAACGCTGGCGTCTTTCGTAGTAGCAGGAGCAGGGTATAAAGTAGCCAAACACGGTAATTATGGCGTATCGTCGGGCTGTGGATCATCCAATGTGATGGAGTTTTTGGGATATAAGTTCACCAACGATACTGATCACCTGAAAAAGAGTGTGGAGGAGGCAAATATTTGTTTCCTCCATGCCCCGCTGTTTCATCCTGCCATGAAAACGGTTGCGCCGATACGCAGAGAATTAGGTGTAAAAACCTTTTTCAATATGCTTGGCCCGATGGTAAACCCGGCCAAACCGAAGAACCAGATGGCGGGCGTGTTCAGCCTGGAATTGGCAAGGGTGTATGCCTATTTATATCAAAAGTCTGATGTAAAATATACTATTCTTCATGCGCTGGATGGCTATGACGAGGTATCATTGACAGGCGATTTTAAGACCTTTTCGTCCGAAGGTGAAAAGATCAACACGATTGAGGGCCTCGGCTTTGAGCGTTTGAATCCTGAAGAAATAACCGGCGGCAGCACGGTAAAGGATTCGGCCGACATATTTATGAACGTGTTAAGCAACAAAGCAACGTCGGCCCAAAGCAATGTTGTGTTGTGCAATGCCGCGCTGGCCATCAAAACGATAAAACCGGAGAACTCTTTCGGTGACTGTTTTTATGAAGCGGAAGAGTCGTTGGTCAGCGGCAAAGCGCTGCAAAGTTTCCACACGCTGATCAGCAGTAATTGAGCGATGAAAATAAAGGTTTGCGGTATGAAATATCCTGAAAATATAGAAGCGGTTGCGGTTCTGCAGCCGGACTATATCGGATTTATTTTTTACCCGCAGTCGCCGAGATTTGTCGCAGAATTGGAGGCGGTCAAAGTTTCGGCATTCAAGACCGGCGTTTTTGTCGATGAAAACATTGGAAAAGTGAAGAAACTTATCGGTAAATATCAATTAGATGCTATACAATTGCATGGCGGCGAAGGCCCTGATTTTTGCGAAGTGTTTAAAGATAAAGTGACCGTCATTAAAGCTTTCGGCATTGATAGACATTTTGATTTTGCTACGCTTGACCCTTACGTTGGAAAGGTCGACTACTTTATGTTTGACACCAAAACGAGCAAACATGGCGGCTCGGGGCGATCGTTCGACTGGTTGTTACTGGATCGATACAAATTGGATGTACCGTTCTTTTTGAGCGGTGGAATCGGCCCTGAAAATATTAAGGAAGTAAAAGAAATTACCCACCCTCAATTTTACGGGGTCGATTTGAACAGCCGGTTTGAAATTGAACCGGGCTTAAAGCATATCGATAAACTAAAAAAGGCATTTGACATATTAAGATGAAATACGGAGTAAACGAACAAGGCTATTACGGCGATTTCGGCGGGGCGTATATCCCCGAAATGCTATACCCTAACATCGAAGAGCTGCGGCAGCAATATCTGAACATCCTGCACGACCCGGGTTTTAAAGCAGAGTTTGACCAATTGTTGAAAGATTATGTGGGCCGTCCTTCGCCGCTGTATCATGCCAAAAGATATTCTGAAAAATACGGGGCGAACATCTTCTTCAAACGTGAGGACTTGAATCATACCGGCTCGCACAAGATCAATAATGCCATCGGCCAGATATTGCTGGCGATCCGTTTGGGTAAGAAACGTATTATCGCTGAAACCGGCGCCGGTCAGCATGGCGTGGCCACGGCTACGGTATGCGCGCTGAAGGGAATTGAATGCGTAGTTTATATGGGCGAAGTGGATATGGAGCGCCAGGCGCCGAACGTTGCCCGTATGAAAATGCTTGGTGCAAAGGTAGTTCCGGCTACATCCGGAAGTAAAACTTTAAAGGATGCCACCAACGAGGCCATGCGCGATTGGATCAACAACCCGGTGGATACGCATTATATTATCGGGTCGGTAGTAGGACCATATCCTTATCCGGAAATGGTAGCGCAATTCCAGTCTATTATTTCACTGGAAGCCAAAAAGCAGTTAAAGGAGCAAACCGGCAATGAATTACCTGATTATGTGATGGCTTGCGTCGGCGGCGGCAGCAATGCCATGGGAATGTTCTATCATTTTTTGGATGATGAATCGGTAAAGCTCATGGCCGTGGAAGCAGCAGGGCAGGGGGTGGATAGCGGTCATTCTGCAGCAACGACCTTTTTGGGGAAAGAAGGTGTTTTGCACGGCAGCCGCACTATTTTGATGCAAACCGACGATGGACAGGTGGTTGAACCCTATTCAATTTCAGCGGGATTGGATTATCCCGGTATCGGACCGCAGCATGCGCATTTGTATAAGATCAAAAGGGCGCATTATGTGAACGCGACTGACGATGAGGCGTTAAAAGCAGGTTTGTTGTGCTGCCAGTTGGAAGGGATCATCCCAGCCATCGAAACGGCACATGCTTTGGCCTACCTGGAGAAAATGCAATTTAAAAAGGATGATAATGTCGTTATCTGCATTTCGGGCAGGGGTGATAAGGATCTGAATACATATATTAAATATTTTAATTTTTAGCCAACGGTTCATAGATCATAGTTCATAGCAGATTTGTCTATACTTTACTTGATCGGCCATGAACCATGAACCATCAACTATAAGCCTATAATGAATCGACTAAATAAACTCTTCGCATCAGGTAAAAGCCGTCTTTTATCCATTTATTTTACCGCGGGGTATCCTGCGTTGAACACTACTGTTGCCATTGCCGAAGCGCTGGAAAAAGCCGGTGTCGATTTTCTTGAGATCGGCTTTCCGTATTCTGATCCTGTGGCCGATGGGCCCACTATCCAGCACAGTTCGCAAAAAGCGCTGGAAAAAGGAATGACACTGGCCAGGTTGTTCGAAGAATTAAAAGATATCCGCAAAAAAGTTAATATTCCCATCCTGCTCATGGGTTATGTGAACCCGATGGTGCAATATGGCGTCGAACGTTTCTGCAAAAAAGCTGCTGACGTTGGCGTTGATGGTATCATCGTGCCAGATTTGCCTATGTATGAATACGAGCAGCTCTACGCTAAATATTTTGCCGAAAACAAGCTGAGCAATATCTTCCTGGTGACGCCACAGACGTCTGAAGAACGTATCCGCAAGATCGACAGCCTTAGTAACAGCTTTATTTATTTGCTGTCGTCATCATCCATCACCGGTAAAAACCTCCAGGTTTCAAACGCTATTGAAGATTACTACAAAAGGGTAAAGGATATGCACCTGGACAATCCTGCCATCATCGGTTTTGGTATTACCGGCCAGGAAACCTTTAATAAAGCCTGTGAATATGCGCGCGGCGCCATTGTGGGCAGCGCGTTCGTAAAGTTTCTCGGGACGGAAAATTACCTGGAAAGGATGCCGGAGTTTATCAGATCAATTCGAAGCTGACACCAAAGGATTTTGTGCTCTTACAGCTTTAATAAATAGCTGTACAACTGAATTATCGGCAGGGTAGAAGTATAGGTCTTCTTCAACCCCATTTTCGATATACGTTACCTGCCACCGTTTTCTCAGTACGGCAAAATTCGATACCGGCTTGATATGGGTTATGTTCTTAAGTGCGATTAGTCGTTCTGTTTTCCTGTCGGTTATGTAAGCGAGGGAGCCATCAAATGCAATATTGAGGTGCGCCATATAGATCGTATAAATGCTGTAGGGGACAAGCATCAGCATCAATAAAAGCACCAGGATACCAATGATAAGCGGCATTGCTGAAAAGCTGAAAAAGGTAAGTACCGGTACTACGGCGATAATGATTTTTTCAGGAATCAGGCTGGCGGATAATTGGGTTTTGAACATTGCTTAAACTTACGAAGTTTTCAAAACTTCGTAAGTTTAATATCATAGAAAGCTTAAGCAATTGTATATTAGTACATGCCTTTACAAATCACTCAAGACCTTATTGAAGCTAATATCATCACCAAGGAAGAAGAACCTAAGTTGGAAAAGCAAATTAATGCTTTTCCTGGCGCGGAGTTTAGGGCGATTTATATATTCTTCTACGAAAAAACATTTGGCGAGGAATATCCTTCAGGACCGATGTTTTTTTCATATCGAGTTACAGAGCCAAATAAAGAAGCTAACATAGTTGAGCTAAAGAAATTATTGGACATTTTAACGGGAAATGATCTTCTCGAAGATATTACTTTCAGGAAGCTTTCGACTGAAATATCCAATTACAATATTGTCAACAATTTTCATTTAATATATCGCGCTGGTGGCCT
Source organism: Bacteroidota bacterium (assembly GCA_018266935.1). Lineage (GTDB taxonomy): Bacteria > Bacteroidota > Bacteroidia > Sphingobacteriales > Sphingobacteriaceae > Mucilaginibacter. The sequence continues at coordinate 742 of JAFDZL010000222.1, read as the reverse complement.
AAATCATTTCTATAAAAATTTTACAAAAAAAAATCAGCACCAGTTCGCTGAGCAATTAATAGGAACGGATTTTAGAAACAGAGTTTTAGATGAACGAAAACGGGCTAAATTAAATAAGGATATCGAGAATGGCGTATTAGGTTCCTATCGTGATTTTTTAAGATATTGTTATAACTGCAAATTCGTTGAATTTAGACCAGACGAAAAACGTTACGCACTATTAAAAAGGGTACTAATACTTTTGGACAAATTGTCTTCTGAATCTTTTCTAATAGAAAAATTTGGTTATGAGATAAGTGAAGATATCGAAATTAGTTCTAAATCCGGACAAGCTGTTAACCTGTCTCTTCAAATAGGAAATAAAATTTATAAGCATTCTTATGAATTGAGAGAAGATCTGATTTCTGAATTCGTAAATCACAGTTATGACATCGAAAACCTTTTACAATTACTGAATGACATTGTAGTCGATTTTAATTTGAGTTATCGGTTCGTATTGGTTGTCGATACGTCTGAAACCAGCGCCCCTGTAAAAAACGAATCAGAATTTGCCATTTGTTGGGTAACTCAGCAAACAGAGAATTTATTAGAATTAAGAGAGTTCCGGAAGCGATTTTGGCTTGTAAAACCTCACTACCAGTTTTGGCCTAAGCTTTCTTATACGCATATACAATATTCTATTTATCATTATAAAAAATCCGGGGTATTGGATCATCTTAGTAAAAAAGAAATCTACGATGTT
>JAFDZL010000221.1 GCA_018266935.1 Bacteroidota bacterium | reverse complement strand
GGTTAATATGGTGCTCGGTGCGGCAAACCAATATGTCGGGCTGAATACCGTATTCGAGTAAAGTTTTTACCGAGTGCTGTGTGGGTTTGGTCTTCAATTCGCCCGCGGCTGCCAGGAAAGGGATCAGCGTCAGGTGGATCACCAGCGAATTGCTGTAACCGATCTCCCAGCGGAACTGGCGCACGGCTTCCACAAAGGGCAGCGACTCGATGTCGCCTACCGTGCCGCCGATCTCGGTGATCACGATATCATAATGACCGCTTTCGCCCAGTATCCTGATGTTGCGCTTGATCTCGTCGGTGATATGCGGTACAACCTGTACGGTTTTACCCAGGAACGTGCCTTCACGCTCCATGTTGATCACGTTCTGGTAAATACGGCCGGTGGTGATGTTATTGGCTTGCGAAGTAGGGGTGTTCAGGAAACGCTCGTAATGACCAAGGTCAAGATCGGTCTCAGCGCCATCCTCGGTTACATAGCATTCGCCGTGCTCGTAAGGGTTCAAAGTACCCGGATCAATATTGATGTAGGGGTCGAATTTTTGGATGGTGACGCGATACCCGCGGGCCTGGAGAAGCTTGGCTAACGAGGCTGAAATAATGCCTTTCCCTAACGACGAGGTAACGCCGCCCGTCACAAAAATGTATTTGGTCATGATGATCAGTTATTATTGAGGCCGGTTTTCACACCTGCCCCGAATGTTTGTGTACGGGATACAAAAGTAATAAAAAAAGTTGAACTGGTTGTAAATGTTGAAAAGGTTGTGGGGTGTTGAAAAGGATTTGAAAGTCTTGAACTAAGATTGAAATGATTTTTTGACGGACTATGACTTATTGTTTTTCTTTGGCTTCATTACTCTTTTAAATTGCAGGGAGGTGTTGCCAAAATTGATTAATAGTCCAATGTCTAAACCATACGCTTCCAAATAATTAATAGCCTGCGCGAGGTGAACATCTTCTAATTGGGTGATGGCTTTTATCTCGACCATGATCTGCCCTTCAATAAAGAAATCGACCCGGCGCCTTCCTATGTTTTCGGTTTTATAAAATATATCCATTTCATGTTCTCTGCTGAATCCCAAACCCTGGAGACGCATTTCAACACCCAAAGCTCTTTGGTAGATCACTTCCTGGAAACCGTTACCCAATAATTTATGCACCTCTAACGCACAGCCAATAATCTTTCCTGTAAGATCACTTAATGGATATTCGTTTTTTATGATCATTTGCTTCGGTCTTGAACTATGATTTTTGTGATTTTTTGACAGACTATGATTGCTATATCTCAATCCTATTTGTTTATAGTTACTTTAATTTCATAGTCATCATTCCAATCATAGTTCAAGACGCTTCAAATCTTCCGGCGTATCTATAGCTATCGTTTCAATGTCAGTTTCCGCTACCTTTATGCGATAACCATTCTCTATCCAGCGCAACTGCTCCAGGCTCTCAGCTTTTTCCAGGGATGATACAGGCAATTTGGTTACCTGGTGCAAAATATCTGCACGATAACCGTAAATACCGATATGCTTGTAATAAGTAAAATGGTTCAGCCATTCGGCTTGTTCTTTCGAGCGAATGTGCGGCAAGGGTGAGCGTGAAAAATATATGGCCTCCGAATTTTTATTGAGGATAACCTTGGGCGAATTGGGATTGAACAATTCCTCGTTAGTCAGAACCTTTTTCACCAAAGTAGCTATTTGCGTGTCCGGCGCATCGAAACAGGAAATGAGCTTGCTGATCTGTTCCGGGTCAATATAAGGCTCGTCGCCCTGGATATTGATAATGATCGGGAAATCAGGATGTTTTTCGGCGACTTCTGCACAGCGGTCGGTGCCGCTTTGGTGGGCAGACGAGGTCATCATGGCGCTTCCGCCAAAACCAATTACATGGTCATAAATACGGTCATCATCCGTAGCGACGACGACATCGGTCAACAACGCGCATTTTTTCGACTGCTCATAAACCCGCTGTATCATGCTCTTGCCGGCAATATCAACCAGCGGCTTACCCGGAAAGCGGGTGGAGGAGTATCTTGCGGGAATAATACCGAGAACTTGCACTGATTTACGATTTTAGATTTACGATTTACGATTAGTCAAAAAAATCGTAAATCGTAAATCGTAATTCTAAAATTAAAACAATCCATTTATCTCCCGCTCTATCTTCTCCACTATCGTCGCCATATCTTCGGTATTGTTGGCGAAATCGAGTTTGTCTTTATCGAGTATGAGCAGTTTGCCGAGTTTGTAGTTCTTGATCCACTTCTCGTATTTCTCGTTCAGTTTGGACAGGTAATCCAGCCGGATGCCGATCTCGTATTCGCGACCCCGGCGGTGTATGTTGTTTACCAAAGTAGGCACTGAGGCTTTCAGATAGACCAGCAGGTCGGGCGGTTTGATGAACGAAGTGATATTGTCAAAAATAGCCTGGTAATTGTCGTAATCGCGCGTGGTCATCAGGCCCATATCATGCAGGTTCTCCGCGAAGATGTAAGCATCTTCATAAATGGTGCGGTCCTGGATAATATCGCGGTTATTCTTCTGAATATCAATGATCTGCTTAAAACGGCTGTTGAGGAAGTATATCTGCAGATTAAAGCTCCAGCGTTTCATGTCGCTGTAGAAATCTTCCAGGTAAGGATTATTGTCCACAGCCTCGAAAAGCGGTGTCCAGCCATAATTTTTAGCCAGTAATTCGGTTAGGGTGGTTTTTCCGGCGCCTATGTTGCCTACAACAGCTATGTGCATTCTTAGTTCATGGTTGATAGTTCACAGTTCATGGTTCATGGTTCATGGTTCATGGTTCATGGTTCATGGTTCATGGTTCATGGTTCATGGACTATATCCGACTAAGATACATTTTGAACAATGAACTAACAACAAATATTTAGCGTTGAAAACGAATTGGCTATGATCTATGAACCATGAACTATGCGCTGCTCAAAAACTCCTGAACCCGATGAGTTCGCGTACCTCGCGAATCGTCTTTGAGGCGCTTTCGCGGGCTTTGATGGCGCCGTGTTTGGCTACCTGCCTTAAATACGGCGCGTCGTTGGCAATCTCTTTGATCTTTTCGCGGATAGGCATTGTAGCCGTGATCATGTCTTCGGCCAATTGCTTTTTCAGGTCGCCGTAGCGGATATTGCAGCTGTTATACTGTTTATCAAAGTGCTCATACGTATCGGCGGAGGAAACCACTTTCATCAGGTCGAACAGGTTTTGTATTTCGACCGGTTTTTCCTGGTTTTCGGTAGTCGGGCCGCTGTCGGTAACGGCTTTCATCACTTTTTTACGGATTACTTCCGGCTCGTCCGACAGGAAAACAGCGTTGCCTTCTCCCTCCGATTTGCCCATTTTTCCTTTGCCGTCGAGTCCCGGTATCCTGACCAGGTTATCGCTGAAGTTAAAGGCATACGGTTCCGGAAAAAGGTCGTGATTGTACAGGCGGTTGAAACGGTTGGCAAAGGTGCGCGCCATTTCCAGGTGTTGTTCCTGGTCCTTGCCGACGGGCACCTTGACTGCTTTGTGTATAATAATGTCAGCGGCCATTAACACGGGGTAGGTGAGCAAGCCGGCGTTCACATTATCGGGCTGTGCCCGAACCTTATCTTTAAAAGATGTACTGCGTTCCAGTTCCCCCAAATAGGCATTCATATTCAGGTACAGGTACAATTCGGCCACTTCAGGCACATCTGATTGTATATAGATGGTCGCCTTTTCCGGGTCGATGCCCGCGGCCAGGTATTCCACCAGCACCTGCTTGATGTTCCCGTGCAGATCGGCAGGAGTGGGGTGCGTGGTTAGCGAATGCAGATCGGCAATAAAAAAGTAGCAATTGTATTCATGCTGCATTTTTACGAAGTTTTGCATGGCTCCGTAATAGTTGCCCAGATGCAGCTTTCCTGTGGAGCGAATACCGCTAACGACAATTTCCTTCATGGCGCGAAAGTAAGTAATTTTTCTGTTTCGGGGAGGGGAATTCGGGATGTGGCGATGCGTTCCGCGCCCCGGAATTTTCTTATATTTGCCAGCCATGACCATAGATAAAGAGACCGTCGATAAAATAGCCCACCTCGCGCGACTTGAGCTTGGCGAGGATGAGAAGCAGCAGCTGATGGGAGATATGGGGAAAATCCTCGACTTTATGGCCAAATTGAACGAGATAGATACCACCGGCGTCGAACCGCTGGTTTATATGACCGACGAGATCAACGTGCTGCGCGAGGACGAGGTGAAGCAGGAAATAACCCACGAAGAAGCGCTGCTGAACGCACCAAAGCAGGACGGAAAATATTTCCTGGTGGCGAAGGTGATTGAAAAGTAGTCGGGAAGTCCGGAAGTCCGCGTAAGTCCGAAAGATTGATTTGGGTTAAATTTCAACATTGGGTTCAAAATAATTTTAAATTGAAGCAGAAAGCGTGTCCTCATCAGATTGTTCTTTCGGACTTATGCGGACTTTCGGACTTACACGGACTTTCCGACTACCCTCAACTCGTTAGTCTTGCAAAGCGTCGATTCGATTTTGGGAAATCCAGGCCATACGCGGCTGTCGCGATAAGTCCAAAAACAAGAGCGAAAGCTAACCCGCCGGGATAAAAACTCACGGATAAATGCTCTGTTAAAGGTATGCAAGTCATTGCGGCCCCTGCGACTATGCTAATGATTGCCAGCCATTGATATAACCTCAATCCTTTCCAATAAGCGGTTTGCGGCTCGCCGCGCAACGATTCTTCAACAAACCTGGCAAGTCCGTTCAATATGAAATACATCCCGCCGATGATCTGAACCGGCATTTGAAGACTTGCTAACCTGATCAGAAGCAGCCCGATCAGTAAATTAGAGCCAATTGAATAAAGTTGCGTGGGATGGATGGGCACACCCTTTAACGAGGCGATTTTTAACACCCGTGATTGCGGCGCGGTAAACCTGATCCCCGTAGCCGCGTCGCATGGTTTTCCATGGCAGCATCCCTGCACCAGGCAACGTAACCTCCCGAGTATCTGGATCCATGGCGCGGCCAGAGCAAATGCTGCTAACAAGTACATTACGCTTATATCGTACACCAGGCTAACGACCAAAATGCTGACCGTCCCTCCTAAAACACTTCCATAATATCCAAAGGGCCGAAGCAAACGCGGCGAGCCTTCAATCACCTGCGCCCAAAGCGCGGCGCCGGCGATGGCAGAAACCGCAACAAAAGCGCCGGCAAAGGCATGGTCTTTGCCGAGGCAGCTTTCTATGATCAGCATGCCCGTAAAACCCGCGGCGCCCGCATATAGACCGTGATTTATCAGTCTTGCCGGCCCCCAATGCCATTCGAGCCAGCTATTTGCGATTTTTTCCGACGTGTACTTTATACCGTGCCAAACGGTATGCCTTTGATCAACCAATGCATAAATGAGGAAGCCGGCAATAACATCGGCGACGGAATGACTGCTATTGGCAATACAGCTGAGTGATATGAGGATGGCTAAAAGCTGCCAAAACCATTTTAAGCCGAACCGGGCCGAAAAATATTTCGAGATAAAGAAAGCCCATGCGACGTGGAACGAAGGAAAAGCAGCGATGCCGCCGTCATAGCGGCGTTCCCAATATATAAGCCGCCCCAGGGCATTGGTTGGCACAAAATCCCGCTGGTGCACAGCAAACGGGAACGCGACGTACATAAAAAATACAAAGCCCATCGCCCACCAGACATCTATGATAAAACTTCTGACCTGCAACCGTGTGACCAGGATAAATGGAATGATAAGCACCATGATATAAGGCAGTTCATAAAAAATTTCGGACCATTCAATCACAGGAAGCTGCCGCTCAAAAGGCAGATTAGTATAGATAGCATCTTTTGGTATGCCAATAAAAACAAATAACTCATATAGCACTGCCCAGGGAATCAGGACGAGAATAATAACATTTACCCGGTCGGCAACGGTGGGTGCCGATGTACTTTCATCCGGCAAGGAAAAAAATGTTTTATGGGAAAAATAGCCTTTCACACTTTTGATCTGTTCGTTTTCAAAGCCGGCGACAAAGGCTACTATCGACAGGCAAAACAACGGACTTACCATCCAAAATCCGGAAGACGATTTAAAATAGAGCGACAAACCAAAAGCGATCATCCCGGCGCCCCAGTAAATGGGGTGTTTTAATACTGCATAAATGCCCCGTTTAACATAAAACTTTGGCGGGTAGGCATTCATCGGAAGCCCTTTGCCATACTTTATCAGGCTCGCCATCCCCCAAAGACATATTATGCCGCCTGTAACGGACAACCCTATACCGGCAGCCGGAAGATCGGGCACGGGTATTTGAATAATGGGTTCAGTCGATCTGGCCCAAAGAATTAAACACAGCGGCAATGCCAGCATGAAAAGCAAACCGTATAAAAGCTTACCCGGAATATGAGTTAATGTTCCCATTTTATCGTTTCAAATATCGACCAGCCTTGATGGATATCTCCGTGAGGATCGCGGAATGTTGTTTTTGCCTTGTATTTTGATTCCAAAGAACCTAAGAATGCCTTATTGAAGAATAATTTGAGCAGCGGTATTTTAGCAAGATGATCGGAGAATTTTACCTGGCAGATGCAGGAAACGGCCGAAAATTCAAGTTT
>JAFDZL010000220.1 GCA_018266935.1 Bacteroidota bacterium | reverse complement strand
GGCGACATTTACCGCATCAGAGCCTTCGCTGCGGTGGTATTTGGCATAGAGCGATCCGCCTGACCATGAAATGGAACCGACGACGAGCAGTAACATCGGGAATATCCTTGAGCTGATATTGCCCGCGCCTAAAATGCCATCCAGCTGTTCGCCGAAAAGCAGAATAACACCTATAAAGCCTATAATAAGCCCCGCTATCGTCGATCTGCTCCTGAAATTCGCTCCCCAGTTTTGCCTGTCTAACAATACGAACCATATTGGCGCCGCGGATACCAGGATAGCCACCATGGCGCTGGGCAGGGTTTGCTCTACCCATATCACAATGCCGTTACCTATACAAAGGAGCAGCACACCGGCAACCGCCGAATTGATCAGGCTTTTCCTGATGAATATCTTTTCACCTTTAATAATACACCAGATCAGCATCAACAAACCTGCCGTCGTGAAGCGAAGCGCCCCTAACAATAAAGGTGGCATGCCCAGCACCGCCATACGGATAAAGAAATAGGTCGAGCCCCAAACCAGATAGACGGTTGCAAAAGCGACGACTACCATAAACGCAGAAGCGGGTTTATTTTGAGCGGTTGTCATAATTTTCAATTTTCAGGTATTACCAATTGTTGTTGTTCTTTCACCGTTTCGAGCACGATAGTGGTGCGCGTGCTGAGCAGGTTGGGAATCTTACTAAAGCTATTGCGCATCAGGTTCATTAGGGTCGATGAGTCATAGGTGCGCACTTTTACCAGGTAGCAATCGTCGCCGGCGATATGATGCACTTCCTGCACTTCCGGTATGCGCGCCAACTCCCTCGCAGTGTCGTTGCAGCCGGGTCCGTCAGCCGCTTTCATAAAAATAAAAGCCAGCATTTTTTGCTGAAGCGCGTGGGGGTTGATACGCACGGTATATTGTTCTATCACGCCTTTCTGCTCCAGTTTTTTTACGCGTTCCAGTACGCCGGAAGGAGCCATACCCAGTTCGCGGGCCATATCAGCATTGCTGATGCGCGCATTTTCCTGCATCAGTCTCAGGATGTGCAGGTCGGTTTTGTCCAGGATCAGCTCTGTCTCGGTTATCATTCAGTAAATCTAATGTTATTATGAATAATATTCAATAATTAAATTTAAGAAATGAATTTAATTCAACAAGACTACCTATTGTCTGTTTAAATGTTTGATTTTGAAACCGAGGGTCAGCGGCCGCCGTAAGGAATTTATCTATTTGCACTTTTGCACATTTTGCCGGCGCTACCCCGCCGTCTTTTTGACCGGGGCGCCGGCTTTCAATTCATTTAATTCGATCTCGAACACGCGCATGCGTGCGTGCAGGATATCGACTTCGGTTCGGAGCATCTGTATTTCGGTAATGAGCTTGGCGGAATCCGGTTTATCGAGTTTCTTTTCACCGGTGCCGATAATTAACCATTCGGGGGAATATTTTAGCTGGAAGCAGAGTTTGCGGATCAGGTAGTAGCTTACTTCCTGCTTGCGGTTGATGACCTTGCTGATGAACCCCTGATCGACGCCAATGGCATTCGCGAGCGCGAGCTGACCACCATACTCTTTCACTATGATCTTAAGCCGTTTTACGATACCGTCGTCGGTCATGACGCAATAATAAACAATGCCTTAACAAAAGGGAAATAACAGGTAAGGGCCTGAGAATGTTTGACGAAACTTGCTGAAAGCCTACACTACGAAAGTTCTGCTTCCGCAGGCACGCCCTTCAGGTCGTTAACGGCGATCAGTAGTGCGCCGAGCTTTGAGTAATAGATAGCGAGGGTGATCTCCCGGTCTTTATAGCCGTTCATCAGGCGCTCAAGTTCCTTCTGCATTTTGGTTACTTCGGCCTCACCGGCGAGGGCCGCTGTCGCCGGATTATTTAAAGCCGTTTTGATCGCATTTACTTTAAGCTCTGCCGAGCGGAGCATGAATAATGGAGGGACGTTCCGATTTGCGCGCAGTATGTCCGCTACTTCATTCTTGTTTTTCTTTTCATAGCGGGCGATAAAGTAAATAAGAATACACCCGGCAACTAAAAACAGTAAAGCAATATTCATAACCCTTAGCTTAAATAAGTTAAAAACCTGGACGGGAAAAAAGCTTTCCTATTATAGTTTTACGAAAACAATTTTTTTAGGTTACGATGATTTTTGAAAATCCGATCAGGGCACTACCCATCCCGTGGTGGTTTTAAATTCCTGGCCGCCTGGGACGCTAAGGCTGCCTGTCATCGGGATGCCATTGTAGTAAACATAAAATGCGGATTGAGAATAGTCGCCGGCGACATCCGCATTCAGCTGATCACCTGTTTTGGCCGGGAACGCAAAAGTGTAGATGCCATTTACGTTTTGCTTGCTGTCAAGCAGTACAGCCGTATCAGCGCCCTTGGTGTGGGTCACAAATACATTCACATTATATGCTACGTTGCTTATCACCTCAACAGTTACAAAGCCGCCCGTAACATCCGCTGAACTTTGCTTTTGCAGGGTAATATTTGAGACGGTCTCGGCCGGTTCAGGCGTGCCGTTATTGTAATAGGTATAAGGTGCTTTGGAAACGAGTTTCAGTGTCAGGTTATTGATCTGCAAAACCTGGTATGTCACATCATTCCCCTTGGAATCGGTGATATCCAGGTATATTAAGCCATTCTTTGTGCTTAGCTGGTAGGTGCCGGTGGTTCTGACCTGCAGGTTATTAATGATAGTTACACCCGAGCCGCCGTTGAATTCCAGCGCCGGGGCCGCAACATAACCATTGTTAGAAAGCACCGCTCCGCTAATATCTGTTATCGTCTGGTTGTCGATAGGGAAAAGCCATGTTCCTTTTAGCTGGCTGTTAATAACGGCTACATCGGAAGAATTGACGTTAACGTTCGTTCCCGAGTCCTTTTTGCAGCCATAAATAACCGCCGCTGAGATACACAAAATAAGGAGAAGTCTTTTCAAGCTAAAAACACTTTAATCGGCACCTCGCATTTATACGTTTAAGGGGGGCAAATTGTTTCATCCCGGACTAAATATAAATGCCATATTTTCTCTTATAATTCGCGGATCTTGATATTTCGGAACGAAATATGGTAACCGTGGTCCTGCAGCGCTATGTGGCCTTTGTGGTATTCGGCAAATCCTTTCCAATTTTTGAACTTGCTTTTGGATACGAGGTCGGTCCAATTGGCATCCCACAGCTGTGTTTTTACGGTTTGCACGCCATTGAGCCAGAAGGTGAGTTCGCCGTTCTTCAGCCGTATCACGGTATGGTTCCATTGCCCGGCAGGATTCTCAACTTCCTTCGGTGGCGCGATGATATCATACAATGACCCAGCCAGGTGGTTGGCCTGCTTGTTGTCCTCTGCTTTTTTATCGTCAAGCAATTGGTATTCGGGCCCGGTAATAAAAGTGTATGAATATTGCTTATCCTCGTGCACTATGAACATGATGCCGCTGTTGCCCTCTTCGGCAATGTTCCAATCGACAGAAAGTTCGAAATTCTCATACTCTCCGTCGGTTACGATATCACCCCGGCCATCTTTTACCGCCGGGTCAAGCTGCAGTTCGCCGTCTTTAGCGCTCCATGCGGGACCTGCGGACGGTTTAAGATAATTATGCCATCCGTTAGTAGTTGTCCCGTCGAATAACAGACGCCAGCCTTGTTTGCCTTCTTTTTTGCTAAGGGTATTATTGGTTTGCGCCGATACTGCGCTGAATGCCAGTAATAACGCCGGCAGAATAAAGATTTTTCTCATAAGATCAGTTGGAGTGAATGGGTAAATGTAGTAAAACGGAAACTATTTGCGCGGATAACCAACAAGATTTTTACAACACATCAATTTAAGTTTTTTGTGCAATACTGACTTGTGACTTAAAAAAATTTCACAAAAATTAACATATTTAATCCAAACATTATAAAAATTAACATGTTGCTTCCTGTAATTGTCTTTATTGATTAACTTAAATTACAAGCACTATGAAAAAGCTATTTGCAGTATTGCTGTTATCAACATTTGCATTGGGGGCGTTCGCCGCGGCTGAAAACCCTGTGATGAAGCAGGATACCAGCAAACACCACAAGATGAAGAGAGACACCATGCGGAAGGACACTTCAAAGAAACCACCGAAAAAGTAACGCCTGGTTACTGATCGAAAAGCCTGGCTATCTCGCGGCCGGGCTTTTTTAATCTGAAAATTTTAGATATCGCCGTCTGTCATATCGGTCCGCAAACCTGATGACAACAGTTTTGACTGGAAGACAACCACGTGGGTCATGGCCAGCAAAAGAAAATAGAACAGGATGTTCTGCAGCCAGTTGCCCACACTTAAAGCGTGCATAATTGTCTCAAAGATGTTCAGTTTCATGGATCAGGGCTTTGAATTTACAAAACTTTTATTTATAAAAACAAAGACCTTGCCAAAATTTAATACATATCTGAAATAAATTATCGTTAAAAGGGAATTGCTTGACTTAAACGAATATATTGCTTTGAATCAGGTGGTTATAGCGGGGATTTATTCCTTGTCCAGCCGTTTCTCATAGCAATAGAAACGCAATCCGGGTCTGAAGCCTAATCCTATTTCACCCGCAAATTCATAGCCCATTTTGGGGAATAGCTTTTGCGTAGCCTGGTTGGCCGTGTTGGTATCGATGCGAAGCGTTTTAATCCCGCGCCTGAAAGCCTCGGCTTCAGCTTCCTGCATCAGCGCCGCGGCAATGCCTTTGCCGCGAAAACGCGTGCTCACAGCGAGGCGGTGAACGACGATTGCCGTTTCGCTAACGTCAAGACCGACGCTTGCGTATTCCGGGTATTGTTCCGTAGTTATTGCGGCTACGCCAGCCACCTCACCGTCAAACTCAGCAACCCACAATTGGTTCACACGGATATCTTCTTCAAAAGCGGCTGCATTTGGATAGGTATGGTCCCACTGGTAATTGCCTGATTCGCGCATGGCGGGAACCACATCAGCGATTACAAGCATGATGGAAGGGACATCGGAAAGCGTGGCTCGGCGAATGATCATGCGATAAAATTAGCAAACAAGGCATTGACTGAAATTTATTTTGACAATCTGAAACTCTGCTGACATAATGTTGTCACCAGTGCGAGGTTACTTTGACTTGTAAACCAAAAATCAATAGTCATGGACATCATCAAAATGTTATTAAAAGAATTTGACCAGGAAGCTCAAACCACCCGGAAAATGCTCGCCTGCATACCCGACGATCGGTACGATTGGCAGCCGCATCCAAAAAGTATGACCGTCCGCCGACTGGCTACGCACATTGCCGACATCCCGTCGTGGGTGCAAATGGCGATAGATGACGACGAACTCGATTTCGCCACATCGGCGCACAAGGAGCCGGTGATCAATAATACCGCCGACCTGCTCGAATTCTTTGAAAAATCGTACCGGGAGGGACGCGAAGCGCTTGCTAACACCAATGAGCACGTGCTTGAACAAAGCTGGACGATGCGGAATGGCGACCAGGTGTATTTTACATCGACAAAAGCCGAAGTGATCAGGGCGGCGTATTGCCAAACCGTGCATCATCGCGCGCAATTAGGGGTTTTTCTGCGGCTTTTGGATATTCCGATCCCCGGCAGCTACGGCCCGAGCGCCGATGAAATGGAACAGCAAATGGCAGCCGTAGCCGCTAACTGACCCTGTGAATACACCCCTGAAAATACCGTTAAAAAACGGGGTGGACAGGGGTTGTTTTTTGCATTACATTAGCATTTCAGAATTCATGATACTATATGTAGTGCAGCATGGAACATTGGGATTATTATATATCCGGTATATGGAAAACAAAAAAGGGTGGAGCTGAATACATTACAGATGTATTCCTTCACTCGACTGCCGAGGGTTTCGGGAAAGGGGTAAAGACCGGCAAGGATGAAGTAGTGGACCTGCTGAAGAGCGGCGCAAAGATCACGACGATCACCTGGAATTACCACCTGATCCAGTGGCGTTACGGTGCGCTGGTGGAATATGAAGACATTGACGGCGAGACACGGCTCCATACCGTTCCGGGCGCCGCCACTTTTGACGACCTGGAAAGCTCAATACAAATGCAATATATCATGGCCGATGTGCCTGTGTCCAGCGAATAAATACTTATATAAAACATGCGAATGAGAGACGTCCTCCCGGTGCGGGGAGGGCGTTTTTTGTTTTAGCCCGCCCGGGCCTGTTTCAAAAATATCATCCTGTCAACTGTTAAAACAAACTCTTCTTTAGCTTTCAGGTTATATAGCTAACCAATTAACACTACCTATGACAGGCATTTACATCAGTGTATTTGCTTTGGCGCTCTTTTTCCTGTTGCGTTTTTCTTTAAGTCAAAGAAAGCCGGTCGTCATTTATTGCGTATTTCTGTTGATCTCCGTTTCAGCATTCGGGCAAAACACACAGCCTATCGATACTGTATTTCCGGCCAGGCTTAGGTTGCCGCGTATCGACACCATCAAAAACGGACAGGGAACGCCAAATGAACAGGTGAAGGAATTTAAGGCCGTAAAAAAGCAGTACCTTTCGGATACTGTCGGCAACCAGCCGGCACGAAACCCGCTGGTTGATACTACTTACCGCAACCGTTATGGCAACCTGCTGAACGACGACAAGAATTTAAATCGCACTTACCCGCTCTGGAAACCGGTGGTGCAGGTATTCGGCATCAACACGTTTATATGGACCGTGGACCGGTTTGTTTTGAACGCTGATTTTTCGCACATCGGACCTGCTACGTGGAACTATAATATCAACAAAGGATGGGAGTGGGACGACGATCGTTTCGGGATCAATTTCATCGGCCACCCATATTCAGGTTCGTTATATTTCAATGCGGCGCGGTCGCAGGGGTACAATTACTGGCAATCGATTCCCTTTGCTATTGGCGGCAGCGTGATGTGGGAATATTTCGGCGAAAACACTAGGCCATCTTTGAACGATGTGATCAACACGCCGCTGAACGGCGAATTTTTGGGTGAGACATTTTACCGCTTAAGCTCCGACATCCTTGATGATCGCACCTATGGCGGCGAACGGGTTTTTCGTGAAATACTCGCCGGCTTAATTGACCCCGTACGCGGATTCAACAGGCTGCTGCAGGGTAAGACGTTCAGGCACACATCGACCGAGGCGTATCAAACCGAGCCCCTCAACGTGATGATATCAGGGGGTATTCACAAGATCAATATTGATAATAAAACCTTTTTCAGGGGCGGCCCGACTAATGCCATGATCAACCTGCAATTCGACTACGGCAACCCGTTTGAAGATATTCACCGGAAGCCATTCGATCTTTTCAGGTTCAGAACTGAATTCAGTTTTGGAGTAGGTCGCAAAATACTGGACAACGTGCTGGGCTATGGCGTACTTTTTGGCAACAACGCCCAGATCGGGAAATTATCAATTATGTATGGCGCGTTCCAATATTATGACTATTGGGATAATAAGACATTTGAACTAGGCGCACTTGGATTCGGCGGCGGGCTTATCACCAAATGGCCGATCACCAAAGCCATCGTGCTTTATACGAACTTTCATTTAGCAGCGTCGCCGCTTGCGGGCAACAGTACAAGGTATGGGCCGGATACATTGCAGGTGCGTGATTATACTTACAACGATGGGCTTGAGGCAAAATATGAGACCACGCTTGACCTGGGCAACTACGTGAATTTTTCGCTGGCCTATTATTATTACATATTGCATACGTTCGTGGGGCCGGGCGGAAACAATTATATTGGAATATTGCGGCCCCGCATCAATGTGAAACTGTATAAAAACCTAAGTGTTGGGTTTGAGGATTTTCAATACTATGATGATCGTTACCTGAAGAATTTCGCGCCGCAATTTTCGGTCAGAACAGAGCAGAAAATATTCCTGACGTGGTTTTTAGACAATCCGCAGCGAAGGGGGCATTATAATTAGCCGTTTTAGGGTTGTTGGGCCAGTTTTTCGAGGAATGCCGCAAACTGATCGCTATTGTAATTTGCGCGGTTAAAGTGCGAAAAAACGATCTCGCCTCGCTTGTTAACGACCAAAGTGGTCGGAATTCCATCATTGTATAACTGCCCTGCACCTACAGCCGAATAAACCGGGAAGTGGTAATCCTTGAGTTGCATGAATTTAGTCGTTTTTGGAAGGTCGCTGTCAATATCAATCGTTACGAAAGCTATGTTGGGATTATTTTTCTCCTTTTCGTACAGAGCGTTGATGGAAGGCAATTCAGCGAGACAGGGCGGGCACCAGGTAGCCCAAAAATTTATGAAAACAACTTTACCTTTCTCATTTTCCAGGTAAATGACATTATGATCGATATCCTGCAATTGTATATTCGGGGCCGGTTTATATTGTCCGTTGGCCCTGACTTCCGGGACATCAGGCTTGAAAAAGCCGACTTTCATCAGCCCGGCGATCATCCAGCCCTTTAGTTGAGGACTGAGTATGTACGCTACCAGGAAGACAAGAAGCAGGCCAGGTAATAACTTGTTCCACTGTATTTTTTTGAATCTCATTGCCCGCTAAACTATTACAAATATCATCGAAACGCGGTGAAAACAGTACGTTAATGATCAGTCTGCCATACTAAAATGGCGCCCGGTCAGGCAGCGATTAAGCGGCGGTCTTCTTTAACACGATCCGCGCTGCTATAATTTCCTTAACAATAAGCAGTGCCATGATGACATAAATATTGTAGATATCATCTATGCCGGCGCGGCCGCTTTTGATGGTTAAATTGTTGTATAGCACCGTTAAAAGCAATCCTAACGGCACGATCAATATATCGGTCAGAATAGAAAGAAGCAGTTGCCTGGTTTTCCCGCGCTCATATAACTTAAGCATAAAGTTATTGGCGAAATAGGAAAAAAGCGTATAGATGATCAGCAGTAAATAAATATTGTTGTCCTGGAAAAGCGTATAATATACCCTGCTGAAGGTATGCCCTGTGAAAAGAGGAATCCATAAGTGGACCGTGGTATAAAGTAACACCCCATAAAAGAAAGCCAAGCCAATGACTTGCAGCATGTATTTAAGCACTACAGAAGCAGCGTGGTCGCTGCCGGCGGAATTTTTCATACCCAAACATAACAATTTGTTTAATATTCAAATGACGGTTGTAAAAATATTGCGCGGCCGGGTACGATCGATAGTTTCCCGGAACATCAATTATCTTCGTCAGCCAGCACGATATTGGTATTATAATCGGTGCGGAAGTTGATCATTGTAGGCGATTGGTCCTTATCCCTTAGGTAGCATGAAACGGTGTATCGTGTATGCGGCTTAAGCTCCAGGTAGTAATTTTTATTTAGCCCAAAACCGTCCGATACCAGGAAACCCGGATTGTGACTATTAAAATTTACCACAGCGTTGTTTTTGGTATTGTCAGCGGCGATCAGTGTTATTTCGGTACCAGCCCCATCGATCACGACTTTGGCAAACGGATTACCATTTTTTGATATGACAGCTTTCTTGCTTTTGTCGATATAAATATTCTTGCCTGAACAGGCAGCGAGGAATAGCATAAGCGCTGTTAACAAAATTGACGTCGGTTTCATAAGAACCAATATACGTATCCCAACCTCATTATTCGCCAATAAATTTTGTTTATTCCCATGTATGTATTAGTTTGCGTCAAATCGACACATTAACCGGCCGTCTTATGAGAAATCGAACCAGGATCGCTTTTTGCACGCTTTTGCTTGCTGCGCCAGTTTTTCTTTATTCTTTTATAGCAAAACCAATCACAGGGCATGCACTGACAGAGGCT
>JAFDZL010000021.1 GCA_018266935.1 Bacteroidota bacterium | reverse complement strand
TCAAAGAACTGGAATGGTGCCCACCATGCGTTCCATACGGAACGCGTCACATAATTTGCCTGGCTCTACCGACGAGTTGTTCCTATGGAACAATTATTCTCAGCAATAATTACATATACTGCGCAAAAAACTTCAGCGAAGTGATGATATGCTGCGTCCAGTACGGCCACTCATGCGCTCCGGGATTTTCCTCATAAATATGCGGGATACCCGCTTTTTCCATCTTCTGGTGCAGTTCGCGGTTGTGTTTGATCAGCAGGTCGTTCGTGCCGCAGTCGAAACGCAAAGGCGGCAGTTGCGTGCGGTAATGTTTAAAGGTTGAGAACAGATCCTCATCAAACACATTTTCCTGCATATAGCTTTTCAGGCTTTCCTCTACAAAAAGCTTCATTTGCGGCAGACTGGTGATGGATGAAAGACCGGAAATTGCTTTGAATTTATAACCATATTTCGCACCCAGGCGCAGCGCACCGAAACCGCCCATCGAAAGCCCGGAAATGAACAAAGGCGATTTTTTGTCGGCGCCGCTAATAGTTTCTATCACGGCGTTTACCACGTCATCGGTTATCCATTTCTCAAAATTGTAGCTGTTGTGCGGCAGGTATGCTGATCCGTCACCCCATAGCCCGTCTGACGGCATGGCCAGGATCATCGGCGGCAGTTTACCGTCTTTGATCAGGCGGTCAACTTCAAGGTGTACTCCTGAACTGTAGGGCCAGCTCCAGGCGCTGCCGTAAACGCCGTGCAGCAAAATAACGATAGGCAATACATCCTCCCCAGGTGCTTTCGGCGCATAAACGCAAATATCACCCCGTCCTTTCAGGTTAGGTGTTTTTACCGTGATGAAGCGCAGGTTATCGGCTTCATATTTCGGGTTCGATATTTCCAGTGTCCTGAATCCTCCCCGCATGTCACTTTTCGAAAACGATGACCCCTTTGGCGTTTCGGCCGTTAAGTAAGTCATCAAAGGCTTTATCAAGTTCATCAATTGAGTAAGTGCGGGTGATCATCTCCTCCAACAACATCTGCCCGTCTTCGTAAAGGTTAATGATATTAGGAAAATCTATCTGGGGGCGGCATTTGCCGTATAAGGGATTGATGTAAGTCTTATCCCATTCAAACAGATTCATATCTATCGTAATTTCCTGTTCTATACCGCTCACCTGGACAGCCATACCGGCATTGCGCACCATGGCAAGCGGGGCCGCGCCCAGCTCGGGGATCGCGGTACATTCAAAAGCATAATCGGCGCCACGGCCGCAGGTAAGTGACTTTACCAGGTTTGCAGCATTCATCAGCCCCTTATCAGCTTTATCGGCCAATATGGTATGCGTTGCACCGAACTTTTCGGCCATTGTCAGTCTTTCAGGATTAACGTCAACGGCTATAATTTTAAATGCTTTGGCTACCCTGGCGCCCTGTATCACATTCAAACCCACACCGCCCGCGCCCAAAACAACAACCGACGAACCGGCCTTCACTTTGGCCGCATTCACCACCGAGCCGTAACCCGTCATTACCCCGCAACTGATAATAGCCGAGGCGGGAAAGCTCATTTTTTCGGAATGATTTTTTACTAAAGCCGATTCTTTGACGAGTGTATATTCGGAGATCGTACCGATATTGAACGATCGAAGTAAAGGGGTGTCCTTATACAACGTACCTGACGGGTCGGCATGACCAGGCGTATAACCGTTGCCGCCTGCGGCCACCGGGGAGGCCACTTCGCAAAGATGCTGGTTGCCTGCGAGGCATTGAAAACAATGCCCGCAGTGCATGGCCCAATTCAGGATCACTTTATCACCGGGCGATACACTCCGCACATCCTTACCCGTCTGTACAACTTCGCCTGCACCCTCGTGCCCGATGATCAGCTCTTTACCCCAGCTAAGTGAATCGAAATCCGTATGGCATAATCCCGCAGCCCTGATCTTCACCAGCACTTCATCATCCTGTGGCTCGTTAACCTCAATCTCATCTATAACGAACCCGCCCCGACCATCAGTAACAGCTGCTTTGCAGATAATTCCCATCGGTTCTTTCACTTAAAAGAATACTGCTTTCAATGCTTTATAGACGTGCCTCAAAAGCGGATGCAAAGGTGCGAAGGTTCAGGCTCTTAGAAAATAATAATCTTAATCAAAAAATGGTGTATTTTATTCAATAGTGTACATTATACACTAATAAATGTTCAAAAAGCCGGCGTTAGGATAAATTTTTCTACTTTTAAAATAATTTCTTCATTGTTTAAGATTTTCGCTCTGTTTTATTTTGTCAACCTTTTAACCGCGAAATGAAAAAATTAACCATAATAGCTATCTGCCTTGTTATCAGCCTGGGCGCCACAGCGCAAAAACGTCATCAAAAGACCGCACTCAAGCCCGCTGTGAAGGACGAAGTGATCTATCACATCTTCCAGCGCAGCTTTTTTGACAGCAATGACGATGGACAGGGCGACCTGAACGGTATCCGGCAGAAACTGGACTATATCCAGCATTTAGGCGCAACCGCTATCCTGATGGTGCCGCTGTACGATTCGCCTTTTTATCATAACTATTTCGCGAACGATTTTAAAAAGATCGACGCCTCTTACGGAACGATGAAAGATTACCTGGCGCTGGTGAAGGAGTTGCACCGCCGGGGAATGAAGTTATATATGGATATGGAAACGCAGTATGTGACCGAAGATCATATCTGGTGGAAAGACGGCGTCGGTAATCCTAAATCGAAATACGCTGATTATTTGCTGTATGATGATTCAGCGCATACCAAGCCTGCAAGTATCGTGATGGGTTTGCAAGGGCTGAAGGGATATGACGGCGTTTACAAACGCATTACCACCGTAAACCTGGAAAGTCCGAAAGTGCTGGCTTACAATATCCAGCTTTTCAAATATTGGGAGGATCCGAATGGCGATGGAAAATTTGACGACGGCGTAGACGGTTTCCGGCTCGACCACATGATGGACAACCTCGACAGCAAACCACAATTGCAGAACCTGTTCAAAAATTTCTGGAATCCTTTGTTCAGTCAGCTGCGAAAAGTAAACCCGAAGATCAATTTCGTAGCCGAACAAGCCAACTGGGGTTCGCTCGGTGCCGATTACTTAACTAAAGGCGGCGTCGACCGGGTTTTCGATTTCAGGCTGTGTTTCGCTATCCGCTCATTTAAGAAAGCGCAGATCACCGCAGCAGCAGACTCCACGTTTGTCGTTACGCCCAAAGGCAAACAGCAAATTGTATTCATAGAGAATCATGATATGCCGCGTTTCAGTCACGGCGTTAAAGGTGATATTCAGAAGCTGAAGGTCGGCGGGGCTTTGGGTTTGCTGATCGGCGGCGTACCTTCGATATACTACGGACAAGAGCTTGGGATGACCGGCACCAATGCCAGCTTAGGCGCCACCGATGCCAACGATATTCCTAACCGTTCGGCATTTGAATGGTACAAAAGCGACCAGGGACCTGGCATGGCGTACTGGTATAAAATGAAGGGCCCGTGGAAGGACCAGTTCAATACCAACGATAAGCCAAATGATGGCGTTTCGCTGGAAGAGGAGAACGGTGATCCAAATTCATTGCTAAACTTCTATCGCAAACTGACCGCGTTGCGCAAGGCAAACCCGGTGCTGATCCATGGCGCTTACAAAACCCTTTTGAACAGCAGCGACAACGTTTATTCTTTTGAGCGTTACGAGGGCAACAAAAAAGTTGTTGTAGCGGTGAACCTGTCCGGGAAAAGCGAAGTAGTCGCGATAGACCTGGCAGGAAAAAATACCAAACTGAAAAGATTGCTTGGGGTAACCAAAGCAACTATCGCGGCAAAAGGCAACGATTCAAGCGCGCTGACAGTGGAAATGCCGGCTTATGGGATAGAAGTTTGGGAGGTGGAATAGCTTCCTGTCGGTTTGCCTCGAAGTAAGCCAACAAGCCCGCAATCGAAAAGTATATAATTAGAAACTTTAATGTATTTTTGATAAATGCAGCTTTTCTTTCTTTATAGAAATACCTAAATCGATTCATAGGCATGATCAAACTAACAGGTAATTATCTGCCGATAACAAGCAGGGCTGTGCCCCTGATTATCTTAGCTATCATTATATGGTTGACAGTCAATTGTATCGAACTGGCCTTTTGGCCGGTATATATTGTTTATGGGTTCATTTTGCTAATGATTCTGTTCAAGGCTAAATTGTGGCGATTTGGTATGTTAAGTGACGTTTTTGTTAACAATGGCACTAATCAGATAACTTTTAGAAAGTTGAATGGTGCGGAGGAAACCTTCTCTCGCGAACAGATCTTAACCTATAAAACCTATAATGCGATAACCGACGTCACACTTTCCCAGGATGGCCGAAACGTGAAGAAATACTTTATCGCCATTTTTCCTGGCAGCCTTCGTTATCTCGATGACGGTTTTCAGGATCATAACGAAAGCGCGACCCGTTCCGACAATGCTGACTATCCCGGGATGAGTTACTATGAAGTGAGAACGAGGAAATTTATTTCCAAATATTGGTTCTTGTTTTTTATTCCGATACTCATAGTGATTCCGTTAATGATGGTTGTTGGTCTCCATTTAGCGAAAAAGCAAGATCAGGAAATATTAGCGATGCGATTTAATGGTCGGGTTGATAGTATTTGGTACGACCCTGGCAAGGACGGCAGGGTGGTGACAAGGCCGCATGTCTCAATTCATGGTAAAACGTATGATTTGTTTTATCGTGCCTGGGGGTTCAAGCATGATATACTACCTGGTGATTCGCTGATTAAGCAGGAAAATACATTTACTGTGACGCTGATAAAACAGGATGGCAAAAAGTTAGTGTACACCGGCGACTGACCACGCCCAGTCAAGTCCACGCCTTAGTTGTCCGCAGTCTCCCTTTAGATGCCAACTACGCCTAAGCCTTTTCTGCCTCCTGCTTATCAAACTCCCGCATGAAATTTTTGCGGTAATTGAGCGGGCTCTGGTGCATCTTGTTCTTG
>JAFDZL010000219.1 GCA_018266935.1 Bacteroidota bacterium | reverse complement strand
CTTGCGGCAAGACTATTTCTTTTAATTAATAATCAAGCGGCTCCTGTTTGGTATTTCTTATCCGGGCAATTATGATTTCATCTTCTTTGACCAAATAGCCGATTCTGAAACTGTATAATTCAAAGGCCCTGTAGTTGCCGTTATTATTTATTTTGTATTTGTCAGGATTATGAATTTCAGGATGTTCTAATAATTCACTGATCTTTTCAAGAACTTCCTCTTTACCTTGTCAGCATTTTGCGGAGAATCTTTGCGGATATATTGGATCGCATCGCGGAAATAATGAAGAGCCTGCTTATCCCAGGTAATTTTTCTTTTCTTCGCTACCATTCTTTTGCCATCCGTCGAACTTCGTCGTGTGTATAAAATTCTCCCGCTTCAACCCTGGCTATGGCCTCGTCAATGTCTTTGTTATATTGCTCAATGCTAGTCCGGGGCACTTTTTTGCCGCCGCCCTTAACGAAAGTTTTTAGCATCTGCAATACAGATTTCTTTTGCGCTTCATCAAGCTGGAGGATATACTGAAATAGCTCCCGGTCCAATGCTTTTTCCATATACGTCGCAGTTTTATACAAATTTATCATTTTTTTGAGTTTCCTTCGCAAATGCCAAAGCGTGTTTCGACTACGTAATTAACAATAATTAACGTTTAAAACCTGGTAACTTTTTCAATTTAGGCTCATCTTAGCTTAAACAACCAAGCTATGCGCACAGCGTTTACTTTGATCTTTTCGCTTCTCTCTCTGACGATTGCTTTCGCCCAGGAAGTTACGCTGAAAGGAAAAGTAACCGACCAAAACGGCAATGCTGTTCCTTTCGCCAGCGTTTATATACGAAATACCACTAAAGGCGCATCAGCCAACAGCGAGGGCGATTACTCGTTTCACCTGCAACCCGGTCACTATGAACTGCGCTTCAAAGCCGTGGGTTATAAACAGGAATTGCGCTCCATCGACCTGAAGGAAAATACCACGCTTAACGTCACCCTTGGCGCCGAGCTTTACGAGCTAAATGCAGTAACCATCAGCGCCACCGGCGAAGACCCGGCTTACGCAATTATTCGCAAAGCTATCCGCAAGCGTAAAGCACATCTAACTGAAGTTAAGGCGTACACCTGTGAGGTGTATATCAAAGGGATGCAAAAGTTGGTAGCCGCCCCCAAAAAATTCATGGGTGCGGACATCAACCAGATCGGCAAAGAGATTGGGCTCGACTCCAATCGCCGCGGCATCGTTTATTTGTCGGAATCTGAATCGAAACTCGCCTATAAATATCCCGGTCAGCTGCACGAGGAAATGATCTCTTCGAAATTTGCGGGCAGCAACAGGATGTTCAGCTTTAACCGCGCCAGCGACGCGAAAGTGAATTTTTACGAAAACTTCCAGGACTGGGGGCAATTAAGCAACCGCCCGTTGATCTCACCAATTTCGGATAATGCGCTGTTCTACTACAAATACAAGCTGATGGGTACGGCCACCGAGAATGGCGTGATGATCAATAAGATCAAAGTCACCCCAAAACGCGGTCATGATCCTTGTTTTGATGGCTATATTTATATCATCGATGACAGCTGGCGTATTTATGCGCTCAACCTGTTCATTACCAGCCGCGCCAATATCAATTTCGCCGATACGCTCAGGATCGACCAGCAATTTTTACCCATCGACAGTAACCGCTGGATGCAAGCGTCGAACAAGCTTGAATTCAGCGGAGGGTTACTCGGCTTCCGCCTGAAAGGTTATTTCGTATCGGTTTACAAGGACTATGATCTGAACCCGACCTTTAGCAAAAGCGAATTCAATGAATTGCTGTATATTCCGCCCAAAGTGGCTAAAAATGATTCAGCCTACTGGAACAAAGAACGCCCGATCCCATTGACACAGGAAGAAAAAGTGGATTACGTGAAAAAGGACAAATTGGCCGCCAAACGGGAATCCAAACAATACCTGGACTCGCTGGATAAAGTAACCAACAAAGTGAATCCCGGTAGCCTGGTACTTACCGGGGTGAATATCGTCAAACGTTATAAACGGGAATTTATTCACCTTGATCCACTCGTCACCTCTATACTATACAACACGGTCGAAGGCCCGGCGCTGAACTATGGTTTCGGGGTCCGCAAAGAATATGACTCCGTGACGCACCGCGCAATGGGTTATGGCGCAAGGGTGCGTTATGGCTTTTCCGATCATTTGTTCGATGCTAATGCGAATGCTTTTTTTCCTGTCGGGAATTTCTACCTGAACGTGGCCGGTGGGTCGGACGTTGTGGATCTGAACAGCCGCGAACCGATCGGTTCCTTCATCAATTCCTTTTATACTTTGTTCGAACGGGAGAATTATGAAAAGCTTTATCAAAAGAAATTCGCAACCGCTTCTTTATCCGGAAGAATAATGGGCGGCTGGCAGGCGACCGCTACCGTAGAATGGGCCGACCGTAAATGGCTGCCAAATTCGGCGAATTACAGTTTCTTTCACCCGGGCAATAATGAGTTCACTTCCAATAATCCGTTTACCCCGGCCCAGGATGTACCTTTGTTCCCTGAAAATCAATCGTTCAAAGTTATACTGCGGACCACCTATGATTTTAGCAGCAAGTACGAGACTTACCCTTTCGGGCGGAGATACCTGCCATCGGATTACCCGGCCATCGGTATCTCTTACACAAAAGGTATTAGGAACATCTTTGGATCGGATGTGGATTACGACCTGCTGAGCGCCGACATCAGCAAACAGGATATCAGCCTGGGCATGTATGGCCGGACATCGTTCTACCTCGGCGCGGGCAAATTCCTCAACACAAACAGACTCTATTACCCTGACTATAAGCAATTCAGCGGAAACGAAGTGTTCTTCGCAAAAGGCGGTATCAACAGTTTCCTGATGCTCGACTATTACCTGTTCAGTACGCCCGACAAATACATCGAGGGGCACCTGGAGCACAATTTCTCAGGTTTCTTCCTCAATAAAATACCGCTTATCCGCAAGCTGAAACTACAGGAAATAATCGACGTCAACTACCTGTCGACGCCGACGCTTAAAAATTATTACGAACTCGGATTTGGCTTGCAATACCTGAATATCCGGTTGATGTATGGAGAATCGTTCAATAGCGGCAGCAATATACACAATGGGTTGAGGCTGGGGGTGAGTTTCTAAATGACTCTTCAATTTAATAATTTAGACTTAATTATTGTGTATTTTTGTATATGGAAACGCTGATCGTACAACCCAAAACAAAAGAGCAGCTCGCTGCCTTGAAAGCGATTATCAAGGCGCTTAAGATCGATTACCAATCTGAGAAAGGTCCATATAATCCGGAATTTGTTGAAAAGATACTACAGGGCAGAGAAGATATAAAAAATGGGAAAGGTGTAAAAATTGACACCAAAGACCTATGGAAGTAATTTATAGCCCCAGGGCCGTTGACGACCTTAACTATTGGAAGAGAACCGGCAATAAAGCTATTCAGAAAAAAATCGCTACACTAATCGAAGCTATTCAGGAAAATCCTTTCGAGGGGATAGGAAAACCTGAACCCTTAAAATATAAATTGTCCGGTGCATGGTCAAGAAGGATCAATCATGAACACCGGCTTGTGTATGAGGTCAACGAAAGAAATGAAATATTGATTCTCGACATTCTCTCGTTAAGGGGTCACTATTAAGTTTGAATCTACCCCAGTAACCCATGAATATAGGTCGCGCTATCTTTATAAGTATCGAAGTTCATTTCCACAAAGAAATTCTTCACGCCGGTCATTTTTGCGGTGTCGAAAAATTCTTTCCAGTCAATAACGCCCTGCCCTATCGGCACCTGCTTTCCATCCGCCGTCCAGTCGGATAAATGCGATGAAATGAACCTTCCCGGGTATATCCTGAAATAATCCGCTGCTTTATAACCCAGCTTGATCACCTCGGTCTGGAACTGCATCCTTACCAATTTGCCATCCAATGCGTCTAAAATGGCGTCATAGATCAGCGTTCCGTCGATCTTTTTAAACTCGCCCTCATGGTTGTGCAAACCCGTCGCCATGCCCTCCTTTTTGATCTGGGCGGCTATTTTGTTCAGTTCGCCGCAGGCTTGTTTAAAATCGTCGATGGTTTTGCCGGGAGTTTCCAGGCCGGGCGTAACGATCTGCGTCAAACCAAGGCCATGTGCATAGTCCATGCATTCCTTGAAATTATTTTTCAGATCATTCATCCCGAAATGGCAGCTGGGGCAGGTCATGCCCGCGTCTTCGATCATTTTTTTCAGATCAGCAGGCTTCGCATCTACCAAAGGCGCAAATCCCGCCCCGGCGTAACCTTTCGGGTAGCACATTTCGGTGTACTGGTAACCCATGCCGGCCATGGTTTTCATCGTCCCGGCAAAGTCCTTCGCCACCATATCCCTTATCGGGAAGGGCTGGAAGCCGATAGCTTTTGTTTTGAACAACTCGCCAGCTTTCAGCAAACCTGGCGTTAAAAGCACAGCGGCCGACCCTGCAGCCGCTGTACCTATAAATTTTCTTCTGTCCATTGCGGTTTCTTGTCAAATGGTTGCCGGATCCCAGCCTGTGCGGTAATCGCGTTTCAAATATTTGTTGGCATCGGCATTATTGGTTATCTGCCTTGTGGCGGCGTCATATTTCAATAGCTTTTGTGCCCTTAAAGAAGCCGCATACAGGTTCACAGCTTCTGTCAATCCTTCGGCTTCAGGGAAACTGCCAGGGTACTGCGTGCCCGCTTTGCAATTCTTCGCAAAAAGTGTTAGCGCATCCACCATTTTATTCTGCGCATAGGAATTAATGGCCTGGGACGGGGCTGAAACAGGCGGCTTTTTCTTCGAGAACAGTCTCGGATTCTGCACATTGAAACCGGCCAATATTTTGCCTTTAGTACCTACAAACATCATACCCTCGGCCGGCAGATCATCTTCATTGATCGCGATCAGTTCCTCGGGTACAGTCGGCCGGATACCGCCATCCCACCAGAACAGGTCGACAGGACCTCTGTCACCAACAGCCGGGTACTTGAACTTAACTGTGCATCCTTCAGGGAACGAGAAATCATTGTGTACGAAAATAGGTCCGTAATCGCCCGTGCCAACGTAATGAGTCAGGTTCGGCACAACCACCTCTGGCGATGTGAGATTCAACGCATTAAATACGGTCCACAAGCTGTAGTGACCCATATCGGCCATCGAGCCGCCGCCGAAATCATACCAGCCCCTGAACACCATATTGGTATATTGCGGCGAGTATTGCCGGTCGGCTTCCGCGCCTAACCATAATTGCCAGTCAAGCCCGTCGGGTACCGGTATCTTTTCGGTGGGTATCACCGGATATTGCGGCCATACAGGTCGGTTGGTCCAGTTATGTATCTCTTTCAGTTTACCGATCTTGCCGTCATTGATCCACGCCATCACCTGGTCCATCGATCCGTTCGAATCCCAGGGTATCAGGTGGGTGGTCAAATTTGGTTTAGATCGTGCCAGATCGATCACCGCTTTGCCTTCCAGCAAACGGTTCGAAACAGGCTTATGCATCAGCACATGTTTATTCCTTTTCAACGCAGCTATTGCGAACAATCCGTGATGATGATCGGGCGTCATGATCTTTACCGCGTCCAGATCTTTTTCCTTATCCAGCAACTCGCGGTAATCGGCATAGGCCGTACAAGCCTTAAAATTGTCCGTGCCACGTACGTTTGCGTAAAAGCTATCGACCACGTTTCTCCCTACCTCCCTGCCGCCGGGAATCACATTATCGCCTCCCGGTTGCCAGTCTGGTTTTTTGATAGCCTGGCGTATTGAGTTCCGCAGACCTGTTCTATCCCAATCTTTGTAGCCTACCGCATCCCGGTTGGGGTCGCATACGGCAACGATCTGTATATCCGGCACGGCCAGCATGGGCAGCATTTCGCGCATACCTTGTGTGCCGCAGCCGACGTAAGCGAGGGTCAGCTTATCGCTCGGCGCTACGTAACCCTTACCAAGTACAAAGCGCGGCACAATGCTGAAAGCCAATGCACCGGCGCCCGCTACCTTGATAAATTTACGGCGATCAATGTTTGATGAATTTTCGGGGGTATCCGGCGTTTTCGCATCCGTCGGACTGTTTTGTGTAGAGTCCTTTTTCATTTTGGTGGATTTATAGTTTGGTTGAATTAAAGTTAAATAAAAAACTATCAAACCGGTCGATTTTTTCCCCTTCGGTAATAGTAAAGTTACTTTTAGTATCTTTACAGCCATTTAATACGACAATGAACAGATTTTTCGGCACGGGCGTGGCTATGGTAACCCCCTTCCTGTCAGACGGGCAGGTGGACTATCCCGGATTGAGCAGCCTCATCAATTATTTAACTGAAGGCGGGGTGGAATGCCTCGTTTCACTGGGTACAACCGGCGAAAGTGCCACGTTAAATAAGGATGAGAAGAAAAAGGTGTTCGCCTATACCGCCGAAGTGAATAATGGCCGCCTGCCGCTCATCGCAGGAATAGCCGGTAACAACACTTATGAAGTTGTCGAGAGTATAAAACATTTTGATACCAGCGGCTACAGCGCTATCCTGTCGGCGAGCCCGTATTACAACAAGCCCACCCAGGCAGGCATATACGAGCATTATAAAGCGATAGCCGACGCATCGCCGCTGCCGGTTATTTTATATAATGTACCGAGCCGCACAGGGAGCAACATATCGGCAGAGACGACGGTCCGTCTGGCGGAGGATTTCAAAAATATCGTAGGTATTAAGGAAGCATCCGGAAATTTTGACCAGCTGAACCAGATCATGCGCGATAAACCTAAAGACTTCCTGGTTATTTCGGGCGACGATCCTATCTCGCTTCCGATGATCGCTATGGGCGCTTCGGGGGTAATCTCGGTTGTGGGCAATGCATTGCCGCGTTTATTCTCTGATATGATCCGCGCCTGCCTCGACGGCAACTTCAAAGGCGCGCAAAAAGACCATTTCGATATGATCGAATTCACCCGGATGATGTTCGCCGAAGGCAGCCCTGCCGGTGTAAAGACAGCGTTGAAAACTTTGGGTATTTGCGGCGACACCGTACGCCTGCCGTTGGTACAGGTAAGCCAAAAGCTGGCTGAAAAAATTACAGAAGAAACGCAAAAATTAGCCGGACAGGTTGTTGCACACTAAGCAGCTGAAAGCGTAAAGCCTAAAGCAGAAAGCATCTTTAGGCTTGCGTTTATAGCTCCCTGATCTGTTTGTAAAAGCTTTGGACTTTCTGCTTTTAGCTTTAAGCTTATTAAATAAAAAACCCGCATATCGTCTGATATACGGGCCCTTTAGTGATAAAGTAAAGACTTATGAAAAGAGACTATACTTTACTTTTTGTTTTTAGTGTTCTGAACTTCCAGACGAATCGCTTGGGCTAAGTTTTTCAAATCCTGCATCCCTTTACGAACGCGGGTACCTGCTGCGCTGTTGCCTTTGTTGTAGAACTTGTCGGCATCAGCTTCCAAAGATGCAACGAGGTTTTTTACTTCAGTAAATTTTTTCATTTGAGTTACTCCTTTTAAATATTGAGGTTTATTGTTTTAATTAAAGCTAATCTAAAATGTTTTTATCCAAAAAAGAAACTTTTACGTATAAAAAATAATGCCCTCACGATGGTTTTTTTCCACATTTTGAATCTCTACACACTATGTCGGCAATTATAATATGTATTATTATTTGGAGTCAAAAAACAATAGGTATTTTATACTTTCAGAATTGAAAAATTACTTATCCTGAAGTTAAATATAACACCAATTTTACATTAAATACATTTTGTGGCGGCTTAAATTGTGATATTGAAAAGTATGATAGCGAATTGATACTTATACCATACGCTTTAATATTTGAGGGTGATTTTGGCATGTTTTTATCACTAACTCACCGAATAATGTGTTGGCCCAGGCAAACCATTTGCGCGTGAAATCGGCCGGATTATCCTTATTGAACGATTCGTGCATGAAACCAGTGCGCGCGTGAGTGGTTTTTAACCACCTGAAACACTGCGTTATTTCATTAACGTCCGTTGATGTCAGGGCACGGATGATGATGCTCATCGGCCAGATATAGCCCAAACCAACATGCGGGCCCCCGATTCCTTCAGCGGCCTTTCCTTTAAAGAAGTAAGGATTGTCCGTGCTAAGTAGAAATCTACGGGTATTTTGATATAACGGGTCATTGATTTTCATCGTACCCAGGTAGGGCATTGAAAGCAGTCCGGGCACGTTCGCATCGTCCATAAACAGCTGGTTGCCAAAACCATCCACTTCATAAGCCAGGATATTTCCATATGTACCATGACTACCTGTGGCATATTTCTGCAACGCGGCAAACACCTCGTCGGCCAGCTTGCGGCATTTAGCAGCGGTGGCTTTGTCCTTCGCCAGTTGCTCGAACATTGTTCCCAATTGATTCAGGCTGAGTACCGCAAAATAATTAGACGGTATCAAAAACGGATATACCGTCGCATCGTCCGATGGGCGGAACATCGAACAGATCAGGCCAACCGGCTTAACAGGGTTGCCATAGCCGCTATTGGGTACTGTATCACTGGCGACTTCAGTCATTCGTTGAAAATGATACGGCCCATGATTCTTCTTTCGTTGCTGAGCCTTGAAGGTTTGCAGTATCAACTTACCGGCATTCTGGTATTGCGCATCAAAAAAGCTGCCATCGCCGCTGATCTTCCAGTAATTGTAGGCTAACCGTATCGGGTAACACAATGAATCGATTTCCCATTTGCGCTCATGCAATTCGGGCCGCATTTGCGTGTCGTCCTTGTCCCACTCGCTGCCGGTGGGCTTTTCGTTGAAAGCATTGGCATAGGGATCGATATTGATACATTGGCTTTGACGGTTGATCACGCCAAGGATCAGGTTCCTCAGCGCCGGGTCACGATTCACCAAAGGAACATACGGCCAAACCTGCGCCGATGAATCCCGCAGCCACATGGCGTTGATGTCGCCCGTGATCACAAAGGTATCGGGCTTGCCGTCAACCTCCTTATAAAGAACCGTGGTATCCAGCGTATTGGGATAACAGTTCTCAAATAGCCAGGCAATTTCCGGGTCTTTGATGCTTGCTTTGATCCGGGCAATAGTACTTTCAACTGCGGGACTGTTGAACCTGCGCAGATGAGGACTTAGTCTTTTGTTCTCAAACTTCTGCGGGTCATCAAACCAATTGGGTTTCAAGCCCATTCCGATTCCGGCAGCAGTAATGCCATTCAATTTGAGAAAGTCGCGGCGGTTCAGCATAATCAGGTAAATGTTGGTGGATGTAAAAATAAAAAAGCCTTGGTAGTATCCAAAACGGCTCTTAATGTTCTCATTAACAAAAAAATTCTTTCTTAGATTTGAGTAAATGAAAAAATTCCTGATCCTTGCCTCTATCGTATTTTCCTGCAACATGCCGTCAGGAAAAAGTCCCAAAATGAATCTATCCCAAACCGATACCGATGCTATTGAGACCAGGACCGAAATTACTCAAATGTGTCTTGATTCGCTGTATAAAGAAGTAGCGTCCCGAGATTTTATACAAAACGCCATTTTAAAGAAAACAAAATATCTCTCAGGAAACGAAAACTTAAAATGGGGAAACACTCAAATAGCATTTAAGACAATCCCTGATAGTTTACAAAAAGCACTATTTCGGGTTCCCGGCCCCAACGAGAAACGCCCTTACTTTTTCACGCTGGATAGTTTGTCCTATAACGCCGACAAAGCGTTTGCTAGAATTTCATGCATAAGCAGAGGATACCAAATTGATTATAGCTTATCGCAAATAAATAACAAATGGGCAATTGATAATGCCGTTTCTACAGATTATGAAAAAAGCCCGGGAGATGTCATTAAATAAGAAAAGCCCTTCGAATTTCTCGAAAGGCTCTCCAAAAAGTCTTATGATCGGTTAGGCAACCGCCATTTTTTTCTCTTTATAAAAACCGTCTTTCAGCTTCACGGCTACTTCGCTGAACGCATCTATCGTGCGCTCAACATCTTCCAAAGTATGCACCGCGGTAGGTATCAAGCGCAGTTCGATCAATCCTTTCGGAATAACCGGGTAAACCACGATCGAACAGAAGATACCGTAGTTTTCGCGCAGGTCCATCGTCAGGCTGGTGGCTTCGTTCAGGTCGCCCTTCAGGAACACCGGCGTAACCATCGTATTGGTGATGCCGATATCGAAACCATGTTCAACAAGACCTTTCTGCAGCGCTTTGGCCACCGTCCATAAATTTTTCCGCAATTCAGGTTTTGATTTCAGGAGTTCAAAACGCTTTTCCAGGCCCATCACCATCGGCATCGGCAATGCCTTAGCGAAGGTTTGTGAACGCATATTATAACGCAGGTAGCTGATGATTGCCTTGCTCGATGCAACAAATGCGCCGATGCCTGCCATCGATTTGGCGAATGTGCCGAAATAAACGTCCACTCCGTCTATGCAGTCCTGCTCTTCATGCGTTCCACGGCCATTTTCGCCCATTGTGCCAAAGCCATGTGCATCATCCACTAACAGGCGGAAGTTATACTTCTTCTTCAGATCGTTGATCTCTTTCAATTTACCTTGTGCCCCCGACATACCAAATACGCCTTCGGTGATCAGCAGGATACCCCCGCCGGTTTGTTCAGCCAGGCGGGTAGCGCGTTCCAGCTGCTTAGCGCAGCTTTCCACATCATTATGCTGATAGACAAAGCGTTTGCCCATATGCAGGCGAACACCGTCAATGATACAGGCATGCGATTCAGCATCATATACGATAACGTCATTACGATCAACCAGCGCATCGATGATCGAAACCATGCCCTGGTAACCATAGTTAAGCAGAAAACCAGCTTCTTTGCCAACAAATTTCGCCAAGCCAATTTCCAGCTCTTCATGGTGTTTGCTATTACCCGACATCATCCTGGCGCCCATAGGGTACGCCATACCAAAATCAGCAGCAGCTTTAGCATCTGCTTCTCTCACTTCAGGGTGATTGGCCAGACCAAGGTAGTTGTTCAAACTCCAAACCAAATGCTCCTTGCCGTTGAACATCATGTGCGGGCCCAGTTCGCCCTCCAAACGCGGAAACGAGAAATATCCGTGCGACCACTCCTGGTGCTGACCTATCGGTCCGCCCATCGTTTTCGATATCTTATCAAACAGATCCAATGTGCTATTTTTCTTAAATAAATTTTACAAATATAACCGTATTCACAGCCGCAGCCAAACTTTATAACTTTTTATAATAGCCTATAAATTGCAGATTTGAGATATGAGATTTGAGATGTGAGGCCCATATAAAAAAGAAAGAGATACTTTGTCGCCAAAATATCTCAAATCTCACGTCTCATATCTCACATCTAATCAACGTTATCATGCAGAAAGGAATTGTTCTTTTTGATCTCGATATTACCCTCGTCGTCCTGCAGCAGCGAAAACCGTGATACTTGGCTTTCGTCAGATGGAGGCGTTTGCTGCAAAGCTATTTCCTTGCGCTTGTAGGCAGGTACATTTTCAAACTCCTGGATATTGCCATTGCGCAGCTTCATGCTCAGATCCTTCAGGCGCATAATGCGTTCGCGCGACTTACGCAACTGCTCCTCGATCGACTCGTCCGTCTTATTATCGTCAGCGCCAACTATTGGCTCCGGTTCCGGCTCGGGTTCTGGCGCAATTTCTTCCTTCACAGGTTCAAACTGCATTACCGAATCAGCGATTTTAAACGTTATCTCTTCTGTGATCTCAGGCTCGGCCGACGCAGCTTCTTCGTTCAGGTTGTATTTGATCGTTTCAGTAGTTTCTTCCTTCGCGCCGAAAAGATCGAACAAGCCAGTTTGCACTTGCTCTTCTTTCCCTTTGAGGTAGGGTTCATTCCCGGTCGCTTCTATCGGTTTTACCGGATTGATAAATTCGTTCACCACCGGCTTCACCAGGTTATTATTTTCAGGCATCAGCATGGAAACAACTTTCTTGTTGCTTTGCTCCCTTTCACGCTCGTCGCGGGTTTGGAAACCGGTAGCAATAATAGTTACAGAAAGTTTATCGCCCAGGGCCTCATCGCGGCAGTTACCCCAGATCAGGTCGGCAGCCAGGCCGGCTTCTTCCTGTATGAAATCGGTGATAACGCTCACCTCGTCCATCGTTACTTCCTTTTCGCCCGAACTGATGTTCAGCAATATATATCTTGCACCCTCGATTTCGTTATCTTTCAGCAGCGGTGATAATAATGCACCTTCAACAGCTTTCAAGGCTCGGTTCTCGCCTTCAGCCGCAGCACTGCCCATAATAGCCACACCGCTATCTTTCATCACAGTGCGCACATCCTTAAAGTCAACGTTAATATAGCCCGGCAACGTGATGATCTCGGCAATGCCTTTGGCAGCCGTGGTCAGTATATTATCGGCCTGCCCGAATGCCGAACCCAGCGTGAGGTTTCCGAATACCTGGCGCAACCTGTCATTAGAAATTACCAGGAAAGAATCAACATATTTTTTCAATTCTTCCAATCCTTCTTCGGCTTGCATTTTGCGGCGTTTGCCCTCAAAAGCGAACGGCGTGGTTACGATACCTACGGTCAGTATGTCCAGTTCCCGGGCTGCTTTAGCTATGATCGGGCTCGCGCCTGTTCCGGTACCACCACCCATTCCTGCCGTGATGAACAACATGCGGGTATTGGAACCCAGCATTAATTTAATGTCGTCGATGTTCTCGATGGCCGAATTTTTACCCACTTCCGGTATCGATCCAGCCCCCATCCCTTCGGTCAAACTGGCGCCTAATTGTACTTTGTTAGGGATAGGGCTCAATTCAAGAGCCTGTGCATCGGTGTTGCAAATAATAAAGTCAACGCCGGTAATACCCTGCTTGTACATGTGGTTCACAGCATTGCCGCCACCGCCGCCAACACCAATTACTTTGATGATAGACGACTTTTCTTTTAACATCTCAAACTGCATATTCCTAATTTCCAGTTAAATGTGAATGACCTATAGTTAATTTAACCTATGTGTAATATTATCACTTTTTCAACACAGTTTTTCCACAATTGTCGATAATGTGGAAAAGTTACCGATTGTGAATAATTACTTCAAAAAATCCTCATCCTTAATATCATCTTTGATAAATCTCTTTCCCGTTTCCAGCAGCTTTCCGAACAAACCAAAGCGTTTGTCCTCGCTGTATTTTACCTTTTCCTGCTTGATAGTTGAGTTCACCGGCACCTCGTTATATTCGATTTTCTGAATGCCTTTGATCAGCAAACCAATACCTGTTGCGAAAGTCGGGCTTTGCAATTCTTCATAAACGGGTTTTGGAAGGACCTCATTCTTGGCCAGGTGCTCATTCGGGTAACCCACGCGGCAATCCAGGCCCGTTACGTACTCTACGAGTTGCGGCAAATGCTTCAACTGTGCACCGCCACCTGTTATCACGATACCCGCGATCAGCTTTTTCTCGTATCCCGACGATTTGATCTCGTAATACACGTGCTCTACGATCTCTTCCATCCTCGCCTGTATCACGTAGGCCAGGTTCTTCACCGATATTTCCTTCGGTTCGCGGCCGCGCAAACCCGGTACGCAAACGATCTCGTTCTCCTTGTTCTCTTCGGCCAGCGCCGAGCCGAATCTCACTTTCAACTGTTCGGCTATGTTGCGCATCACCGAACAGCCCTCGCGGATATCCTCGGTCACGCTGTTACCGCCAAACGGAATAACCGCGGTATGGCGGATAATACCTTCGTGAAAAATGGCTACGTCAGTCGTACCGCCGCCGATATCCACCAGCACCACGCCGGCTTCCTTTTCCTCGTCGCTTAATACCGACTCAGACGACGCCAGCGGCTCCAGTATCAACTCCTGGCTTTCCAGGCCGGCTTTATTTACACATTTCACAATATTCTTGATAGCGGTCACCTGGCCGGATATAATATGGAAGTTGGCTTCAAGGCGCACGCCGGCCATTCCGATAGGATCTTTGATCCCCGGCTCGTTGTCAACAGTAAATTCCTGCGGAAGCACGTGGATGATCTCCTCTCCCGGAGGCATAACAAGGTTATACATATCCTCAACCAGTTTGTCGATGTCCTTACGGCTGATCTCATACTGCAGGTCGCGGCGGGTGATGAGGCCGCGGTGCTGCAGGCTCTTGATATGCTGACCGGCAATACCGACGTTCACCACTTTGATGTCCACGTTCGATTGCGTACCGGCAATATCCACTGCCTGGATGATCCCCTGTACCGTTTTATCGATATTGGAAACCATACCGCGCGTAACGCCGGCCGATTCAGCCTTGCCGGTACCCAGGACCTCTATCTTCCCGTTCTTACTGCGACGGCCAACAATAGCGCATATCTTCGTTGTACCGATGTCCAATCCAACTACAATTGGCGAACTTTTCTCCTGTGTCGAACTCTTGTCCATATTAATTCTGAATTTGTGATGTGTCGGTTAATTTTTTAATCGAATCTTCCCTGGCTACGGCCTTCAGCGAATCCTTTTTGAAATTGTCGCTCTTTACGCCCACCACCTGGTTTGAATATTTGATATTAATGGTTTTGTACCTGTTCCAGCCCACTTGCGGCATAGCCTTTTTATAAAAGACCAGCAGGTTGGCAAATTTTGTTTCCAGCGAATCAGCATTGCCAAGCAAAATCCTGTTGTTGCCGACCCGCGGTATCAGTTCTATCTGCTTATCCTGGTTAATGTATATCTGTGCGATCTGCGCGCTCCAAAGCGAATCTCTATTGATAAAATCGGCCGTTTTAAATATCTGTCTTGCCAGGTCGGTATGCAAAGTGTCGATCTTACCGCCGAATACCTCTTCCACGTAGCCATTGGCAGCCAATACCTTCGCCGTGAAATTGGAGGACAGCGGTATCTTAAGGCCATGCTGGTCGATATAGAAGTTTTGGTCGAACTCATTCATCACCCGCACTACCGGCTGGCGCTGGCTGATCTCGACCCGGATCACCCCGTCCATATCTGCGTAAACCATCGCCGACTCTATGAAGGGGTTAGCCTTCAACCTGTTTTCCAATTGATGCAGGTTGATGCTCTCCATATTGCGGCCCACCAATTGGTGCTTGTGTATCTTCAGGATATTTTCCACCTCTTCCTTATCAATGAAATATTGATTTCCCGGAATATATATCTTCACTGCCTTGCAGAAAACACCCGCCTTTTTCACCTCGATGAAACTCATGAGCACTGCCAGTCCGCCCAGACTTACCGTCCAGATCGTACCGATCAAAATATGCGTCCACAAGCGTTTCTTAAACATGTTCCAAAGCGTTTTTCAGGGGCTGAACTAACTGGTCGATATCGCCGGCACCAACCGTTAAAAGTAGTTCAGGTTTCTCTAAATACATTAGTTCAACAGCCTCTTGTTTTCCACATTTGCGCTTATTCCACAATTTCATCTTATCCAGGATGATATCCGCGCTAACTCCATCAATAGGCAGCTCGCGGGCCGGATAAATGTCCAGCATGATAAGTTCATCGCTCATATCAAGCACCTCGGCAAAACCATCGGCAAAATCGCGGGTACGGGTGTACAAATGCGGCTGAAAAATTGTTGTAAGTTTTCTGTTTGGGTACAATTTTTTGACCGATGTTATAGCCGCCCGCAATTCTTCCGGGTGATGGGCATAATCGTCGATGTAGATATGCTCTTTGGTTTTTAAAATATATTCAAAACGGCGCTTGACGCCCTTGAATGACTCCAGTGCTTTTTTTATCAGTCCAGGTTCAATATCCAGCAGCAACGCCACTTCGATAGCTGCCGTCGCATTCTCCACGTTGTGTAATCCGGGAATGCCGAGCCGGATATTTTTAATGGTAACATCCGGTCCTTTAAAATCGAACAAAAAGCTGCCGTCCGCCACCCTGATATCCTGCGCTTTTACATCGGCCGGGCCATGTGCGCTATAAGTGATGCCGCTCATCAGGGGCAGGTCCTCCTGGAATATCAGCGTGCCGCCCGCTTTGATCTGCGATGCGAACTGCCGAAAGGAATCGGTCAGGTGACTGTGATCACCGTAAATATCCAGATGATCGGCATCCATCGACGTTACCACTGCAATGTCCGGGTAAAGCGTCAGGAAGGAACGGTCATACTCGTCAGCTTCGACGACGACGATATTGTTTTTCCCGAACAGCACATTGGTATTGTAATTCGTCGATATGCCTCCCAGGAAAGCCGAACAGTCTTTTCCTGAATCCTTCAGGATATGAGCGATCATGCACGATGTGGTCGTTTTCCCGTGGGTGCCCGCAACTGCGATGGTGAATTTGCTTTTGCTGATCACGCCCAGCACCTGCGAGCGTTTATACAACTCAAAACCTCTGTTTTTGAAGAAATTGAAGATGACCGAATCGCGCGGGATAGCGGGCGTGTAAATGATCAGCGTGCACTCATCCGGCGTTTGGAAGCTCATCGGTATCCAGTCCTCGCGGTCTTCGAAGATCACCCGGATGCCTTCGTTGTGCAATTGATCCGTCAGGTCGGTCAGTGTTTTATCGTACCCGCAAACAATGCAACCCAAATGGGCGAAATAGCGCGCCAGGCCGCTCATGCCGATGCCGCCTATGCCTATTAAGTAAACCCGTTTTATGTTTTCCAGTGTCATGATTGCACCGATTCTATTTTGATTTCACCGATTTTCTGGTCATTGTGTCATTTGGTCATTAAGTCATTGGCTTCTGACCTCTGACTTCCGGCTTCGGACTTCTATTTAGCTATCTTAAAAACCTCCTCTGCTATCATCACATCCGCATCAGGCAAAGCCATCTTGCTGATGTTATCGCATAATATCTTCCGTTTCTTATCGTCATTCAAAAGCGTTATCGCCGCATCCACCAGCTTTCTGTTCGCCTTCCTGTCGGCAATGTATTCGCAGGCATTATCCTGTACGAGGTTATGCGCATTCTTGGTTTGATGGTCCTCTGCTACGTTAGGTGAAGGCACCAGGATCACCGGCTTGCCGACAATACAAAGCTCAGCAATGGTTCCTGCCCCGGCGCGGGAAATGATTATATCTGCTACAGCATAAGCCAGGTCCATCCGGTTCAGGAACGCCATATAACGGACATTGGCAGGCGGATCGGTCATCAGCAGGCGATTGATGTCTTCATAATAATGCTTACCTGTTTGCCAGATCAGTTGAACCCCAGCCTGCGCCAGTTTATCCAGATCGTTCAAAATACTGTCGTTCAATGTTCTCGCTCCCAGGCTTCCGCCTATGAGGAGGATGGTCTGCTTATCAGCCGCCAGGTTAAATTCCCTAAGCCCTTCTTCACGTTTGCCCGCAATATCCACCGATTCCCGACGAACAGGGTTCCCTGTCTTTACTATTTTATCTTTCGGGAAGAACCGCTCCATGCCGTCAAAGGCCACACATATCTTTTTTGCCCGTTTACCAAGGCGTTTATTGGTGATACCGGCGAAAGAATTCTGTTCCTGTATCAGGTAAGGCACCCTTTTTAGTGATGCCGCATACAACAACGGTCCGGAAGCATATCCGCCAACACCTACTGCCGCATCCGGTTTAAAATCGCGAATGATCTTCATTGATTTCCGGATACTGCTGATCAGCTTGAATGGCAGCGCCAGGTTCTTCAGGATCGATCCACGCTGGATCCCTTTAATATCCAGGCCCACTATGCTATACCCGGCAGCAGGCACCTTCTCCATTTCCAGCCGCCCCAACGCGCCTACGAACAATATTTCAGTCGATGGATCCAGCTTCTTCAAAGCGTTGGCAATGGCAATAGCCGGGAATACGTGCCCGCCCGTGCCACCGCCGCTGATGATTATTCGTTTATTTTTAGATTCCACCAATTAGATATATTGATTACACAGATTCTTTTTTGTCATTATGTCATTGGGGCATTAAGTCATTTTAATTATCCCAAACTACTGCAACTATTACAGCTTCTACAACCATTGCAACCTTCAGGCAGTAGCCACATTCACTTCCTTTATTTCTCCTACTACCACTTTCTTCGGTTCATCGATATCGCGGCTCACCGAAAGAATGATTCCGAATGCGATGCTGGTAAATAATATCGACGTCCCCCCCATACTTACCAATGGTAACGGCACACCCGTAACAGGCCCCAAGCCTACAGCTACCGCCATATTAGCAAAGGCTTGTATCGTCAAACTAAAGCTCAACCCGGCTGCCAGCAGCGCGCCGAACGCCTTGGGCGCTTTGGTGACGATCTTGATGCACCGGTATAGCAGGAACAAATAAAGGCCGATAAGGGCTACACCGCCCAGCAGGCCGTATTCCTCGACGATAATGGCGTATATTTCGTCCGAATAAGATTCCGGCAGGTAATTGCGCTCTATGCTATTACCCGGCCCGCGGCCTAATATGCCACCATTGGCGATTGCGATCTTGGCATGATCAGATTGGAATGCTTTATCCCCACTGGCTTTGTCGTGATGCAGAAAGGTGTGCATACGCGACTTATACACCGCCCGGCGCGGTCCGAGGAAAATGACTCCTGCAAACAAAACACCGCCCGCCAGGCAGGTTATTGCGATCTGTTTAATGCTGATCCTTCCGATGATGAGCAGCAAAATACTTACACCAAATAACATCAGGGCGGTCGAAAGATTCGCCAGGGCGATCAGTATAAACACCAGACAAACCGCTCCCATGATGGGGATAAAGGATTCTTTTACATTCTTGATATTCTCTTGCTTACGCGATAGCGTGCGCGCCAGGTAAGTGATGAGCGCAAGCTTGGCCAAGTCGGAGGTCTGGAAGCTCAGGCCGGTTCCCGGTATGGCAATCCAGCGACTGGCATTATTGATATGCGAACCAAAGACCAGCGTGTATAACAACAAGGGGATCGTGACAATCATTAGCAGCTTGGATATCCCCGCGTAATAACGGTAATCCAGTTTATGCGAGACATACATCAGTGCTATACCGCCTATTACCATCGCCAGGTGCTTCATCAGGATAGATTCCACCCCTACACCCCGCTTATAAGCCAGCGTCCCCGTCGAGCTATATACCGCCAGCAACGAGATCGCCGAAAGTAGTATGACGATCAGCCAAATCCAGCGGTCACCTTTTGTATTGTCCAATATTCTATTCACGATTACACCGATTATTCTTTGATTTCACCGATTCACTCATCTGCACATTTGCACATCTGCATATCCGCACATTATAATTCTTTAACAGCCTGCTTAAACTGCCTGCCCCTGTCCTCATAATTCTTAAAAAGGTCGAAGCTGGCGCAAGCCGGTGAGAGCAATACCGTATCGCCCTTCTTCGCGAGGTGATAAGCCACCTGCACGGCTTCCTGCGCCGAGAAGGTGTTCACTATAATTTCAACATCATCCTCAAATGCGTCATGTATGCGGCGGTTGTCCTTGCCCAGGCATACAATGGCCTTTACCTTATGCTTTACCAGGTCCTTCAGCATACTGTAATCATTGCCCTTGTCAACGCCGCCCAGGATAAGCACCACCGGTGCGCTAACGCTTTCCAAAGCGTACCAGGTGGAGTTTACATTGGTTGCCTTGGAATCGTTAATGAAAGTGATGCCCGATATCTTAGCTACAAACTCCAGCCGGTGCTCAATGTTCTTGAAAGTGCTCATGCTTTCGCGGATGGTCTCGTTGCGAAGCTCAAGTACCTTCGCGACGATGCCCGATGCCATGGAGTTGTAAATGTTGTGTTTGCCCTGCAGGGCCAGTTCGTTGATCGACATTTGAAAATGCGCTTTGTTAGTGTTTATAATTATGGTGTCCTGGTCGAGATATGCTCCCGGTAAAAGTTTTTTTTTAATTGAGAAGGGCAATTGCTGCGCTTCAATTCTTCGGCCCTCCATGATCTTCATCGTTTCCGGATCGTCCTCGCAATAGATGAAATGATCGTCCGCTGTTTGATTCTGCGCAATTCGAAATTTCGATGCCGCGTAGTTCTCCAGTTTATAATCGTACCTGTCCAGGTGATCGGGCGTGATGTTCAGCAATACTGCGATATTGACCCTGAATCGAAACATATCATCCAGCATGAAGCTGCTTAGCTCAAGTACATAGTGATCGAATTGTTCAGTGGCCACCTGGTAAGCGAAGCTTTTGCCGATATTGCCGGCCAGACCAACATTCAGTCCTGCGTTTTTCAGGATGTGATAGGTCAGGCTGGTCGTGGTCGTTTTACCATTCGATCCGGTAATGCCCACGATATTGGCATTGGTATATCTGCCGGCGAACTCTATTTCGGAGATCACCGGGATGCCCTTTTCACGCAGCTTCTTCACTATCGGGGCCTTCCCCGGAATGCCCGGACTTTTCACTACTTCGGCCGCCCGCAATATTTCTTCTTCTGTATGCTGGTTCTCCTCAAAGCGGATGTTCCAACTTTTCAGCTGTTCTTTATACTGATCGGCAATCATCCCGAAATCGGACACAAAAACATCATACCCCACCTTTTGAGCCAGGTAAGCCGCCCCCGCGCCGCTTTCGCCCGCACCGAGTATGACTATTTTGTTTTTTGATTCCACCGATTCCTTATTTGATTCCACCG
This sequence comes from Bacteroidota bacterium, assembly GCA_018266935.1. GTDB lineage: Bacteria > Bacteroidota > Bacteroidia > Sphingobacteriales > Sphingobacteriaceae > Mucilaginibacter. Next base: position 3,689 of record JAFDZL010000219.1, on the reverse strand, counting down.
ATTGCTTTTTCTTGATTCTTGATTCTTGGCTCTTGATTCTTTCTTATCTTAGTTTCAGCGTCACGATCGTCATTATTGCCAGCATAATGCACAATATCCAGAAGCGCGTAACGATCTTCGCTTCGTGGAAACCTTTCTTCTGGTAATGATGATGCAGCGGCGCCATCAGGAATACCCTCCGACCTTCGCCATATTTTTTCTTTGTGTATTTGAACCACGACACTTGCATGATCACGGATAAATTCTCGATCACGAAAACGCCGCATAACAATGGCAGCAACAGTTCCTTGCGGATCATGATGGCAAACACGGCGATGATGCCCCCAATGGTCAGGCTGCCCGTGTCACCCATGAACACCTGCGCGGGGTACGAGTTGTACCATAAGAAGCCTACGCAGGCGCCGACGAATGCACCCATAAACACGACCATCTCGCCCGAATCAGGGATGTACATAATGTTTAAATAATCAGCGATGATCGTGTTACCCGATACATATGCCAGAACCGCCAATGTGACGCCTATAATGGCCGATGTTCCGGTCGCCAGGCCATCGATACCGTCCGTGATATTGGCACCATTGGATATGAAGGTGATAATAATGATCACGCAGGCCATGAACACTACCAGTCCATATTTCTCAAAGCCTTTCCCAAATACCGTAAGGACTTTAGCATAATCGAACTCGTTGTTTTTGTAAAACGGCATTGTGGTTTTGGTCGATCTTACGTTTTGCGTATAAACCGGCTTATTGTTTTTCATATGAAATTCAACCGGTGCATCCAATTTGATCGGCGGCTTCACTTCCTGGCTGATCATGATGTTCGGGTTGCTGTACATGGTCAAACCGATGATGAGTGCTAACCCTACTTGGCCAATGATCTTAAACTTGCCTGCCAAACCCTCTTTATTCTTCCTGAACACTTTGATGTAGTCGTCCAAAAACCCGATGGTACCGAGCCAAACGGTGGTGATCAGCATCAGGATCACATACACATTGCCCAGCTTGGCGAAGAGTAATGTCGGTATTAAAATGCCCAGGATGATGATGACGCCACCCATTGTCGGGGTGCCTGCTTTTTGCATTTGGCCTTCGAGTCCGAGATTGCGGATAGTTTCGCCCACCTGTTTAAAGCGGAGGTAATCGATCAGCCTGCGTCCGTATACCGTTGTGACGATAAGCGATACGATAACGGCCATACCCATCCTGAACGTGATGTACTGGAATACACCCGCGCCCGGTATGCTGTAGTTTTTTTCGAGGTAATTGAATAGATAGTAAAGCATCCGTTACTGGTTAAAAATTTTCTGCAATTCCTCTTTATCGTCAAAGTGATTTCTCACACCCTTTATTTCCTGGTATTTCTCATGACCCTTTCCGGCCACCAGCACGATGTCGCCCGGCTTAGCCAGGTTACAGGCGGTTTTGATGGCCTGGTGCCTGTCCACAATGCTCATCGTGCGTTTTTTATATTCCGCAGTTACACCAGCTTCCATCTCACGAATGATCTGCTCAGGATCCTCAGAACGCGGATTATCCGAGGTCAGGATCACCATATCACTCCATTCACAGGCCGTTTTCGCCATGATCGGCCGTTTGGTTTTATCCCGGTCGCCGCCGCAGCCGATTACCGTTATAATTCGCTCATTGCCGTTGCGTACATCATGAATGGTGCTTAACACGTTTTGCACCGCATCGGGCGTATGTGCATAATCGACAATACCTACGATCTTATCCGGCGATACCACGTAATCAAACCGGCCTTCTGCCCCGGAAAGGCGACTCAGGCTGGTCAATACCTTAGCTTTGTCCTGTTCCAGCAGCATGGCTGCGGCATAAACCGCGAGCAGGTTGTAAGCATTGAATTTGCCTACCAGTTTAAACCATACTTCCTCGCCATCAATATTCAGTTGTAAACCGCTGAACTGGTTCTCCACGATCTTCGCACGGTAGTCAGCCATGTTCTTCAAACCGTAGGTCTTTTTATGAGCCAGGGTATTTTGCACCATTACCAACCCGTTCTTATCGTCGGCATTCACCAATGCGAAAGCGCTTTTTGACAAACCATCGAAGAATGCTTTCTTCGCATCGCGGTAATTGGCAAATGTTTTATGGTAATCAAGGTGATCGTGTGTCAGGTTCGAAAAAATCCCACCGGTGAACTTCAATCCGGCAATACGATGCTGAACAATCGCATGTGAACTTACTTCCATAAAGCAGTAATCACAGCCCTTTTCAACCATTTCGTCCAACAGTTTGTTCAACCCGACCGGATCGGGCGTGGTATGTGTGGCCGAAACTACCTGCCCGTTCACCTGGTTTTCTACCGTCGAAAGCAAACCGCACTTATAACCAAGGTCGCGGAACAGTTTATACAATAGGGTAGCGATTGTGGTTTTGCCGTTAGTACCTGTTACGCCGACCAGCTTTAATTTACCTGATGGCTTATCATAAAAGTTCGAAGCGACGATGCCGAGCGCTTCCGCCGAATTAGCCACCATAAAGAAATCGACCTCTCCGGTAACATGCGCCGGAAGCTCTTCGCAGATCACGGCCACAGCACCTGCCGCGACTGCTTGTTCGATATAGTCGTGACCGTCCGAAACCGTTCCCTTTACTGCGACAAACAAGCATCCGGGTGTCACTTTCCGCGAGTCGAATACGATGGAATTGATCTCCATATCCACACTGCCCTGGAGTTCGGTAAACGGCAATCCCTTTAATATGTCACTTAAGTACTTCATTCCAGTTCTATCGTTATTTTTGATCCTTTAGGAATGATACTTCCCCCAGTCACCGATTGTTTGACCACTGCGCCGCTTCCGCGCGCCACTACCTTATAACCCGCGTTACCAAGTATATATAAGGCATCACTCAGCCCCATGCCGGTCACATCGGGGACGGCTCCTTTTTGCATTTTAGTATCTTCATATGCCAGGCCGCCAGTCGTATCCACACTGGCTGTTGCGGACGCGTACAACGGCTTGATATTCAACTTGCTCATCACCGTTTGCACCGCTTTCCGGTTACCCAGCTTGGCTTTAGGCATTGACGTGTTCCCTACATAATGTATAGGCTGAGCCTGGTTCATTTCCAGGTCGCTGGCGTAAACCCGATCGGCGATCGCCCTAAACACCGGCCCTGCGATCTTAGCGGCCAGGTATTCTCCTTTTGGATCATTTACAACAACGATCATCGAATACTTGGGATGATCGGCCGGGAAGTAGCCGCAGAACGAAGCCTGGTGCTTTTTCTCCTCACCATAGCCATGTTTGCCGTTAGCTATCTGCGCCGTACCCGTTTTGCCGGCGACCGTATATAATGGGTTTTTGATATAAGTTTTACCGGTCCCTTCCTGCACAACGCCTTCGAGCATACCCCTGACCAGGCCTAAAGTCCTGTCCGAGCATATTTTATCATTAATCGTCCTTGCCTGGAACTCCTCAACCGTGTTATTTAGCCGGCGGATCTCTTTGACGAAGATCGGCGCGATCATTTTGCCATCGTTGGCCACCGCATTGTAGAAGCATAGCATCTGCAGCGGCGTGAGTTTTTCCTCGTAACCATAAGCCATTTGCGGCAGCGTAAGCTTGCTCCAGCTTTTAGATTTCGGTGTCTTGATCAGCGGCCTGCCTTCACCGGGTATCTGCAGGTCGAGCCTTTCGTTCAGGTGGTAGCTGTAGAGCGCAT
>JAFDZL010000218.1 GCA_018266935.1 Bacteroidota bacterium | reverse complement strand
TAAAATCTGTCCCCAGACATTGAAACCCTTGTTACCCAAAGTCATGCTGCCGATAAAAGAAGTAAAGGAAAAGGTCGGGCCGGGTAACGCTTGCTGCAGCGCAAAGCCAGAAAGGAACTCAGAATTGCTGAGGTAATGCTTCACCTGCACAAACTCGGTGTACATCAGCGGCACCAATACTTGTCCTCCGCCAAAAATAAGAATGCCATTACGGTAAAAGTTCTCGAATAAACGGATGGGCAAACTGAACGGGGATGTTTGATTGATAACCGCGCCCAGTCCGGCAAAAGCCAGCAGGATGCCGACGAAATACATCACCTTTTTGGGGTTCACATTGGCAAACAAGCTAACCCGTAACTCGCTTTCCTGCGGCGCCGTCTCCAGGGCTGAAGAAATAATGCCGCCCAAAAGTATTAAGATCGGGAATGCGTAAGCATTTCGCAGAATCAGCGTGACAAGCAGCGAGCCGACCGCCAATGCAGCAGAGACCTTCGTTTTGATGAACTTATTCGCAAAAACATACCCGGCATAGGCAACTATCCCGACCGCCATCGGCTGTACAAAACGCAATATTTCGGCGAATTTGGCATGTGTAAGCCACATTTTATAGCTGATGGCAGCAATGCACATAATGGTGGCCGATGGGCATATCCAGATCAAAAAGGTCACGATCGCCAAACGGAGACCGCCAACCTTCCAGGCAATACCCACAATAGTTTGGGTTGACCCTGGTCCCGGAAGAATTTGAGTAAGCGCATTCAGTTCGATCAACTCCTGTTCGGTCACGTAACGGCGTTTCTCCACAAATTCCCGCAGCAGGATGGAAAGATGCGCCTGCGGTCCACCAAAGGCGGTGAAGGTGTAGATCAATACATCGCGAAGAAATAAAAGTTGCCGTTTCTTCATTTTTTGTTCATCGTTGATGGTTCATAGTTCATGGCACATTTTACTAAGTTTTGATGAATCGGCTATGATCTACGAACCACGAACTATATGCTAATAATCATCATCTAACCCCGCAGCTTCCTGGTACACCATTTTCAATTCAGCAAACGCGTGGTTATCACGCTTTCTATGTGCGGTGTCCATACCTTTTTCGTATATTTTAATGGCGTCGGGTTTGCGGTTAAGGGCTTCGTACAATTTTCCCAGGTGATAGTAAGTTCCCACATAGTCCGGGTGTTCATTGACCAGCTTTTCGTAATAGTGCAGGGCATTTTCGGTATCGTTCAGCCTTAGATATTCTGTCGCAAGGGCGTACTGTAAAAATTCATCGTTCGGTTCATTCTTTAAAAACTCCAATAACTTTTCTAAGCGGCTTTCAGGCATTTTAATCTCTATCTTTTTTATCTAACTTTGCGCAACCTAATTAAACGACATGCGGTT
>JAFDZL010000217.1 GCA_018266935.1 Bacteroidota bacterium | reverse complement strand
TAGTTTCACAAGTGTTTCATCCCGTTCTTTTGATGGGCTGGTCTCATTGGCGATGCTCCAAAAAATCACATTACAACGGTTTTGATCGCGTTTGACCATTTCCTTTAGCATGAGCGAGGCTTTGGCCCGTACGGATGTGTCCTTAAAATCTATGTCCTGCCAAAGAGGGATCTCCTCCCAAACCATAACTCCTTTTTCTTCAGCATAACGTATCTGATGCTCATCATGCGGATAATGTACGAGCCTCACAAAATTGCAGCCGAGTTCTTTGGCTTCATCGATCAGCTGCCTGGCGTCTGAATCGGAATAAGCCCTGCGCTGTTGTTGCGGTATTTCTTCGTGTATGTTCACTCCACGGAGAAATATCGGTTTTCCGTTGAGCAAAATTTTGGTTCCTTCAACTTTAATGCTGCGGAAACCGATCTTATCGTTTACAGTATCGCCATCAACGCTAAGTTTGACAGCGTAAAGTTTAGGATACTCAGGTGACCACAGGCTGGGGTTTCTTTTCAGACTGAAGGCGGCGCGTCCGTGGGAATCGGTCGTAAGCTTTTCATTAATTTTCAATTCGGGTATGGCAATATTCACCTTCTCCCCGGCGATCGCGCTGTCTAATTGGACGTATCCGGTAATTCTGCTATCGTCGTGCGCATCAAGTTGTATCTCATAATCTTCAATAAACAATGACTTTGTCCGCACCAGCAGCACGTCGCGGGTAATACCGCCATAATTGAACCAGTCATACACCGAACCGGGTATTCCGTTCCGCACGCGACGGTTATTTACCCGTACGATCAGGCCGTTATTTGCAGGCTTCACTACACCGGTTACCTCGAACTGAAAAGGCGTGAAACCGCCTTCATGATGGCCAAGCTTTTTACCATTCAGGTAAACGTCGGCGATATAATTGACGGCGCCGAAATAAATAAACAGGCGTTCACCATTGACCTTATTGCAGTTGAACGTCTTCTTATACCAAACCGAGCTTTCAAAATAAGTCAGCTCGGGGCGTTGCGAATTAAAGTCTCCCGGAACGCGCAGCGTATTGGCCGGGTTGAACGAATATTCAACAAATGCGGTTTTGCCGGTTGGTGTAATATCTTTATAAATGCCTTTACCTATGCCCGAATCATAAGGATCGACGATGATCTGCCATCGTCCGTTCAACAAAATAGTGTTTCGCCCATACACATTAGCGATAGCGGTTTGAGCGTAGGTGTAAGTGGCCGTTAGCAAAATCAGCAGGATAAAGACTGTAAGTTTTCTTTTCATTGCACTGGTTAAATTAGTATTTTTTTAATTTAGCTACATCAAGCAATTCCCATGAAAATCGCCACCTACAATGTCAACAGCATCAACGCCCGAATGCATATCCTGCAGCGCTGGCTTCAGGAAAACCAACCTGATGTGGTTTGCCTGCAGGAATTGAAGGCCCCGCAGGAAAATTTTCCAGAACAAGCCATTAACGATACGGGCTACCAAGCGATATGGCATGGGCAAAAAAGCTGGAATGGTGTTGCGATCCTGTCGCGCACCGGGAATATCGCCGAGCGGCGGCGGGTGTTGCCCGGCGATCCCGAAGACGAGCACAGTCGTTACATTGAAGCGGAAGTGAACGGCATTATAGTAGGCTGCCTGTACCTGCCCAACGGCAACCCCGCGCCTGGGCCAAAATTTGATTACAAGCTACGCTGGTTCGACCGGCTGCATGCCCACGCCGCCGACCTGATGGCATCGGGCGCACCTGCGGTGCTGGTGGGCGACTATAATGTGATACCCACTGAGCTGGACGCCTACAAGGCCGAACGCTGGGTAAAGGATGCGCTTTTCCGCCCCGAAACGCGCGAGGCCTTCCAAAAGCTCCTGGCGCAGGGCTGGACAGACGCGATCCGCAAGCTTTACCCTGACGAAATAATTTACACTTTCTGGGATTTCTTCCGCGATGCTTATGGACGCAATGCTGGTTTGCGTATCGATCACTTTTTATTAAGCCCTGAATTGAACCAACGACTGGTCACCGGCGGCGTTAACCGCGAGGTTCGGGGCTGGGAAAAAACCAGCGACCACGGCCCGGTATGGATCGAGCTGGCGGATTGAATCAGCTGATCAGTTCCTTTAAAACTGCTGCCTGGTTATTGTGCTCGTCTTTCGCTCCATATAACAAGGTGAGGTTCTTGTGCTTTTTAGCGAGGGCGGCAAGTTCCTTTAGCGCTTCCGAATCTTTCAATTCATGACGGTATCTCGTTTCGAAATCATGCCATTTGCCTTCTTCGTGATGGAACCACTGGCGCAATTCTGTCGATGGCGCCACTTCTTTCAGCCACTGGTCGATGTGGGCTCTGTCTTTCGAAATACCGCGCGGCCATAGCCGGTCAACCAGCACACGGTAGCCGTCGCTTTCGGCAAAAGGCTCATAAACCCGTTTGATTTGCACAGCCATTGTTATTGCTTTTCTTTCCTTAACACATAAAAGTACATATCGGTTCGTTTGGCAAAGCCTAAACTTTCATAAACTTTTATGGCCCGTTCATTATCAGCGCGCACGTGCAGGTATGGTGTCTCGCCAACGGCTTTGATTCGGTGCAATTGGTGCAGCAGCAATTGCCGGGCGTAGCCTTTGCCGGTATGCTCAGGATGGGTACAAACGGCGCTTATCTCGGCATGACCGGGTATGTGCAGCCGCTGGCCGGCCATGGCCACCAGTTTGTCACTTTCAAAAACACCAACGTAGTGGCCAAAATCGATGGTACGCTAATCGGACGGCCCCGGATTCGTTAATTTGGTGAGGTCGACCATTTGCGGTGCATGCTGAGAGGTTAATGGTGTCAGTGACATGGTCACTTCGCCC
>JAFDZL010000216.1 GCA_018266935.1 Bacteroidota bacterium | reverse complement strand
GGTAAAGGATATTCCCGCAAGCGAACGTCCCCTCAACCAAAAATGGAGTTGGGACCGCATACTACGTTCATGCTATATTAAGCAGGCAGATGTATTGCAGGGCCTGTACTTCTTCGAGGACAATTACGATATAGACACCATCCGCCGCAATTACGATTTTTATGAACCGCGTACGGTGCATGAATCGTCGCTTTCACCATGCGTTCACGCAGTGATCGCAGCCAAATTAGGTGACGAAGCGCGTGCCTATGAGTTTTATCTGCGCACTTCACGTCTCGATCTGGACGACTATAATAATGACACCGAAGACGGCTGCCACATCACCTCGATGGCGGGCACCTGGATGGCGGTTGTACAGGGATTTGGCGGGATGCGCGTAAAGAATGATAAATTAGCGTTTAATCCGTTCCTGCCGGCCAAATGGAATTCTTTTTCGTTTCATATTGGTTTTAGAGGAACTTTACTTAATATTAAGGTTGGAAAAGAAGGTGTACACATTTCGAACCTTTCGGGCAAAGAGATCACCGTATCCGTTTACGGCAAAGACCAATTGGTTGATGCGAACGATCAATTATTGGTAGAAGTGTAAATTTGGAAATGAATTCAACCCAACCTGATGACAAACTGATCATTTACCAACTGTTGCCGCGTTTATTCGGCAACGCTAATCCGCGGAATAAATATTACGGTTCGATTGAAGAGAACGGAACCGGCAAATTCAACGATATTTCAGACAAGGCCCTGCAGGAGTTTCAGGCGATGGGCGTTACGCATGTTTGGTACACAGGAGTGATCGAACATGCAACCATGACCGATTATTCGGCTTATGGCATAAAAGCCGATGACCCGGACGTGGTTAAGGGCAGGGCGGGTTCGCCGTACGCAGTGAAGGATTATTATGATGTTGACCCCGACCTGGCGGTTGATGTCACTAAGCGCATGGCTGAATACGAGGCTCTGATTCAGCGCACACATGCGCATGGGATGAAAGTTATCATGGACTTTGTGCCCAACCACGTGGCGCGTACCTATAATTCCGATGCCAAACCAGCCGGTGTCCGCGATTTCGGCGCTGACGACGACAAAACCAAGGCCTTCGACCCTAAAAACGACTTTTATTATACCCCCGGCCAGGGATTTGTGGTACCCAAAGGTTATAACCCCGGAGGAGATGAGTTCTGGAGTCCGTTAAAGGATGGCTTTTTCGATGAAAAACCGGCTAAGGCCACGGGGAACGACAAGTTTGTATCCAACCCTTCGTTTAACGACTGGTTTGAGACGGCGAAGCTAAACTACGGCGTTGATTATTTGAACGGTCGCAAAACTTATTTCGACCCGGTTCCGCCGCTTTGGAACAAAATGTATGATATCCTGAGCTTTTGGGCCGCTAAAGGTATCGACGGCTTTCGTTGCGATATGGTGGAGATGGTGCCTGTCGACTTCTGGGGCTGGGTAATATCGAAGTTGAAAACTGATCATCCGGAACTGATCTTCATCGGCGAAGCTTACGTAATTGAAAAATACAACAGCTATATCAACGATGGTAAATTTGATTACCTGTACGATAAAGTGGGCTTATACGATGCCATTCGCAAGCTGACTTACGGGCAATGGGACGGCACTACCTGGGATATCAACCAGGTTTGGAACCACGATACTAAAGGCATTGATAATCGCATGCTGCGCTTTATGGAAAACCATGACGAGCAGCGTGTGGCATCAAAATATTTCGGCGGCGATCCGTGGCGGGGAGTGCCGGGAATGATCATTACCGCTACGCTAAATGCCGGGCCCGTGATGATTTATAACGGGCAGGAAACGGGCGAACCGGGCGGCGGATTTGAAGGCTTCAGTAACGACGACGGCCGCACGACCATATTCGACTACTGGGGCGTGCCCGAACACCAGAAATGGCTGAATAACGGCCAGTTTGATGGCGGACAATTGTCAGACAGTCAGAAAAAATTACGCGAATTCTATAGCAAGCTGTTGAATACTTGCGGGCAGAACGAAGCGATCAGAATAGGAAAGTTTTGGGAACTAATGCTTGCGTGCCAACAGCAGCAAGGCTTTGATGAGCGGATGTACATCTATGTTCGTTATACTGAAAGGCAGCGCATTTTGGTTGTTACCAATTTTAACAGCGACGACAGGAAGTTACAGGTCCTTTTCCCGGCCGATCTGCAGGAAGTACTCGGCTTGAGCGGTAATGTGGAATTTACCGACCTGCTGGGCGGCGCGAAATTCAGCACGACTGACATTGCGCAGGGCGTTTCGGTAGAGTTACCTGCCTTTGGCGGGCTATTGCTCCAATTTTAGACCAATTAAACTATTGAACCGATAAATTATGACGACTTTAAAGATTATTCCTAAGCCCAAAATGACCTTTTGGCAAATATGGAATATGAGTTTTGGGTTTCTGGGTATCCAATTTGGGTTTGCTTTACAAACCGGTTTTGCAAGTAGTATATTATTAACGTTTGGTGCTAATGTTGATAATCTTTCATGGTTTTGGCTGGCAGCGCCCCTGACTGGAATGATCATTCAGCCGATTATTGGACACTATAGCGATAGAACATGGAACCGATTGGGCCGAAGAAGACCGTATTTCTTAACTGGTGCGTTGCTGTCTGGTGTAGCCCTATGTTTCTTGCCTAACTCATCAGGATTAGCGTTTCTTGTCCCTCCAATAATAGTTGGTGCCGGTATGCTGATGGTAATGGATGCGTCTTTTAACGTCGCCATGGAACCTTTTCGGGCTTTGGTTGCTGATAACTTGCCAGATAGCCAGCACAACATCGGATTTTCATTGCAAACTTGCTTGATAGGTGTCGGCGCAATCATAGGATCTTTCTTACCTTCCGTCTTGACTACGTGGTTTCACGTATCCAACACCGCGCCTAAAGGAAAGGTATCTGATAATCTTTTATATTCATTTTATGCCGGAGGTGTTGTATTAATAGCCTGTATTTTGTGGACGGTTATTAAGACGAAAGAGTACCCACCGGAAGAATATGCAAAATTTCATGAGCCTGAGCCTGAAACACCCAAGCGCAATGGGTTATCAGAGTTCTTTCATGATCTTGTTAATATGCCCAAAACTATGAAACAGTTGGGCGTCGTACAGTTTTTTTCGTGGTTTGCTTTATTTTCAATGTGGGTTTTTACTACACCAGCGGTAGCGCAACACGTTTATCATTTGGCCTCAAATGACACGTCATCCAAAACATTTTCTGAGGCCAGAGATTGGGTGGGAAATATGTTTGGCGTGTATAATATCGTTTCGGCAACTTATGCTTTATGTCTTCCCTCCATTGTTAAAAAAATTAACAGAAAAAGAACTCATGCATTTTCCTTAACTATGGGTGGCCTGGGGCTGATTTCAATATTTTTTATCCAAAATCACTATCTTTTATTGTTATCAATGATTGGAGTGGGTTTGGCCTGGGGAAGTATCCTTGCGATGCCCTATGCAATATTGTCCAGCTCAATACCGGCAAAGAAGATGGGAGTATATATGGGCCTTTTTAACTTTTTTATTACTTTCCCGCAAATAGTAAACAGCCTTACCGGAAGTCTGATTTTAAAATATTTCTTTAATAGCCAAGCCATTTATGGATTAGTAATGGCGGGAGTGCTTATGTTTATAGCAGCGATTTCAATATTATATGTGAATGATGGTAAACGTATTCAAATAATAGACAAGCACTAAGTGAATCGTTGTGGTTAACAATAAGTTGTCAACACTACAATTGTTTGTTAAAGATTAATTTACATATTCACAACCTCAATCATTATATTGCGTTAAACTACAAGCAGAGACAGATTTTTGATGGAAGATAGTAATATACAAAACCCCGAATTAATACCCGATAGCGCGGCTGAAGACGAAGAGTTTCACCACGTCAATAACCCCGCCGCCGGTCTAAAACCTATTGTAAAAAAATACCTCGGCAAACCGCTTTCGGCCGAGCAAAAGAATAACAAATTTTTCTTTTCAGATGGTGACGCCAAAGTCGAGGTGACTGTCGTGACCGACGAGATCATCCGGGTTCGCCTGGCGCCGCATGGTGTTTTTCTCGATGAGTTTTCTTATGCCGTACCCAAGCTGGAAAAAAAGGTTTCGGTATTCGGCATGCATGAGCATGAGAACGAATATGTTGTTTATACCAACATCATCAATTGCCATGTCAATAAGGAAGATTTCTTTATTTCATTTTCCGATAACCAGAATTTCGTGACCAGTACCGATGCGGTGCCGATGCACTGGGAGGAGAACGTGAAATATGGGGGATACTATGTTTATTGTACCAAAAATTGCCACGAACAGGAGAGCTTTTTCGGTATGGGCGATAAGGCTACCGAGCTTAACCTGCGCGGCAAACGGCTTAAGAACTGGAATACTGATGCCTATTCCTTTGCCTGGAACCAGGACCCGCTGTACCGCACCATCCCGTTCTATATCAGCGTGAACGAAGGTATCGCACACGGCATTTTCTTTGATAATACTTTCCGGTCTGAATTTGATTTTGGCGCTGAAGATACCACCAAGACCAGCTTTTGGGCTGAAGGCGGTGAGTTACAATATTATTATATCCACGGTCCGCATATGATGGACGTGGTGAAACGTTACCATAGCATCACGGGTACGCACCCTATGCCACCGCTCTGGGCGCTGGGTTATCACCAGTGCCGCTGGAGCTATTACCCGGAGTCGAAGGTGAAAATGGTGACCAAAACCTTCCGCCAAAAGCAAATACCGTGTGACGGTATCTACCTCGATATCGATTACATGGACGGTTACCGTTGCTTTACCTGGAACCGTAAATACTTCCCTGATCCCAAGCGGATGATCAAGGAATTATCAGCCCAGGGATTTAAAACAGTAGTGATCATTGATCCGGGAATCCGCGTGGATGACAACTATTCGGTATTTAAGGAAGGGAAGGAAAAAAGATATTTCTGCCGCCGCTGCGACGATTATTTCATGGAGGGCCATGTGTGGCCGGGGCGCTGCCAGTTCCCCGATTTTACCAATCCCGAAGTACGCGAGTGGTGGGGGAACCTGTTCGAGGAACTGGTGCAGTTAGGCGTTGCCGGGGTATGGAACGAT
>JAFDZL010000215.1 GCA_018266935.1 Bacteroidota bacterium | reverse complement strand
CGGAGGAGTGACATACGCTTCGTAAGCATCGCCTTCTCCCAGGCCGGATATTTTGATGGTCCGTTTGCTGGTCAGTGCGATCGAATCGACCATGGCCGGGTCGGTGATCAGCATAAATCCAACGCCGGTATCCAGTATAAAATTGAAGGGGCCCTTGTTATTTATTTTCAGCCGGATGATGACCAGGTTGCGGATCAGCCTGAAACGCATGGTTACAGATTTCCTTTTTCCCTCGATATCGAAATACTGCGCCCTGGCCCGTGGAGCGAAAAAGCTGACAAGGCATAGCAGCAGCATAAGGGGAAGTAAGCGGGTTTTATGCGGTATTTTCAACAACAATTTGCTTATAATTGGCAATATTAAATTTACAACAAAAACTTTAGTTATAGCAGTTATGAAGGGAAAAGTGTTGATAATCGCATGTTTTGCGGCGTTTTTTTTGACTTTAACCAACATCGCACAGGCGGGCCATATCACGCGCCATCAGATCAAAAAGCTATTCAAACATTCCCTTATCGTAAAAGACCATTTTACCGGCTTTGCGTTGTACGATATGGATGAAAAGTACATGGTCTATGAGTTGAATTCGGGCAAATACTTCACCCCGGCATCCAATACCAAACTGTTTACCTTTTATACGTGTCTCAGGATGCTGGGCGATTCGATCCCGGCTTTTAAATATGTCATTCACGGCGATTCGCTCATTTTCTGGGGAACCGGCGACCCTTCTTTTCTTCAAACAGGACTTAAAGCAACAAATGGGTTCAACTTCCTTGAGAACTCGGGCAAGAAGCTTTATTGGTCATCCGGTTTGTATCAGAACGATATGTTCGGTTCCGGATGGGCATGGAACGATTACAACGACTATTACCAGGCCGAGATCAACGAGTTTCCCATCGAGGATAACGTAGCCGTGCTATCGGCCGGCAAAGATGGTAAGTTGCAGATCAGCCCGGCAATACTCAGTATGTACCTGAAATGTGACAGCAGCTACAAACCCACACGGTTCAGGGTGACACGCGATATGCTTAGCAATACTTTTATTTACCCCGCCATGCCGGTGCCCGCCAACTTTCACCAGGAAATACCGTGGAAGGTGAGCACAACATTAACCGCCTCGTTGCTGCAGGATACTTTGAAAAAGCCTGTAATCGAGGTGCATTTGCCTTTACCCGCCGATGCCAAAGTGGTCTATGACGATAATGCCGATACCGTTTACCGGCACATGCTGCAGCCCAGCGATAATTTTATTGCCGAACAGTTGTTGTTGGTTTGTTCCTCGGCGAAATTTGGCGTACTTAATACCGATTCGGTGATCAATTACTCCAAAAAGAATTTCCTGAACGACCTGCCCGACGAACCACAATGGGCCGATGGCTCGGGTCTCTCGCGTTTCAACCTGTTCACCCCAAGAAGTATCGTTACCCTGTTGTGCAAAATATCGAACCAAATGAAGAACGACAGCCTATTGCACAGCCTGATGCCCGCAGGAGGTGTTATCGGTACGATTCGCAGCGCTTATAAGACGGATAACGGTCAGCCGTTTGTTTGGGCCAAAACCGGCACGCTGATGAACGTCCACAACGAAAGCGGTTATATCGTTACCCGGAAGGGCAGGCACCTGGCTTTTTCATTCATGAACAACAATTTCACCCGGCCTTCGCGCGAGATACGCGATGAGATGGTGCGGATTATCACTTATATCCACGATAATTATTGAATTGTTCACATTCACGCGCCTTTCAACCATTTCCGGCCATAAAACAACCTGGTAATAAGATTTTTGCCATTTACACTAAGGGTCAAATTTGGGGAAACTCAGCCCTTTTCGTGAACGCTAAAAGCATAATTGGCTATGGTACAGGATGTTTGGTATTCACGGGACCTAAAGGAAAAAACCCTGCTCCAGGCGAAAAAATGCATGGTTTTGCACCTATTTACCACTTTCAACCACTTTTTGCTGTTTTTTGCGTTGCGAAGCGGTCTTAAATGGCCTTAGTGTATGGGGGGTCTTTAGAAACTTGTTTACGCAAACTGTAGTTAAGGCCGGTGATTATGTTGTATATTGGTGATCGTGTGCCGTAGGGTCCCCATTTGGAGGCCCCGCCCGGACGAAAATTTTAATAGTTTACCCGGTTGTTAATATTGAATTGATATGACGTAGAGAGCCGTTTGAATACCGCGGTATCAGAATAAGTCAATGTAAACAAGGTGTCATCCAAACGCCTAATTTTAAATTCACCAGACTCCGTATAACCATCGATAACCTTTATTAAGTATTCATGAAAGCGTGTCTTTTCGCGTACTTCAATATACCCTGTCGTGGTGGCTCCATGTCCTACAGCGTAAACCTGTAAAGACGTGTCATTGCTTAACTCATAAGAATACCTAAGCTTGCGCTCTTCCTTGAACATCGGCGAACAGCCGGATATGAAAATAGTCAAAAGCATAAACTTTTTCATATGCATCATCAGTTATCGTCTGCGAAAATTACTACTTTTTCCCCGGCTCCTTCAAATTCCCCTTGATCTTCGGATTCTGCGGCGGCAGTTTATCCACTTCGTGTTCCACTTCGGTTTGCATCACGTGCACGGCATATTCGGCCGGCTCGATATCGCTGCCCCGGGCTTCGGCGTACACTTCGGTAAATTCGGCGCCTATATATAATATGGTGGAGGTGTAATAGATCCAGACCAGGATAATGATAAGCGAACCCGCTGCTCCATAGCCCGAACCCTGCGCGGTATATTTTAGATAAAGACCGATGAGATATTGCCCGAACATAAATAGCAGTGCGGTGAATATGGCTCCCGAGCGCACGTCCCGCCATTTGATCTTCACATCAGGCAGGAACTTGAAGATAATGCCGAACAGAACTGCGATTACGATCAACGATACGACCAGGTTCAGCAGATCGAATAACGTTACGGTCACTGTAGGTAAAAAGCGCTGCAAACGTTCGCTCAATGCATTGATCGCCATATCGATGATCAGCGATACCAGCAGCAGAAACCCCAGGGCGATGATGAGCGAGAAAGATAAAAAGCGGTTTTGCAGCCACTTGAGCCAGCCGCGTTTGGGTTTCGATCTCACCCGCCAAATGATGTTCAGCGAATCCTGTATCTCGACGAACATGCTGCTGGCCCCAAGCAGCAGGATAGCACTGCCGATGACCAGGGCCGTGCCGGTTTTGCCTGATAATTCCAGGTGGGTTACGATCTGCTGCAATTCGGTTACGGCGTCTTTCCCGATGAACCGGCCTAAATCGGCATAGATCGTGTCGTTATAATTATAGTGATGCAGTACCAGGCTGGTAATGGAAATACTGATGATAATGAGCGGAGCCAGCGAAAAAATAGTGTAATAGGCCAGCGAAGCGCTTAGTTTCAGCCCGTTGTCGTTGATAAAGCCCATAAACGTGGCCATGATGACATTCCACCAGCGCTTGAGATATGTTATGCTGAAAAAACGCATATCATCCTAAAAAGAAAATTTTCAGGGAATTGTTTACTTGCTTTTCCCGCAAAGTATTTAATTATTACAATATCTGCTCATAATTATTATTTACTGATTTTTAGCGGATGGGAAAAGAATAAAGCTTAAGTATAATTTGTTCAATTTTTTGTCGGCCTGTCAAATCTTTAATAATTAAATACTTATGAGAAGTGTAAAAATACCCTGCCTGATATTTGTGAATATCGGGCAAAAAACAGTACTTTTAGGTTTTAAGAGAAACAGCTTCGGGGTATAAGCCTTTTCGAAAGGAATGGCTTCCGGAGGTGATAGAAACAAACTTTTAATTGTTAAATTTTTTTTGGGGAAAGCCGCCCGGTACAAACCGGACGGCTTTATTCATTAGTGGTGTCACCCAACCTTCTTGCGTTGCTCTAACTAATTTTCTTAGCATGTTGCTTGTGGTAATTAAATTGATAAATTTGACTATCAATTTTCAAAATGAGACCGTCGATCGCTTCAAGACGAAAAATTAAAATATTTGTTCCGGAGCTATTCCCGGTAGCGAATGATTTTAGCAGCCCAATTCTGGATGATGATCCGATAAAAGCTTTGCAAATCGGGAAATTACTTGCAAAGGCCTGGTCTCAATCGATAGCTAAATTTGACGGGAACCTGGCACAGGCTCACACCTTCTTTTTTAAGGTTATTGATTCATATTGGTATAATCTTGAAGATGCGGCCCAAACAGATAAGCTTAGAGAGCTTCCCTGCGAAGTAAAATTAACCACAATCGATAGTACTGTAATTAGTCTGGCTCAGGCAATCGGAAAAGCAGCTTCAAAACTTGATCTTACAGAAGCCAGTTATTTATTGGGTAATATTTACACTTCTGTTTTGCCGGAAGATTTACGCTCACGGCATGGTATATTTTATACACCACCATCTTTAACAGCACGCCTTCTTAACCTTATAGAAGAGGCCGGCGTCGATTGGAGCAGGGCAAGGGTGCTGGATCCGGCCTGTGGAGGTGGGGCTTTTTTAGCTCCCGTAGCCATACGCCAGATAAAAAGTCTCAAAGGGAACGATGCCGAATACGTTCTTAATCATATTGAGACACATTTAACCGGATTTGATATTGACCCGTTTGGAGCATGGTTTTCACAGGTTTTTTTGGATGTAGCCCTTAAAGACATCACAAGGAAAGCTGGTAGAAAGATGGCTTTATTGACATTTGTTTGCGACAGCCTTGAAAAGGACATAACCAGGGAGGATAAGTATGACGTTGTTATCGGTAATCCCCCTTACGGCAAAGTGAAATTGACCCCGGAGCTCCGAAAAAAATACAAGCGTGGTTTATATGGCCACGCAAATCTATACGGCTTGTTTACCGATTTGGCATTACGGTTGGTAAAGAAGGACGGTATTATAGGGTACCTGACACCTACTAGCTTCTTGTCAGGCGAGTATTTTAAAAACCTTAGAGCCTTAATCCGGAAACAATGCACTCCTTACGAAATGGACTTTGTTGCATTTCGTAAGGGAGTATTTG
>JAFDZL010000214.1 GCA_018266935.1 Bacteroidota bacterium | reverse complement strand
TCAACAAGGTTTTTTTATCATGCTCAGCCGAACGGGTTGAAACCCGTTTTTACAAGATATTATCGAGCCTACGGCTCTTTGGATTAGTGGGTCAGACTAAGAGGCGTTGCCCCGGCTACAGCTCCATGAGAAACTCCACCAGGTTCTTATCATGCTCCAGGTTTAGCTTTTTGCGGAGGCGGTAGCGCCTGATCTCGACCCCTCGCAGGGATATGTTAAGCAGCGAGGCCATTTCTTTGCTGCTCATGTTCATGCGCAGGTAGGCGCACAATTTCAGGTCGTTGGGTACCAGGTCGGGGTGTTGTACCTTTAGTTTTTTGAAGAAACTTTCGTGCGCCTCATTAAAGCTGTTTTCGAACAGGTTCCAGTCGCGCTCGTCGCTCATGCCGTCGTTGATCACCTTTTGCAGCCGTTTCAACTGATCAGGTGACAGCGGTTTGCCCGAGCTGTCCTTCAGATGGGCGATCTCGTCGCTGATCTTTTGCAGCAGTTCGTTCTTGTAAACGATGTTCATCGCCGAGTTCGCTAGTTCGCGGCTTTTACCGGCCAGGTCGGCCTGCAGCTGTTCATTTTTGATCTTCACGATGCGTTGCTCATTGGCCAGCGCTTCCTGCTTCAGGAATTCTTCATGCTCCCGTTGCAACTTCTCATGTATGTGATGCTGGTGCCGTTTGATTTTCAACCGGTAGTAGGCGCGTATGGCATAGTAGCCGGCGACAAGTAATATGATATAAAAAAACCAGGCAATTTTCGTCGCATACCAGGGCGCCCGGATGGTAAAGGTATAAACTGCTTCGGGCGAAATATTCTGGTCGTTGATACGCGCCCTGACACGGAAATGGTAAGTGCCGCGGTCGAGGTTGGTGAATTCTTTTTGCGTTTGTATGCCCCAGGCCGACCACTGGCGCGAATAGCCGTCGAGAAAATACTGGTAGCGTATCTTTTCCTGCCGGTAAAAGGGCAGGGCATAGGATATGCGGATATTATTTTCGGAGTAAGGTATTTCAACCTCTTCGGTCTCGCTGTTATTGGGCAATGGCATAGCCACATCAGTTATGTTCTCGACACGGCGGATCAGTACAGGCGGCAGTTTGATGTCGTTTCGCTGTGCGATGTCCGCATCGTTCAGTATGGCGAAACCGTCATCAACACTTACCAGGTAAATCGCGCCATTGATCTTGCTGATGCTTTCGTAATTTTTCAGCATACGGCCATCCAGAACGCCAAAGCGGTTGGAGTCGATGCTGAGCCTACCCGGAATGGAGAGATCGGCCAAGGCAATACGCCCATGACTGATGAACCAGTATTTTTTGCCCAGCGCGGGAATGATCTTGTTCGACTGCGCGAACGAACCCAGCGTTTTGTTTAGCTGCCCGTATTTTTCAAAATGATCACTGATGTCGTCGTAAACATAAAAACCCGAATCGGATGAAAAAACGATACGGTTGTCGAGATTAAAGACATTGACATTGTAACTCCCCGGCAACCCGAAACCGCTGCCATAATATTTTACCGAAAGCGCTTTTTTCAGATCGGGGCTCAGCGTCACTTTATAAATGCCGCGGTAGGCGTGGCTTACCCAAACCTGGCCTTTGCTGTCCTGCTCCACATAGCGCGAAGGTTCGCCGAAACCATCCACTTTGTGATCGAATATCCAGTTGCCTGCGGCATCTTTGCTGTAGATCACCAGGCCGGTATAAGTGCCCTGTATCAGTTGGTTCGGGTTGAGCCGTTTCAGCGTCCACCCGCCACTTATCGTGGTTATTGTAGATATGCTGCTGCCGTTCACCTGGAACGTGCCGGTATTATGACCGCAAAGCAGCTTTCCGTCCTGCACCGACAGTTCCCATACCTGCCCCTGCGAGCCAGGTATCAGCCTGAAATCGAAGGATTGGAGTCCTTTGCCGTTGGCTGACCAATCGCTATAAAAGAGACCCTGGTTAGTTCCCAGGTATATTTTGTTGTCGAAAATGATGCTTGAATAAACCGTACCAAAGCGGCCTGTTTTATCAAAATAGAAATAGAACGGCGAGTTGAGCTCAATGCGGTCGATCCCATTGTCCAGTCCGGCCCAGAGGTTTTGTTCGTTGTCGGTATAAAGGCTCAGTACAGTATTGTTCTGTAGCCCGCTCGACTTGTTGATCTGCTGCACCACATTCCCCAATGTGTCTATTACAATTATGCCATTCAGAATAGTGCCATAGGCAAAATATTTGCCGGGTATCACCGCGCCATTGTTCAGCTGGTAAGTTTCGAGGAAAGAATTGGCCTGGTTGACCCAGGGC
>JAFDZL010000213.1 GCA_018266935.1 Bacteroidota bacterium | reverse complement strand
TATCGAGCCGTGCTCATTTACATTCAGTATCGCTTTGGCAAACAGGTCGGCCGTGGACAATACTTTGATCTTTTTGCTCGCATGCTTCAGCGGGATCGTATCGGTTACGATCAACTCCGTCAGCGCAGATTTCTCTATTGTTTCATACGCATTACCCGACAATACGGGGTGCGTACAAACCGCTCTTACGCTTCTTGCGCCGCGCTCCATGATCAGCCCCGCAGCTTTAGCCAATGTTCCGGCTGTATCGCAAATGTCGTCGATCAGTACGATGTCCTGGTCGGTAACGTCACCTATCAGCGTCATCGACTCGATCTCGTTCGCGCGCTTCCGGCGTTTGTCGCAGATCACCACCTCGGCATTAAAGAACTTGGCAAAGGTGCGCGCCCTGTACGATCCGCCCATATCCGGCGAAGCGATGGTCAATGCATCCAGTCCCAAACTCTTGATATATGGCACAAAAATGATCGACGCATCCAAATGGTCGACCGGTATATCAAAGAAACCCTGTATCTGCGCGGCGTGCAGGTCCATCGTCATGATGCGGTTGATACCTGCCGCTACCAGCAAATTTGCCACCAGCTTTGAGCCGATGGCCACGCGCGGTTTATCTTTCCTGTCCTGGCGCGCCAGTCCGTAATAAGGTATGACCGCCGTTACATAATGCGCTGATGCGCGGCGCGCGGCATCGATCATCATCAGCAACTCCATCAGGTTATCCGTCGGCGGGCAGGTGGATTGTATCAGGAATACATCGCAGCCGCGCACCGTTTCGTTGAAGTGCGGCTGAAATTCACCGTCGCTGAAACGCGACACCGCGACCTCGCCCAACTCTTTGCCGTAGGCTTTAGCGATTTTTTCTGCAAGTTCGGTTGTTCCTGAACCAGCGAATAATTTGATGGGATTGAACTGTAATGGCATATCTTTTTGATTTCGAATTTCGAATTTTCAATTTCGAATGTACATAGCTTCAAACAAAATTTACAATCCGACCCTTAGTTCAAACAAAAAATCGAACTCAGGCATTCAAATCAAATTAAATAAATTCGAAATTGAACATCCGAAATTCGAAATTTCTCTGTTGTCCGACCTGGATTCGAACCAAGACTAAATGAACCAAAATCACTTGTACTACCCTTATACTATCGGACAATCTCGTTGTGAAGGCACCCCTCAAAAACGAAGTGCAAAAATAAGACGATTTTTTGAAGATTAAAATCTAAATTGAAAAAAGTGCAATACTGGTTATCTTGAGTAAACCTTCGGCAATATCGCCCGTCAAAGAATCACCATGATCAAACCTATACTCCTCTTTTTATTGCTTTCGATAGCCTCAATTTCAGTGGCGCAAACTACCACAGAGCCCGCAAGATCAATTGACAGCCTGGTAGCGCCGCAATTTGGAGGCAACCAGCCCGGTATCTCAATCCTCATCGCCAAAAAAGGGCAGATCATTTATCAAAAAGCTTTCGGCAGCGCCGATATCGAGCTGAATGTACCAATGCAGCCCAATGACATTTTCAAAATAGGTTCCATTACCAAGCAATTTACCGCCGTGGCCATTTTACAACTGGCCGAACAGGGGAAACTGCGACTTGACGACCCGATACAAAAATACATCCCGGATTACCCAGACAAACAGGGCACTATCACTATCGAGAACCTGCTGACGCATACCTCGGGTATCGTGGATTACAGTTCGCTGGATGATCCGGATCCTTTTGCGGAGCGGCGTGATTTTACACCGGAGATCATTATCAATTACTTTAAGAAATTGCCGCTGCAATTCGAACCGGGCACCAAATATGCTTATTCCAATTCCAATTACACGTTACTGGGCTATATTATTCAAAAGGTTAGCGGCGAGGATTATCACAAATACTTGGATGAGCACATAATTAAACCTGCAGGACTGCAGCATACGTTGTACGCGCCGGAAAATGTGATTGTGCCCGGACTGGTCAACGGTTATACCCGTGATAAGGGATATTTCGAGCATTCCTATTATCAGACGCTTTCCGTTGGCTTCGCTTGCGGCGATCTTTTATCCAATACAGCCGACCTTTATCAGTGGAACAATGCTCTGCTTGCGGGAAAAGTGATCAGCAAAGCAAGTCTCGACAAAGCATTTACGCCTTACAAACTTGCCAACGGCACATCCACCGGCTATGGTTACGGCTGGTTTATAGATCAAAATTATGGCACAACCTGCATTCATCACGAGGGACAGACCAGTGGTTTCGTCGCGCTTGAAAAGTATTTTCCTGACGAAGATATCTATATAGCCATCCTTACGAATGTGAAATCAGGTGAAGACAAAACGGATTTTAGTGATAACCGGTTCAGGCTATTTGAGAAAATCGGCAAGCTGGTATTAGGGAGACCGATGGATAATGAGGTGGCAGTAAGCGATAGCATTTTGAATAAATATGCAGGAACGTATTCAGCCACATTTAAGAAAAATCAAACCATGACCATCCATAAGAAGGAGGGGAAATTATACATGGATCTGTCCAATGGGACCGGAAAGAACCTATTAATGGTGCCTCTGTCTGAGACCTTATTTCTTTTGCCGGATATAAAATCGATCCGCACCACAGGTGAATTCATCATTGAAAATGGCAAAGTGACTAAGTTGATCGCTACCCAGGGTAAAAAATACGAATGGACGAAGATAAAATAAATATCCGTTAGCCCTCAACCACTACGCCCATCGAGCAGAATTTGTCGATCCTTTCCGTAACCAATTGATCAACATCTTTAGCCTTAAGTTCCTTCAGATCTTTGATCAGGTGTTTTTTCAGGATGGTCGCCATGGCGACAGGGTCCTGGTGAGCGCCGCCGAGCGGTTCTTTGATCACGCCGTCGATCAGCTTGTTTTTCAGCATTTCGGGTGAGCTAAGTTTCAATACTTCGGCTGCTTTCTCTTTATTTTCCCAGGTTTTCCAGAGAATAGTCGAACAGTTTTCGGGCGAAATAACCGAATACCATGAGTTTTCAAGCATAAATACCTTGTCGCCTATGGCCAGCCCCCATGCGCCGCCTGATGCGCCTTCTCCTATGATATCGCAAATGACCGGCACGCGCAGTACAGCCATTTCGAGCAGGTTCCGTGCGATAGCCTCGCCTTGTCCGCGCTCCTCGGCTTCCAGACCGGGGAAAGCTCCGGGGGTATCTATTAAGGTAATGACAGGCTTATTGAATTTCTCCGCCAGCTTCATCAGCCGTAAACCCTTGCGATAACCTTCAGGATTAGCCATGCCGAAATTGCGGTACTGCCTTTCCTTGGTATTGCGGCCCTTTTGATGACCGATGAACATTGCTGTCTCGCCATTGATCGAACCAAAGCCGCCGATGATCGCTTTATCGTCGCCGACGGTACGATCGCCGTGCAGCTCGATAAAATCGTCGCACATCAGCTCCAGGTATTGTAAGGTATAGGGCCGCTCGGGGTGACGGGATATTTGAACCCGCTGCCAGCCCGTAAGATTGGTATATATTTCGTTCTTGGTCGTTTCGAACTTTTCCTGCAACTCGTTCAAAGTCGCCGACATATCCACCTTGGTCTTATCCTCAACCTGCTTCACCTTATCTATCTGCGCCTGCAGGTCGGCCAAAGGCTTTTCAAAATCAAAAGTGATCTTCATACGCGTTATAACGGGTTGCAAAGTTAAACAAGAAAAGTTGGATTAAGTTGGACTAAGTTGAATAAGTTGACTGGTTTGCCATTCGCAACTTAGTCAACTCAATCAACCATTAAACTCATTCAACTGGCTTTATTTCAACAAACTCTCCAGCTTTTTGATCTGCACGTCGCTCAAAATTTCCTCCGTTTTCAGACAGGCTTGTAACACCGCATTTCGTATTTCTCCGGCGTATAATCCATACCGGTTGGTATAAAATATCAATGTGCCGTCGGAAATTTGCCGGGTATGGAAAAGGGTATCCAGCATTTTTTCATTGCGGATAATATTTTCGCCCATTTCGATCTTCTTGCGCTGGAGAGTTGCCACTATATCTTTCAATTGCATGATCTGCCCCGGATTTAATTGCAATTGCGCTTTATATTTCAATGCTTTATCAGGCAAGGGATAGTGATTCAGCACACCTACCAATGCCATATCATCAAACCCTTCGCCCCTGATCAGCGCGGTATATTTTTCATCGCTTAAGGACTTTATCGGCGAATGCTGCAGCTGTGGAGCCGGCGTCGATTTTTGAACAATTTTAACTTTATGCTTTGCCGATGAATCGGTTGTTTTTTTCTTCGCTGTGCTGTCCGCGTGTGTTTGCCCGAAGGCAGCGCAGTTGACAAACAATAGAATTGTGAGTAGCGGTTTTATCATCAGGTAATTTTATAACCACCAATGTAGGCAAATTTTCCGGAGATGGTCAAGTTGTTTTCCCCTTTTAAACCAAAGAAAAAGCCTCCCTTTCGGGAGGCTTCGATCCAGTTTTAATTGAGAATTATGAAAGATCAGTGTTCGTGACGCGATAATTCGCGGCCATGCAGCTCAACCAGGTTGCCGTCTTCATCAATGCCATAATGCGCATGGGTAACGTCCCTGTCAATAGTGAGCTGTTTATTCTTTTTCTTCTTCGGACCGGCCATCGGTATGATCAAAATGGCAAGTAGCGCGGTAATTTCTAATGCGGTAAGCATAATATTTTATATAGCCGGTTTCAAGGTTGCAAACCCTTTACCGTAATTTCATTGATCAAGTTCTTATTTTGTCGGTTTATAATTGGTTAGTTAGTGTAACCAAAAATCTCGCCAAATGTATGTAATACGTATTAAGGTTGTATGAAGTTTTGAAAAAATTACAAATTAATTAAGCATTGTGACTGCAATATTACAAAATCACCATCACGAAAACTGTGATAATTATCATTTTTTCAAAATAATAGAGAAATTATGCATGCATAGCATTCCGAAAAAACCATACTTAGCGTATCGAATAAATCAAAAAGCGTCCTTTTGGGACGCTTTTTGATTATCTTATTTATCAGTCGCAGGGACTCTGATCACACCTTAGGCAGCTTATACCCGTTATGATATTCTTTCATTAAATATTCTTTGTTCACCGCATGATCGGTAAATTGATGTGCTGTATCATCCCACACCAGCTTTTTCCCGCTCCGGTAAGCAATGTTGCCCATCTGGGCCACGGTAGCCACGTGCGCGCCGGCTTGTATCGGGCAATGCAGATCGTCCGTTTTGCGCGATTTGACCACGCTTACAAAGTTCTCCCAATGTTTATCCAACCCATCGTCGGATTTGGCTACGAAAGGCTTGCTCACCTTGCTCTTGCTCTGATGCTCTTCGATCACCTCCCAGCCGCCACGGTTCAAGATCAATGTACCGTTGTTACCAATGTATGCAATGCCGTGGTCGCGGTTATATGATCCGTTGTCGATACCCATTGCCGAGTCCCAAACCATGTTGAAGCCGTCGAACTCATAAAGCGTAGTTAGCGTATCCGGGGTTTCCTCATACATATCGGGATAGGCAAAGCGTCCACCCAGGGCCGCAACGGATTTTGGAATCGGTG
>JAFDZL010000212.1 GCA_018266935.1 Bacteroidota bacterium | reverse complement strand
TGCTGCTCACGGGCAGACTGTTCCTCCGATAAGCTCGATCTGCATAGACAGGATCTATTTTAGCTATAATCATCAGCCGTTGTTGCAAGATTTGAGCATTGATATACGGCCGGGCGATTTCATAGGGCTGTCATCTCATTCAGGCAAAGGCAAAACGACACTCATCAACCTATTGCTTGGTTTTCTTTCAGCGGATGATGGGTTAGTTAGTATCAACGATAAGATCACAAACGCAGAGGATAGAAAAGATTACCGGAGCCGGATATCATATATCAAACAACAGCCTTTCTTTATTCATGATACGATCGCGCGGAATATTACGCTAAGCGAAAAGGAGCACGATATGAATAAATTCCGTGAGGTGGTTGATTTTTGCGACCTCAATCTAATCATCGACCAACATCGGGAAGGATTGGAGTGGGTCATCACCGAGAATGGCAAAAACCTGAGCGGTGGCCAGCGTCAGCGGATAATGCTTGCCAGGGCGCTGTATCATGGCTTTGACTTGCTGATACTTGATGAGCCTTTCGGCGAGCTCGACGAGCAATCTGAAAATATGCTCCTCGAAAAATTGCAGACGCTCGCGACCAGCGGAAAAATGATCCTTTTTGTCACGCATAACAGCCAAAGCTTGTCTTATTGCAACAAGCACGTATCATTCAATGAATAAGGCTGATACCCTCATCATTCTCAGCCCCGGCTTCCCCAAAGACGAAGCTGATAGCACCTGTGTTCCGCCCCCGCAGGTATTTGTAAAGAACCTGAAGATGTCCTATCCCGGACTGAAGATTGTCGTTCTCGCGTTTGAATACCCTTACAAAGCCGCCGAATACCAATGGAATGGGGTTAATGTGTTCGCTTTCGGCGGACGTAATAAAGGCGGAATCAAACGTGTATTAAACTGGCGGAAAATCAGGGGGAAACTAAGAGAACTCCATGATGGGCAGCACGTCATCGGTATTTTAAGCTTCTGGTTGGGGGATTGTGCATTGATCGGCAGCCGGTTCGCGAAGCGCCGGAACTTAAAACACTTTTGCTGGATATTGGGTCAGGATGCCAGGAAGGGTAACCGTTATTTTAAGCTTATCAAACCGCAAGCCTCGTCACTGGTCGCGCTGTCCGATTTTATAGCGGAGCATTTCGCGAAGAATTATGGGTTAGTGCCAGGGCACATAATTCCGCCCGGGATTGATCCTGGAATGTTTAGTAAGTCATCGGGCGAACGCGACATTGATATTTTAGGAGCAGGATCGCTGATCCCGCTGAAACAATTTTATATGCTGGTAGAACTGGTGAACAGTTTGAAGGCGCAATTCCCAAACTTGAAAGCGACCATTTGCGGTGATGGCCCAGGAATGAAATCCCTCAAGGCCATGATTCATGACCACGGCTTGCATGACCATATCACGCTGACAGGCGAATTACCCCATGCCGAAGTTTTAAAGCTGATGCAGCGAAGCAAAATATTGGTTCATCCGTCGTCATACGAAGGTTTCGGCCTGGTGATGGCGGAGGCGCTGTATGCTGGGGCGCAGGTGGTAAGTTTGGTGCGGCCTATGAAAACCGATCTCCCAAACTGGCATATTGCGCGGTCACAGTCAGATATGGTTGAAATAGTAAAAGATATCCTTGGCAGTCCGGGCAATTATAGGTCATCCGCTCCATACCTCATACACGACACTGTGCGTTCGGTGATGAAACTGTTTGATGTTTCGGACTGACCGATAACTGATCATACCTGGTTGTCATAAACCTCTAAAGCCAAAGGAAGACAGTTGGCGACACCCCTTAGCCCGCACACGCTCAGGGTGATCAGGATCGTGTCTTTGATCTCATCTCGCGTGGCGCCAAGTTGCTTCGCCATGGGTACATGGAAATGGACAGCCGTTTTATCGTCAAGCGCTGTTTTGATACCGATATAAATGAGGTGTTTTGTTTTGGCGTCCAGGCCGGTTGTATTTTGCAGGGCGCTGATCAGGCTATCAAATGCTTTCGATACTTCGGGCGCTTCCTCCTGAAACACTTGCATCGGGTTCGTTTTTGTTTCCATAATTTACCATGTGGGATTTTTGACCAATATTACCGCGGCCGTTTAGGTTATAAAATGATGAACGTTATGCCGGCATCTTGATCGGGATCATAAACCGAATGACGATGCTATCTACAAAGTCTCCGCTATGTAATGAATGCGTTCGGTGATCGCTTCAAATGAAAGGTTAGATTTGAAGTACTTTAATGTCGCCTTTTGTTTCTCCTCAAACCTGATCTCACAACTTAGTTTTAAGGCGTTGAGTAAGGCGCTTTCATTGCCTGGCTCGTATAACAACCCGCAGCGGCCGTTGTCGGTGATCATTCTGAAAGAAGATATGTCGGTGACAATGGGCACGCAACCGCATGACATAGCCTCGCAAACGGCGGTTCCGCTCCCTTCATAATGCGAGGCCGAAAGGATAAAATCGGCGCTGCTGAACCAATATTGCAGTTCATCATGCGGTAATTCGCCGATCAACTTAATCGCATCTTTATGCGGTGACAGATTGATAATGGTCTGCATAGGCTCCAGCAACTCATCGGTATGGTAGATCATGTACAGTCGTGCCAAAGGCTTCGACGCGGCGAAGCGCAGAAATGCCTTTACTGCGGTTAAGGGGTCTTTATTTTCGTTCAGACGGCCTACCCACAAGTAAACAGGCGCGCCGGTTACGCCGGTTTTGCTACGTGCTTCCGCCTTGTCCATGGGTGAGAATACCGATGATATTTCCATTACTTCATGTATTTTTTCCGATGCTGAGATATTGCCGTTTTGTACCCAGGCGGCGCCAAGCTCATGCGAAGCGAACAGGTAGGCATCGATACATTTGTCGGCCATCCGCTGCAGCCATTTTTTGACGCCGGCCGACGGCTTTTCTGCGTGGTTTTGTGCTATGATCTTCACTTTTTTACCCAGGATCATTCGCAGGACGATCGTCTGGGCAGGTACGTGCAGCCCCTGGACCAGCACCACATCAGGCTGCAGCTTTTTGATGTAACGAGCTAACTTAAGAGGGAACAGCGCGTCCCTTCTGCCAATATTATGAAACCGGTAGTCGATATTTTTATAGACGACGTCTCCGGTATAATTGATCCGCTTGAGATTGATCACCTTGTTTTCTCTTCCAAGACACTGCAAAATTCCGGCGTAGGACTCCGTCCGCCGTATCCATGCCTCGGGCGAATCGAATTCCATGGAAGAATAAAACGTGACAGAAACGTAGATCATAAGCTAATACAGTCCTTCGATATTTTGATACCCGCTTTGCTGAAACTGAAGGAAGCCGACGTGATATAACGACGATGAGTCCGGCTTTATCTTTTTCTCGTTCACCACTTTACCTACCATCAGCATGTGGTAGCCCATTTTCCGGTTCGTCATGATTTCGATCTCTTTATAGGAGCCCACAAAGTCTGGCACGTAAAAACCAAACCTTTCGCTTTCGGTGACGCCGAAAGGAAGGTCTTTGATTTTGGTCGGATCGGCGCTGGGATGCTTGCCGAGCATATAAACCGTTTCGATACTAACTGTGTCAGTATCGCAAACGACCACTTTTTTAGCTTCGAGTATTTTGTTCAGCGTCACGTTGGTGGTGCGCAGTCCGAGTAAGTAAATCTTTTCCTCAGCGATATAGCTATGAATATCCATCGGGAAAATATTGTAATACTCATCGTCCTTATAGGATACAATGATGATATTTCGTGGGTAGGAATAAAGCGCACTGATCACTTTCCTGTGATGGTAAGTATTCTTTTTCGAGCGTAAGAAATACCTCAGCAAAACCTGGCGGTGCAAGGGGTTTAGCTGGTAATTGTTCACCTTATCCACTTTGTAGAGTAATAATTCACCTTTTTCCGTCGGCAGTCTCTCGATCAGTGAGACGCTGATCTTTGCATTGAGTTTACCGTTCGCTGTAAAATGTAATGCACCGGTTTCCGTGCCAGCTTGTTTCGCGTCTTCGGCTGACAGCCAGA
>JAFDZL010000211.1 GCA_018266935.1 Bacteroidota bacterium | reverse complement strand
TCCCGCCGATCATTCTTTTAAGCTGTCCAAAGAAGCCCTCTATGGTGTTAGTTGACACCACGCCCCGCCTGTACTCTTTCATGCTGTGATTAATGGTGTCGTGATTGATATAGCCTAAGTGTCTAAGATTTTTGTAAAGGTGAAACTCATCTGTGCTGACTTGCGCCTCTTTCTCGACGTTGGCTTCGATATAGGCGTGTGCATTGGGAATGGTAACATTGTCCATGACTTTTGCCCGGACGTGTCCTAAGCGTTCTATGGTGGCAAATACGGGCTTTTTATTGGTGTTACCCCGCCCTGGTGTTTTGTTCGATTCGATGCTCACATAGGTTTCATCGATTTCAACGTGTCCTTTCAGCTTGTTTTGATAAAACTCTTGCATGAGCTTACGTATCTGCGTGGTCATACGGTGCGCGGTCTTATACGTTACCCCTAAAGCCCTTTGCACTTCTTTAGAGGCTACACCGTTGCGCGTAGTCGTCATCATAAACATTACGTAAAACCAATAGGTCAAAGGCGTACGCGTCTTTTCAAACGGTGTGCCAACGCAGGGATATAGCTGATAATAGCAAAGCCTGCATTGGTAGGATTTACGGGTTGATACGCGCCGGAACTTGGTTTGCTTGCCGCAACAGGGGCAGGCCATATCTAAGCTGCCAAAGCGCATTTGGAACACTTTGTCCATGCAAGCGGCCTCATTCGGGTACTCTTTCTTAAATTCGGCTAATGTGTATTTCATATCACAATTATTAAGCTATTTGTAAAACTCAATCCTTTTTGCTTATCTTTGTGATAAGCAAGTGGAGTATAACGGAATCGAACCGTAACAGCAAGGTGTCAAGTCTCGGCTGCCCGCACCAGCGGATACCCCGCCCAAAGTCTTAAAAGCCATTCGTTTGTCAGTCGTCAACTCCAATCAGAATGGCTTTTTTATTTTCTCTCTAATCCTCTCATTTTTTTGTACGCAGCAACATTGAAATAACTTCCCTGATACATACATTCCGGCAATGGTTGCTTTTGTTCATTAGTCCAGTTTGGCAGTCCATAATATACCTCTCTGTTTGAACCGCTTGGCTTAATTACTATCACCGTTCCGTTTTCTCTCAGGTTGGTTAGAGCGGTTGATAAGCCACCATTAAATGCGGGATCAATATCAGTTATAGTTCTAAGAATGTCGGACGCGGTCGAAAACCTTTTTAGTTCATTTAAGGCAAAAATTATCTTTCCCGCAATAGTGTCTTTTGCATTGTAAGAATTAGCGGGCTTGTTTTTAAACTCTTTCAGGGCTTGAATAGAATTATACACGCTTTCATTTTCAGGATGCAGGCTGAACAACGTACGCTCCAAAACCTTGATGGTTTCGTCAATATTCTGCGGAATATCCATGTATTAAAATTTGTCAATCGTCGATACAATATTAAATTCATTTTTTGTAAAAAGCAAATGAAAAAGAAAATAATTTCGGGTGAAAACACCCGTTGCTTATTTTATAGTATCTGCATAGCTTTAGAGCGTTAAAAATATAGTGCTTAACCTTTATCCGATAACTTATGAAGAAAAAAATGCGGTGGGGTGTATTAGCAGTTGTATTACTGTTAGCCCTCACCAACCCATCGATCAAGGCTTTAAAAGAGCATTTGGGGCTTAATGACATCCGAATCGAGAGGGAATATAATTTCCTGTTATGTAGCGTGTACAGAATGCCATACGAGGTTCCTAACGGCAATGAAGGCCATCATACGGAATATCATAAATACCTCGGTATCCTTTCTAATTTCATTCAGATAGAATGATATATTAGCGTATGACTGACTTAGAGGTTATTGTACAGGCAATAGAGCGCTTCGAGGCACATTATCCAACCTTTTTCAATGAGCATAACAGGCTCGGTAATTATGTGTCTATACGGACACAATATCCAGCTACATTAGTCCCCAAAAAGAAGTATTACAAATTACCTGATGAGATTAGATTTCACCTTGAGCAAGTCTTTCGAGTGCAATAAGCCAGCGCGGACTGTCTTTATGCAGTTCCTCTAACGCTTCGGAAATAGTGCTCTCTGTTACAATCCAACCTGGCTCATTGCCAATCTGTATAAAGATCATTCCTTTGACCTCAAACTCTCTCTTTTCACCTTCTAATTCTTTAATAATCATATATCGTAAACATTAGTTAACTCTTTTTTGGAGTTCACCTTTGCTTCACGATTGTTTTATTGCAACCTTAAGTGTCCTGACGGGATATATCCCTTGGAATAAAATTTAATAGCTGATAATCAGGTTTTTATCCAAAAATACTAATAGATTAGTTGCAATACTAATTGATTAGTATTATGTTTGATGAAAATTAAAAAATATCATGCAAAAATTGGCGAAAAGAGAAGAACAGATCATGCAGGCATTCTGGAACCTGGAAAAAGCGTTCATAAAAGAGATCATTCCTGAGCTGCCTGACCCCAAGCCGCATTATAATTCCGTAGCAACGATGGTAAAGATATTGGAGGAGAAAGGCTTCCTTTCGCACGAGACGATCGGTAACATTTACCGCTATTATCCCGTCATTAGCAAGAACGAATACCAGAAACACGCAATGAAAGATATTGTGAGCCAATATTTCAACGACTCCTATCCCAGTATGCTCGCTTTTTTTGCCAAAGAACAAAAAATATCCGAAGCCGAATTGAACGAAATTTTAGAAATCATTAAATCATCGAAAAAATGATACCCTACATCCTGCACGTAGCATTGCTTATTTCGATATGCCTGCTGTTTTACAAGATATTCCTGCAGCGTGAGACCTTTTACAAGCTCAACCGCATGGTGCTGCTTATTTGCCTCGGGTTGTCGTTCGTATTGCCCCTGATCACAATACCCGAAACATGGGCATTGCGAAGCGCGCCTGAAAGGCCGGTAGTTGACGCCAGGCCGCAAACCGTCACCGAAATGTACCCGCAGATAGCTGCCCAGGTGCAAAAACAGGTGCAGGCTGCCGAAAAGCAAACGATAAAAACCCCGGCACCGTCCATAGCTAAACCTGAACCGGTGAAAGCTGAACCCGTTGCAGTGGCCCAGGTGCAAAGCAAACCGATATGGCCGGTAGTATTTAGGTGGATGTTTTACCTCTACTGGGCGGGTGCAGCGGCTTTTGGGCTGAACTTATTGCTCCAGGTCATAGTACTGCTGATCAGGGCCTATTCGAATCCTGTAATTAAAGATGGTAAATTCCGCATTATTGAGGTAAAAGGTGATAAGGCGCCGTGTTCTTTCGGCAACAATATTTTCATCAATCCCGAAAAATACGATTGGGACACCTACAACCAGATACTAATGCACGAAAAAGTGCACATACAGCAGGGTCATAGCCTGGATATTTTGCTGGCCGAGATCGTGC
>JAFDZL010000210.1 GCA_018266935.1 Bacteroidota bacterium | reverse complement strand
CGATAAAGACCCATTAACTGATCGACTTCATCTTCATAACGCCTGGCTTTTTTGTACCCCAGTTTATCCACCAATGCCTCTTTCAGCACCATGATATTCCTGTTCTCGCAGAACACCAGCGGGATCACGATCCAGTAATTGGCGGTACCTACCGAGCCATCCGCCCGGTGATAGCCCATAAAAGTACGCCCTTCGAATTTTGAAGTGTCCGGTTTGTGCCATTCCAGTTTGCGTTTTCCTAAATGGAACTCACTTGAGGCATGGTGTATATTTTCGGTGGAGATCAGTCCGCCTTTGGGAATATCTTTAGTTGCCTTACCCACCAGCACGCCATACATATAAATGCTGTCGCCGGGATGTAAGTCAGCAAGCGCAAACTTATGTTTGGCAGCAACGCGGTCTTTTAATGGAAAGCTCTGCCCTTCAAAATCTATTGCGGTTCCCTGCTCCAGGTCGCGCAGGGCGACGAGAACATTGTCGTCTTTATGTATTCTTAAATAGCTATTCATAATCACCGATTACACCGATTTTAATTTGATTACACCGATGAAATCATTCAACTTAATCAACCTAATCCAACTCATTCAACTCAGATCAAAGATTCTATCCATAAGCACCCATTTTTCGCCCGGCTTCGAACCCGGCACAGGCTGCTGGAATTTCCACATCAGTTGCTCCCATTCCTGCACTTTGGGGTTAGATGCGTCCATAGCGGCCTTGCGGCCGAAACTGAAGGAGTCATCCGTCTCCATGATCATGAACAGGCGGCTGCCGAGGCGGTAAATTTCCATATTTGTAATGCCCGAATCAAGAATACTTTTTTTTATTTCGGGCCAAACGTTACGGTGATACGCCTCATATTCGGCTATCAATTGTGTATCGTCCTTCAGATCAAGCGCCAGGCAATATCTTTTCATGCTTATTTCAGATACAGATCGACAACCGGGATATCGTACGGCGGCTTATTTTTCGGCAAAATCAGCTCCACGTTTTCACCATCGACCTTGTATTTTAACTCGGAAAAATCATTTAAAAACTGCGCGTATTTTATCTTCCCGGCGTACCCGTGCAAAGTCAGTTTTTCACCGGATGGGTAATCATACAAATGGACATACAGGTGTTTGGTTTTGGGGTTATAGGTTAGCTTTTCGCCGTCAGGGACTTTAAAGCTTGCAGGCGCATAGGTGCAATTGTAAATGGCATTGCTGTTTGCATGCATCCAGTACGCCAGGCTATCCAGCGCGTTGGTGGCGCGGTAATCGAACTCACCGCGCGCAGTCGGACCAACATTCAGTATCAGGTTACCACCGTTGCTTACTGAAGAGATCAGCAGATCAAGCAGTTGGCGATGTGTTTTCCAGGTGTTTTCATCCCTGTAATAGCCCCATGAGCCGGAAAAGGTTTGACAGGTTTCGAAGGTGTGTCCCTTGTACTTATCCAGTTCTTTGGTGCTTACCTGCTCCGGCGTTTCGAAGTCGCCGCCATCGCTGTATTCATACAGACCAAGACGATTGTTCACAATAATACCGGGCTGTAGTTTCCTTACCATTTTGAGCAGGTTCACCGCATCCCAATCCTTGCCCCATTTACCATGTTTGTCGCCTTTATTCCACGACCAATCCAGCCAGAGGATATCGATCTTGCCATAATTGGTCATCAATTCCCGAACCTGGTTGCGTAGGTATTCGCGGTATTTGTTCATGTCGCGGCCCTTGTTTATCCTGTCGTAATTAGCCTGGCTGGTATCCTCTTGCGTCAATGGGTAGGCGCTATCTGCTGTATAATCGGGGTGATGCCAATCCAGAAGTGAATAATAGAAGCCCACTTTCAACCCTTCCTGGCGGAAAGCCTGCACATATTCCTTCACCAGGTCGCGATGAGCAGGTGTGTTCATGGCTTTATAGTCGGTATATTTTGAATCGAACAGGCAAAAACCTTCGTGGTGTTTGGTGGTCAGCACAGCATATTTCATACCGGCGGCTTTAGCGGCCCTGGCCCACTTATGCGGATCGAAATGATCAGGATTATAGATATCAAAGTACTTCTGATATTCCTCGTTGGTCATGCGCTCGTTATGCTTCAGCCATTCATGCCGGGCACCCAGCGAATACAATCCCCAGTGGATGAACATGCCGAATCGGGCGTCGGTCCACCATTCCATGCGTTTTTTCTTTTGTTCCGGGGTTTCATTGCCGATACGTTTTTTCTGAGCCGATGCGATGGATGCTGAAAATACCAGCACCAATAACGCGATTGAGATTTTTTTGATCATTTTAGTTAGTGACTTATTGCCTGTTGGACGGTTTTAACTTTGATATTCCTAAAAGCGAAATAGAAAATATAAGCAAAACAAATAATAGGTATAAGATAAGCGACCCGAATGTTTACGAAATCGGCCACTGCACCTATAGCGGGTGGAATGATCGCGCCACCCACAATTCCCATAACCAACAATGATGCGCCCTTCTTTGTCTTTTCCCCAAGCCCTTTAATACTTAGTGAGAATATTGTCGGAAACATGATCGACATAAAAAACGGAACAAACATGAGCGGGAAAACAGCCATGCTGCCGGGTATAATATATGCGATTACTAATAAAGCAATGTTAATTATGCTGTACAGAAACAAGATTTTCACCGGGGTTGTTCGCCGCATAAGCCTTGTGCCTATAAATCTGCCCGCCATGAAGCCAAGAAAGGCAAGCGCAAACAACACTTTAGAAGAGGTCTTCTCACTGAAACCACCAACGGTTTCGCAGAAAAATATAAAATAGCTTTGGAACCCTGCCTGTGCACCCACATAGAAAAATATACCCAAGACGCCTAGTAAAAGATTTCTTTCTTTAAAAATAGACCCACGGACCCGATCATCAGTCTCCTCATGCTCTTTTATGTCGGGCAGTGAAGCCCTCATTACCAGGATGGCGATTAATAACACAACTGCGCCGATGACTAGGTAGGGTATTTTCACAGCGTCTGACTCACTTTGCAAATACTGATGTAATTGCTGCGGAGTCATGGCCTTTTCCTGGGCGGCAGTCAAGTTTTTCCCAGATAAAATAAACTCGCCACCGATATATGGTGCAAGAAAAGCTGCAAGACCATTAAATGACTGGGCAAAATTAATTCGCCGTGTTGCTCCTGCTGGATCGCCCAAATTATTAATATAAGGATTGGCTGCAGTTTCCAGGAAGCAGCAACCGCTTGATACTAAAAACGCGGAAAACAAAAAGAAGCCATAAACTCTCATCTCGGCGGCTGGGTAAAATAAAAATGCTCCGGTAGCAAATAACAAAAGGCCGAAGACGATTCCTTTTTTATAACCATACCTATGCATAAAAATACCAGCAGGGAAAGCAATTGAAAAATATGCGATATAAAACGCGGAGTCAATTAAACCGGATTCCCGTAATGTTAATTGGCATGCTTTTTTAAGATGTGGGACTAGTATGTCAGAGTTAAGATTAAGCGCAATACCCCACAAGAAGAAAAGCGATGTGATGAGCGCAACCGCGTAAAGGCTGTTTTTTTTGGACATAGCCAGGTTTAATAAATTGTTCAGTCATTAAGCCCGTACGTCACACAACCAGGGCCGGGTAATTGGTGATTACAAAGAAATAACTTTTGGGGAATAATTGAGATGGAAAGGCAAATAAATGTTGAGTTAACAGTCTTAGTTCAAACTCACCTTATTGAAATAATTCTCCAGGTACTCGCGTGGCGAATGTCCGATAACGCTTTTGAATACGCGGTTG
>JAFDZL010000020.1 GCA_018266935.1 Bacteroidota bacterium | reverse complement strand
GACGATCATTGGAACATCAGCTATGAACCGCCGAAAGACCGGGGAATTTCCGACTACCAGGTTTATGGCGCCACCCCGAGATCACTCTCATCAGGCTTCAGCCTGAACGCTTTGTTTGATAGCCGCGACATATCGGTGAATGCCTCAAAAGGCTTTTATGGCGCTATCCAGTATTACAATGCTAAAACCTGGCTTGGCAGCAACAGCAACTGGCAGTCATTAGTTATCGATCTGAGAAAATACTACAGATTCCCCGCAAGCTCGGATAATGTGATCGCATTTTGGTCATACGACTGGCTGGTACTAAATGGCAAGCCGCCTTACCTCGATCTGCCAAGCACTTCGTGGGATCCTTATTCCACCACCGGCAGAGGGTATATCCAGAGCCGGTTCAGGGGCACGCAAATGGTTTATGGCGAAGTTGAATATCGCTTTAAAATATTGAACAACGGGCTCCTGGGCGGCGTGGTTTTTTTGAACGGCGAATCGTTTTCGGCCGGACCCGGGACAAAACTTGAGTCCATTCAGCCCGGCTTTGGGCCGGGGCTGCGTATTAAGCTGAATAAAGCTTCCAAAACCAACCTTGATATCGATTACGGTTTCGGTAACCAAGGCTCCAATGGGTTGTTTCTGACGGTCGGCGAGGTGTTTTAAAAATTATAGCCGGGGATTATTGCACTTCCTTTTTGTAACAATTTTATGATTTGCAAGGTCGTATGATTATCGTTATCGATTTGATAACAAAGGGCGAATAACTTCGTTAAACTTTGGCTCGTTTACAACGTCAAAGCTCAAACTTAACCCAAACGATCAGCAGACCTTATGGTACGCCGTTTCGCGAAAATCTTAATGCTGGTCCTGTTGGAGTTTTCAACCGTAGCATTGTGCGCCCAGAACAAAAAACAAGCAATTCTAAAAGATACCATAGGCCAAAAGGACGCCGGGGATCTGATCAAAGCTTTATTTCACACCGAAGTTAAAGGTACGGCGAATGATACAGTAGGCTTGAAGCCAAGCGCATCGCTGGTGCCTGCTTTAGGATATTCATTACAAACGCGCCTGGCGATATTATTGGCAGGCAATATGGCTTTCCGAACGGCGCCGCAGTCTAAGGTCTCTACGATCGCGTCAAACCTCGCATATACTCAGAATAACCAAATCACGCTGGCCATATTATCGAGTTTATGGAGCCACGACAATAATTATAATTTCGTCGGTGTAGCACGCCTATTTAAGTATTCGCAAAGCACTTATGGGTTGGGGAGCAATTCGAATTTAGCCATCAGCGATCCCATGGTCTTTGATTTTGTGCATTTTTCGGAGGTCGCATTACGGAAGATGTCAGGGAATTTCTATTTAGGCGGAGGCTATATAATTGATTATCACGCGGACATTAACCCTCAGCAAATACAAAACAAAGCCGCATCCGAATATTTTGACTATGATCCCAAAAAACATACGACATCGTCGGGGATCACTTTAAACGGCTTGATAGATACGCGCGATTCACCAATCAATGCCTACAAAGGGTTTTATGCGGCGTATGAATTCCGCCAGAATCTCAAACAGCTTGGTAGTACATCAGCCTGGAACTCATTAATACTGGATGTTCGGAAATACATACGCTTTCCTGCAAATTCAAATAACGTACTGGCGTTTTGGTCTTACAATTGGCTTACGTTGAGCGGCAGGCCGCCTTACCTCGACCTGCCTTCGACATTGTGGGACCCCAATACCAATGCCGGACGTGGTTACATACAGGGGCGTTTCCGGGGAGCACAGATGATCTATGGCGAAGCAGAGTATCGTTACCAGATTACCCGAAATGGTCTGATCGGCGGTGTGCTATTTGTTAACGCAGAAACATTTTCGGCTCAGCCAGGCACACGGCTGCAATCGATTCAGCCGGCCTATGGGCCCGGCTTGCGGATAAAGTTGAACAAAGTATCACGGACAAATGTCGCTATCGATTATGGTTTCGGGACTCAAGGCTCGCGTGGTCTGCTGATCAACGTCGGCGAGCTTTTCTGAGCATAAATGGCTGTTATTCAGCCGTTTTCACTACGCTACTTAATTGTTGGTAAATTGCCTGGAAATCAGCGCTTTAGGGGAAACAAATATTGTCATGCGTACGTAAAATAAGGTCTATATCAAGGCTTTATGGAACGCGGCGGGAAGCTTATCACAATTATCGCAGTTTTACTTTTTAGCTCGGTTGCCTATGCTTCGGGCAGGGTGGACACAGCAACTTACCAATCTAAAATTATAGCACGGGATACGGTCCGGCAGAAAGACCTGATGGATCTCGTTCATTCAATGCTGCGCAGCGGATCATCATCTCATAAAAACGATTCGGTGGGGGTAAGGCCTGTAGTATCCATGGTGCCGGCGGTGGGTTATGCCCTGCAATCGCGTATGGCTATATTGCTATCCGGTAACATGGCGTTCCGCACCGGGCCGCAGTCCCGGATATCCGTTGTAAATTTCAGCACCGCTTATACGCAGAACGGACAATTTACCTTGCCATTGTTGTGGAATATCTGTAGCAGGAACAACGACTATAATTTTGTGGGCGACATGCGGTTTTATGCATATCCGCAGAGCACCTACGGATTAGGAAGTGATTCGGATAACGGGCAGCAGGATCCGATGAATTATGATTATTTCCGGTTTTCGGAGACGGTGCTGCGTCACGTTACCGGCAATCTTTATTTGGGGGCTGGATACGCGATGGATAATCACTGGAGCATCTCGCATCAAACGCCGATAGCAACCGGGTTCCCGGGCTTTTCAAACTACAATACTGCAACACATACTGTCTCATCGGGTTTTACGCTCAATGGTACTTATGATTCGCGCGATAACAGCATCAATCCTTCACGCGGGTTTTACGCTATGTACCAGTTCCGTGAAAACCTACGGGCGCTGGGCAGCACTTCGGCCTGTAGCTCGTTGGTGCTGGATGTCCGCAAATACGTACGTTTCCCGGCAAGTTCCAATAATATACTGGCTTTCTGGTCGTACGATTGGCTGACGCTGGGCGGCGCACCGCCTTATCTCGACCTGCCGTCCACGCTTTGGGATGCGAATACCAATGCGGGCAGGGGATATATCCAAGGGCGTTTTCGCGGTGCCCAAATGGTTTATGCCGAGACGGAATACAGGTATCGCATTACACGCAACGGACTGATCGGCGGGGTGTTTTTTGTGAATGCCCAATCGTTCTCCGCGGCGCCGGGGACTAAACTGCAGGTTATTCAGCCGGGATATGGGCCGGGACTTCGTATCAAACTGAACAAGGTATCTAAAACCAATATCAGTATGGATTACGGTTTTGGTACACAGGGCTCACGCGGCCTTTTTGTGAATGTGGGCGAGTTGTTTTAAGCCAACCTGTCTGCAGAAAGTTAAATTTTGTTAAATCTTTGTTACAGGCAACCAGTTTTGGTTACAGTGCCGTAAATAATTACGTATTTTTATCATAAGTCTATTCCTGGAAAGTTATGTTGAGGGTGTACATGCGGTTAGCGGTCCTTGTTCTATTACTGGCGGTTTTCATCACTTCATGCCAGAAGGACGAAAATGTGACCGCCGCAAAAACCGATACGCAGCTCAAAGTTGACAGCGCCGAAAAACAGAATACAGTTCCGGGAAATTACCTCGCCGCAACGGGTATTCTCAAGATCAAGTTTAAAGATTCCACTTACACCTTCGATGCCTCGCAGGATTCCATCGCTTTTGTGAATATCAGTATCGACGGAAAGGAATATTATGGTATCACCGCTATCAATAAAGCGCACTCGGTAAGTTTTGGCATCAGTACTTTAGGCGCCCCTATCGCCGAAATGCCCGGAAGCGTTGCGGGCTGCCAGTTTTTACTGAATTCGGGC
Organism: Bacteroidota bacterium; assembly: GCA_018266935.1. Lineage (GTDB taxonomy): Bacteria > Bacteroidota > Bacteroidia > Sphingobacteriales > Sphingobacteriaceae > Mucilaginibacter. Next base: position 2,833 of record JAFDZL010000020.1, on the reverse strand, counting down.
GGAAAGACCAATACAACCTTTACGCTGACCCGCAATGTGCTATCCGACGATTATGGCACTTTCTCGCTGGAAAAATATAACCAGGACACCATTTTGGCGAAAGGTACTTTCCATACCTACCTGGCTACCGACGCTAAAAAAAATCCGGCGTTTACGCTTGTTGATGGCAGCTTTGAATTGAAAGTTAAATGATGTCAGAGGTCTGACGTCAGAAGTCTGAGAATAGCCGGGTAACATCAAATCCCATTTTTTAACTTCTGACTTCCGACCTCAGATTTCCGACTTCTAACCCCTTATCTTCGTTGTCATCCAAAGGATCAGAAATCCGAGTAGCGCTATTATCGAAAACGCGAGCTGCAAATTCACCGCCTGCGCCACGAAACCTACGAACGGCGGTACAAACAGGAAACCAAGATAGCCTACAGATGAAACCGCGGCTATAGCCGGACCTTCACTTAACGTTTTCGATTTTCCTGCCATGCTGTAAACCAGCGGCACGATACAGGATACGCCGAAACCTACCAGGCTGAAGCCGATCAGCGCGGTAACAACATGAGGTAACGCTATGGCGATCATAAAACCCAAAACGATGAGGAGGCTGCTATTTACCAGCAGGAGCCTGATGCCCCATCTTCCCGTCATCCTGTCGCCGATGAAACGGCCGGCGGCCACGCTGATCATAAATACGAGGAGCCCTGTTGTAACGATCTTTTCATTGGCGTGAACAGCCTCACGCACATAGATGCCGCTCCAGTCGTACATCACGTTCTCGCAAGCCATGGTAGCGAAACAGATCATCGCGAATTTTAAGAGATCTTTGTCCTGCAATATCAGGATACGGTTTCGGAATGAAAACTTTGGTTCATCGCTCCTTGGCTCAGGCTTTTGATCAAGGGTATTGGGAAACGCGATGAAACCCATTACACAAAGCAAAATGCTGACGGCGAGCAGATGCCATTGGGTTTGAACGCCAAGAAATGTCATGATCCATGACGTAAATACGCCTGCCAGTCCCGATAAGCTCCAAATGCCGTGAAACGTGGTGATGATACTTTTATCATAAAACTTCTGTACGCTGACGGATTGCGTATTCGTCGACAGGTTGAGCAGGTTACGCGAGGAGCCGAAAAAGAACAGGATAACGATGAACTGCCAGTACATATTGGAAAAGCCTACCAGGGCCAGCATTACGTTGAATGACAACGCACCTATAAGCATAATGCGGTTGCTGCTATATATGCCGAGCAACCGGCTGGTAAAAGGGATGGTAACAAAAAGCCCTATCGGCAGAGCAAACAACGCGGCCCCGAGTTCAGCCTTATTCAAATGGAGTTGCTGCTGCAGGTCAGGTATCCGCGAAGTCCACGTTGTGTAGCCGAAACCCGAGATGAAGAAAAAGAACGCATTGGCAATGCGCATTTTCCTGGGTGACAGTGCGGGTGCGGGTTGGGTATCCACTTGATGGTTTTACTTTGCTAAAATAGGGTTATTGGCAAAACTTTTGGTTTTTTTAAAGCGTCGTAGTTTTTTCACTCATTTTCCCTATTTTCAAATACCGAATAACCTCGTCAGATGGATGAAGCTATAAATCGCAATATATCACGAAAGCAGACTGTCATTTTCATTTCCGGGATTGTCATCGCTATCCTTTTCCCCTTCGTTTTATCGATTTTAATAAGATATCCGGGCAATAACCCGGCTGACAAGATATTCTATTCGCGCTTTACCTTTTGGGCCGAAGTTTTGTTGTTAATGCTCTATGCTTCAAAAGCGGAGCATCGCAAGCTGCTGATCTGGAACGAGAAGAAGACGGATGTCGGCTTTTTCCTGGCATCGGTTATTGTGCTTTATCTCTTGAGCTGGGTTTGCAGTATAGTAGGAGCCGTCCCCAGGTTTTTCGGCTATCACGAGAATAATGGGCTGATGAAAAAGATCGTGATGCTGCTGGTCGGTCGCCATTGGCTGATATTTTTCGTTTGTTTCACCGCCGGCGTCACTGAAGAACTGATTTTCAGGGGTTATGTAATGACCCGGCTATCGCTTTTGTTCAAAAACAAATATTTGCCCATCATACTCTCAGCATTGGGCTTTAGCGCATTGCATTATGGCTACAAAAACCTTCACGAGCTGATATTTGCGTTTCTAATAGGCATTATTTTCGGCATTTACTACCAGAAATACCGGAATATCAAGGTATTAGTGGTTGCCCATTTTGCGATCGATTTTATTAATATGGAGATGCTGACCCATTTTTATAAGCTAATGAAATGACTCCGGCGAATCTATTCGACCGAGTCGATGTTTTTATCGTAAATTTTTACCAAAATTTGGTAATATTAGTAATTTTACCTATTTTTGGTAAGTAATAAAAAATTTAATGCGTGTTATTATTGAGGACGAATATTTAGAATACTTATATGTAAACGGTAGAAGTAAAGGAAAGCCAAAATTCAGCTTTGAAATTGAAAGAACGTTCATAAAAAGGGTTATTCAAATATCTTCAGCACAAAACTCTAACGATCTTAGGGCGATCAAATCATTACACTTTGAAAAATTGTCGGGCGATTATACAGGTAAATATTCAATCCGCGTAAATGATGCATTCAGGATCATACTAAGATTGGAAAAAGAAGCGGAAAACGTTAGGGTTGAGATAATATGCATAGAAGAACTGAGTAATCATTATCAATAAGAGATATGGCAACGGTATTGGGAAAAAACGGGAATGAGCTTCATTCATCTTTGTACTTTCACCCCGGTGAAATGTTATTGGAGGAAGTTGAAGAAAGAAAATTGAAGAAAGCTGATCTTGCAAAGCAGCTCGGGCTGCTTC
>JAFDZL010000209.1 GCA_018266935.1 Bacteroidota bacterium | reverse complement strand
GTCGGCGGGTTGGTATCCACTTTTATATAATAATCACCAAAGGTCCGCACAAAGGATTTTACATAACCATCTTCATAAATGCTTGGTTCGCAAACACCCGCAGCATTGACAATAACCGCCTTTGAAGTTAGTTGGCCGATGCTTGCATCAGGCTTGATCCATAACTGCATCGTATCGTTCACCGGCGTGAAGCGGTTATGAATACGATGCACTTCGGAATATGTGCCTTTTTTCTCTGGCAGGGTTGAATAGGTGAAATACACATCATCATACAAATTTCCCGGCGGAACGATCAGTTTTATTTTGTCATTGCTGAACTCGTTTTGTTTATCATAATGGAACACCGGGGTATTCGCAGGAATAATTGGCTGTGGCGCCGCTTTGGCAGGACTTGATTTTACTTTGATGCTCAGGGTCGAAGTGTTTCCGGCGATATCTTTTACTATATAGTCAACATTATGCACGGCATCGTCGTCAAAGTTGACGACCCCGCGGTTAACGGATTGCGGATACAGCGATATTTTACTTCCCGGCAATATGAAACACTTTTGAATGAATCGGTGTGAAGCCAGGAAAGTAGGGTAATCGATATAAGCATTGATGGCATGCGTCTGATCGAATGCGAAACGTTCCACCGTAAAGGTGTAAACCGTTTTGCCGTCAACCTTCAGTTCGATCGAATAGATGCCGTTATGGTTGAACGAGGTGCTGTTCATATCCGTGGCAGTGATGCCGAAGCCGGTCTCCCCGCTTACGTTGATGACCTTTGGTTTGACGAGCCGGTAATGCCCAGCCGCGCCGGTAACACCAAAGAATTGTCTCGGTGTCATTTCGCTGAACGGATCATCACCTAAATGATAAACACAAATTGTGCCCAGCGTCGGTGGTACTTTATCGGCTATCGTCAGCCCAAATAGCTGCGGATTGATGGTTTGCTGCGTTTGCGTATCACGGATCTCAAAGTGCAGGTGCGGCCCTTCGGAAGCTCCGGCATTGCCCGACAGCGCGATCACATCGCCCTGGCAAACGATGATCTGGTTGGGATCGAGGTTAAAATCAACCTCAAAACTTTGCTGCTGGTATTGCTGCTGACGGACAAGTTTGGTCATTTCCGGGCTGAAGCTTTCGATATGCCCGTAAACCGTGGTGAATCCGTTGGGATGGGTGATATAAATGGCATTACCGAAGCCGCCGAATTGTACCCGAAGCCGGGAAACGTAACCATCCTGCGCGGCATGGACGGGAATGCCGACAGTACCGTTGGTTTTAAAATCAAGGCCGGAATGAAAGTGGTTTGGCCGGAGCTCGCCGAATGACCCGGCAGTGGTCGGCGGCAGGTCGAGCGGGTAGCGGAAGTAGTTTTTAGGGTATTGCTTTGTCTGGACGATGTCCTGCGCAAAACTGTCAAAAAACAACCCGGTTAAAAGGATGAAAAATGCGGCGAATTTTCTAAACATGTTTATTTAACGTAGAAATCGAGCATTTTTTCATTTTCCAGGTAAGCCTGCAGGTGGTCGCCAACATTCACCTTACCTACGCCCTGCGGGGTTCCGGTAAATATCAGGTCGCCTTTTTTTAACGTGATGTACCGGGAGACAAATGCGATAATGCGCTCGAAAGAAAATAATAAATCTCTGGTATTGCCTTCCTGCCGGGTTTGGCCGTTAATGTCGAGTTTGAAATTCAGCTTATAAAGGTCACCGTATTTCTCTTTCGGTATGAAATTGCTGACTGGGGCCGAACCGTCAAACGCTTTGGCCAATTCCCAGGGCAGGCCCTTTTCTTTATGTTTTTGCTGGATATCGCGGGCCGTAAAGTCAACCCCCAAAGCGATCTCGTCATAATAATTCGACGCAAATTTTTCGCTGATGTGCTTGCCTTCCTTACACACCTTCAGCACGATCTCGATCTCGTGGTGAATGTCCTCGGAAAAATCCGGGTGGTAAAATGGCTTATTCTCGCGGAGCAGCGCCGTATCCGGTTTCATAAATATCACCGGGACGGTGGGAACAGGATTATTCAGTTCTTTGGCGTGTTCGGCATAATTGCGGCCGATAGCGATTATCTTCATTTGCCAAATCTACTGATTTGAGTTGAATGGTAGATTTGGTTGAGTGGTTGATTAAGTTACAAACTAAAACTTATTCAACCTAAGCAACTCAATCTAACTTAATCAACTAAAGCACAGATATCCGTTTGATCACCGACTCATTCCCCGCGACAACCCGGATAAAATAAAAGCCCCGTTGCAGTTTATTGGCCAGGGGATATGAGAAATTCTGTTCACCCGATTCCACGCGGGCCTGCACCAGCGTGATCACATCATTACCCAACACATCCATCACTTTTACGGTGACCACCGCGCTGTGCGAAAGCTGGTATTTCACGCTCACCTGGTCGGTAATAGGGTTGGGGAACACCTGCACGTCCTCAAGCAGCTTATCATTTAAAACGTTGATCTTTTGGCTGGATGTCACGGCCGGCTTTAAGGGTGGCATGGACAAATGAAGGCTATTCTTAAAATATGAAGTTTTAGCTTTAGGTTTGGGAAACACAACGGTATCGATCTTTTGCTGGGCGAAGGCAAAACGTATGGATACCGCACACGCGATCAATAGTATGCACGAAATTTTGTTTGTAGAGTTTCTCCTCATAAGCCAACGTCCGAGTACAAAAATATAAATAAAGTACGGATCAATTCAAAGCCCACCGCTTTTACAAATCATTTTAACAAAATTTAACAAAAATTGATTTTAATGGTTACATCTTTGCCGGTAAGGTTCGGGCATAGGTGTTTGCTCCAATAAATTTAAACTTTTTTCCGAAAAAAATCTATTTTTATCCGGTGACACAGCACAAAAATCTGCAAAAATTATCGGCTGCGGGCCTGATCATAAGCTTGGGTATCATTTATGGTGATATCGGCACATCTCCTCTTTACGTTTTTAAGGCCATAGTGGGCGACCAGCACATTTATGAACTGCTGGTTTTAGGCGGAGTATCCTGCATTTTCTGGACGCTGACGCTGCAGACCACTCTGAAATATGTGGTGATCACCCTGCAGGCGGATAACAAGGGTGAAGGCGGTATTTTCTCTCTTTTTTCCTTAGTGCGGAGAAGGGCCAGGTGGCTCATCGTCCCGGCGGTATTAGGCGGCTGTGCTTTGCTGGCCGACGGGATTATCACACCGCCTATCACCATTTCGGCAGCTGTCGAAGGCCTTGAAGCGCAAATTCCGCATCTGCATACGGTTACTATAGTCATCATCATTATTGCCGCACTTTTCATCATACAGCAGTTTGGCACTTCGTTGGTCGGTAAGGCTTTTGGCCCGATGATGTTTATCTGGTTTACCATGATGGGAGTGCTTGGGATGGATTACATTGTCAAAATGCCCTGGATCATTAAAGCATTAAACCCGTATTATGGTTATAAGTTATTGATCACCAGCCCACGCGCGTTTCTGATACTCGGGGCAGTGTTCCTGTGTACCACTGGGGCTGAGGCGCTTTATTCAGACCTTGGCCATTGCGGACGCAGCAATATCCGCATCAGCTGGATTTATGTGAAAACTTGCCTCGTGCTTAACTATCTCGGCCAGGGGGTATGGCTGTTACAGAATAATGGCCGTCAAAT
>JAFDZL010000208.1 GCA_018266935.1 Bacteroidota bacterium | reverse complement strand
GCCGCGTCGGGATAAGCGCATACTACGACGCCATTCTGATAAGTGTCATCCTGTACGGGTCGTTTTCCGGACAGGATAAAAGATGAAAAAAGGATTATTAACACCAATGACAGCCCTATGTGCCATGGACGTACTGCGACAGATCGTCTCATAATAAAGGTTTGTATCCGGCTAATTTAACCTATTTTTTTATTTATCGAATCGTAACAAATTGAGCGGCAAAATTGTTAATGCATGCAACCATTTCATCTCATGTTTCGTCATCATATATTAAAATATTCAATATTTACCATTGAAAATCAAATAATTACAAGTATTAATTCATGCCGGCAACAATTAAACCGGGAAAACTGACGTTATTTGCAAATAAACTCCCATGAAACGCACAGCATACTTTCTATCTATCTTTTTCGCATTATTATTTATCGGAAAAACATCCAAGGCACAGGAATATGTGCCCAACTATCAATTTGCGGCGGGCCTGAAATTCGGCGGCTACGAGAACGGCGTATCGGGCAAGTATTTCATGACGCCAACCACTTCGCTGGAAGGTATTGTCGGGCTTCGTTCACCACATGGTTTGGTGATCACCGGCTTATATGAGATCAACCAAAAGGCTTTCAATGTTGAAGGTTTCCGGTTCTATTATGGCTTTGGCGCGCACTTAGGCGCTGTTGGGGCTGGTTATTACCAGAGGTTCAACGGCGATAATGTGCACTACACCGACAACCAGATACTTTTGGGCGCCGACGGCGTTATCGGTCTTGAGTACGTGATACCGCAATCGCCTATAGCTGTCAGCCTCGATCTGAACCCGCGCCTGGAATTGGCTACCGGGCCGTTTTTTGACATAGCGCCGGGATTGGGAGTGAAATACTGCTTTAAATAATTATCGAATTACTGAGTTATTGAGTTATTGAATGAACGGCCATCAGTAATTCAGTCATTCAATAATTCAGTAATCAGAACGGCATCCTGGCCAGCGGGGCGATGTCCTGCCCGGTGAAATCTCCTTTAAGGTATTTGTAATAACCCGCTATGGCTATCATGGCAGCGTTGTCGGTGCAATATTGGAATTGTGGAATAAAGGTGTTCCAACCCATTTCTTCACCCAATTGTTTCAGACCGTCGCGTAGGCCTGTATTGGCGGAGACGCCTCCTGCCAAAGCAATATCCTTTATCCCGTATTGCAGCGCAGCTTTTTTCAGTTTATGCAGCAAGATGGTAACGATGCGTTTTTCGACCGATGCGCAGATATCGTCGATATGCT
>JAFDZL010000207.1 GCA_018266935.1 Bacteroidota bacterium | reverse complement strand
CCTGTGTAATTTCTGCTGGACCATTTATTTTGCCCGGGGGCAGCTGAAATTGATACTTCAGGCGTTCATAGTCACTTTCTGCGTCAATATTTTAGGCGACGTTGTCCTGATTCCATTATGGGACAACAACGGCGCGGCTGTCGCCTGTTTTGCCGGCTTTATTGTGCAGCTTCTATTTTATGCGCGGAACCTGCGGTTAAAGGCCCTCGAATAAATTCACTCTGCCCGGGTGCTAAGGCAACCCCGGCTTTTTTACCGCCGTAATTCCTTGTAAAAACTGGAGCTTCTTGATGAGCATCGCCACCGCGTTGAATCTTAACAAATGGAAGAATTGGGCCGACTGGAAGCTATTGCTGTTCCTTATACTTTTTCTCGACGTAAAGGTGGGCGTAAAGGTGGCGGCCATCATCCTTATCTATCTCACCCGGGCCGATTTTAGCTTCGGTTTTAACTTTAAAAAATCCAGGCTGCCGCTGTTTTACCCGCTGGTAATAGCCATAGCGCTTTTCGACTGGGTCGTCAGCCGGAATTTCAGGCTTAGCTACGATGTCGTTTTGCTGACGGGAGTATGTTTCTGGATGCTATGCATACTTGCTATGCACCAGGTAAAACTATCTGTTGAACACCAGGAGGCTGAAACCATTAACCGCACGATCATCTTATTCTTTATACTAAATGCAATTGTTTCATTTATCAACCTCGGCGCTATCATACTCGAAACCGGTCACCTCAATCCCTACACCTACCAGGGCCACTATCAGAAATATTTCATTGGCACCGGCGATTACATCAGGGGCCTTACGTTTGATACTTCGACTACCAACGCGGTATTGAATGCATTTGGCGTGATCTATTTTCTCAGCAAAAAGAATGCGGCCATGCTGCTTGTCTGCATGGCCGTTATGCTGTTCACGGGGAGTAATTGCGTTGACCTGCTGCTATTGCTGATACTTGCTGCCACCTTCGTCTTCAAAAGCACACGTGAGCAGAAAAGCCTGATCATGGTCTGCGGCATGTTTACGATAGTATTCATGTCGCAGATCTCCCCGCAGAATTATATTTACGTGCACGAAACGATCAAGAATAACTTCTTCCCCCAACCGATACACACGGTTCCGCCGGCGAAACCATTACCTTATATTACGTTAAGACAAGATAGCATCCTAAGTCCTGAAGAAAAAAGACAAAAGGTCGCGCAAGGCTATCTCGATAGCATTTATGTCGCGACGCATCCGAATCCGGCACCTCACAAGGAATATCCCATTACACTGGAAACCGGGCGCATTGTCATACCGGGTACGAATTTAAACCTCAGGCAGTATCAGCACATTACGGACACCACCGCATACCAAAAGAAATTGATCGGTTTCATTGACGCACACAAGGCACAATTGCCCATATCGCGCGACAGCGCTTTGATAGGTCATACGCCAGGAAAGATCGTTGAAATGAAACAAACGTTTGGCTTTTTCAAGGAGCACCCGTTTAAATTGTTAACAGGTGACGGGACGGGAAATTTTTCTTCAAAACTGGCATTTCGCGCTACGGCAATAGGTTACGCGGGAGGATACCCGCAGAAACTGGCTTACATCAACCCTGATTTCCTGTCGAACCACCTGGATATCTATCTTAACTTTTTCAGCAAGAACAAGGATAACCATTCATTGATCAATGATCCCGGTTCGGTTTACGACCAATTAGTAGCCGAATACGGGCTCATGGGCCTGGCAGGCTTTGTGATCTGGTACCTGGGTTATTTCGTCAGGCATTATAAAAAACTCACCTACGGCATACCGGTCACCATCCTGCTTCTGGGAGTTTTCCTCCTGGCGTATTGGTTTGAGCAATTATCGGTACTGCTGTTTTTCGAATTATTAATGTTACTCGATATCAAAGAACATTCTGAGAAAAAATCGCCCGTCTATGCCAACTGACCATCCGGAAGTAACCGTTCTGATGCCTGCCTATAACGCGGGAAAATATATCCGTGAAGCGATAGATTCGGTATTACGGCAGAGTTTCAAAAATTTCGAGCTCCTTGTGATCAATGACGGTTCGACAGACGACACACTAAGCATCGCCCTGTCATTCCACGATTCGCGCGTCGTCGTGATCAATAAAGAGCACGAGGGCATCGCAGCTTCGCTGAACACAGGTTTAAAGCTTGCTTCTGCCAACTATATAGCCCGTTTTGATGCTGATGACATTTGTCAGCCCACACGTTTGCAAACCCAGCTTGATTTCCTGCGCGACCATCCCGATTATGTGCTGGTAGGCAGCGATGCCGATTATATTTTGGACAATGGCGACTTCTTATTCAGCTTCAAATGTATCGCACATTCAGACGAAGAGGTAAAAAACAACCTGTACGTTTATTGCCCGTTCATCCATTCGTCGGTGATGTACCGGCGGGACGAAGTGCTGAAAGCAGGAGGTTATAATATTCACGCGCACAACTTCGAGGACTACCTGCTTTGGACCAACCTGGCCAAAACGGGTAAGATGCAAAACCTGCGCGAACCGCTGATCAAGGTTCGGCTGAATGCCGCTTCAGCAACTATTGATGAGAAATGGCGGGGTGAACGGTTCAGGCAATTGAAACGCCAGGCCACCACACGCGGCTCGATAACGGAGGAAGAAGGCGTTGAGTTGCTGGAGATCAGCGGCAAACAGAACGACGAAAAGATCAAAGAAGGCGCTTATCATGCGCTTTGCGGAAAAAAATTCCTGGCCAACAATTATCAGCCCAAAAAAGCCCGTAACCATGTGCGAAAGGCAATTAGCATAAAGCCCTTGCGCCTGGATAATTATCTGTTGTACGCGGTTAGCTATTTCCCGGCGCCGGTGATCGCATGGTTGCACAGACAAAGCCCAAATCGATTGTAGCATGAAAGTAGCTTTGATAACACGATCGACATTGTTTGCGGTACCCGGCGGCGATACGGTGCAGGTAACCGAAACTGCGCGTCATTTGACCAAACTTGGCGTTTCTGCGGAAATAAAGCTGGCCAGCGACCAGATCGACTACAAACGGTATGATCTGCTGCACTTTTTTAACCTTATGCGTCCGGCGGATATATTGTTCCACAGCCGAAAAGCTAATAAGCCGTTCGTTGTATCCACCATTCTTTGCAATTACAGCGAGTACGATAAGCAACACCGCAAGGGCATCGGCAGACTTTTCAGCTTTTTACCGGACGACAAAATAGAATACGTCAAAACTATAGCCCGCTGGCTGAAAGGGAGCGACAGGCTGGCCAGCAAAGAATATTTGTGGAAAGGGCAGCGCAATAGCATTATCCAAATACTTAACACGGCCAAAATGATATTGCCAAATTCGGCATCGGAATATAAACGCGTCAAACGATCTTATCCCTGCGATGCGAAATTTTCCATCGTCTCGAACGGAGTCGATGTCAGACTTTTCCAGCCTTCCAGTACCCCGGTCCGGGATGACAAAATGGTGATCTGCGTAGCCAGGATAGAAGGAATCAAAAACCAATTGAACCTGATAAAGGCCCTGAATGATACGCCCTTCCAACTTTATCTCATCGGTTCTTATGCGCCAAACCAAAAAGCTTATTACGATGAATGCAAAAATATTGCATCGAACAATATCACGTTCATCGATCACCTTCCGCAGCACCAGTTGGTGTGGTATTATCAGCAGGCCAAAGTGCACGTTTTGCCCAGCTGGTTTGAAACTACAGGATTAAGTTCGCTCGAGGCAGCCTTTATGGGGTGTAACATCGTAATCACTGATAAAGGCGACGCCCGGGAGTATTTCGGCGTCAATGCTTTTTACTGTGATCCCGGTGACCCTGTTAGTATCAGGTCGGCAATCGAGCAGGCAAGCGGAAGCGAATACAATAAGAAATTGCACGACATGATCAAAAAAAAATATACCTGGGAACAGGCGGCTATACAAACTTATAAAGCATACCAGCAAACTATCGATCAATGAAAAATCTGAGAATAGCCATATTGGGCACAAGGGGTATTCCCAATCACTACGGGGGGTTTGAGCACATCTCCGAATATGTTTCGGCCGGCCTGGTGAAGCGGGGTCATGCTGTTACCGTTTACAATTCGCATAATCATCCCTATAAGTATGATTCCTGGGAAGGCGTTAATATCAAGCATTGCTTCGACCCGGAATATGTGATCGGTACCGCAGGGCAATTTGTATATGACCTCAATTGCCTGATGGACGCGCGCCGGCAGAAGTTCGACGTGGTACTGCTGATGGGTTATACAAGCAGCTCAGTTTGGGGCAGGCTCTATCCGCAGAACAGCGCCATCATCACCAATATGGATGGGCTGGAATGGAAACGGTCAAAGTATTCAAAACCGGTACAGCAGTTTTTGAAATATGCTGAAAAACTCGCTGTAAAATATAGCCAGTTTTATATCTCCGATTCGAGGGTGATTAAGGACTATTTAGAAGATAAGTATCAAATTCACAGTCAATACATCCCTTACGGCGCCGATGTTTATAGCGAGCAGGAACGTGAGCAACTGACAAAAAAGGAAGCCAAAAAGGAAGATTATTTCCTGCTGATGGCGCGCATGGAACCTGAGAACAATATTGAAACGATATTGACTGGTTTCAACAATAGTAATTCCCGCAAACATTTCCAGGTTTTGGGCGATACCGGCAATCGTTTTGGCAAATTCATCAGGCATCGTTTCAAAAACGATGAGCGTATCGAATTCAAGGGTGCGATTTTTGACAACGCCAAAGTAAGGGCGATGCAGAACAGCTCTTACCTGTATTTTCACGGGCACAGCGTAGGCGGAACTAACCCATCGTTGCTTGAAGCAATGGCCAGCGAAGCATTAATCGCTGCGCATAATAATCCTTTTAACAAGTCGGTGTTAAATTCCGATGCCTTTTATTTCTCTGACTCGGAAGAAGTGCGCTACCTGGTGGAGACCGTCCGACGCGAGGGCAATGCACGGGAAATGATCAAAAACAACCGTAACAAGATCGCCTTCCAGTTTAACTGGGAAAAGATCATCGACGAATATGAGGCATTTATTGCAGAGTGTTACGAGCGCAAACACCATGAAAGGATTATTCCCAATCAAAGATAACCTGGCCAACCAGGTAAGTTTTTATCACCTGGCTGCGTTCCTGGCGAGTCTGCCGTTTGACCGTTTTTACAGTCACATCATATTCATCAGCTTTGGTATTCATACAATAATTCATTTCAATAAACTACAGCTCAAGCCTGTCTTCAACAAGCGCACTTTCATCTTGCAATCGGTATTTTGGGTTACCGCGATAAGTACTGTTTATGCTGCGAACAAAACCCGGGCTTTCAGCGAATGGGGGCTGGATATTACCATCCTGTTAATGCCGCTGCTGCTTTGCATCAACCCGATCAATCTCAAAACATATCGACCCAGGTTACTCATGATATTTGCGCTAAGCGAAGCTGCGACGATCATATATCTCTATGTTAACGCTATCATAACTATCCGTTTTTACGGGCTGCCGATGTCCGCACTATTCTCGCCGGCCTTTACCAACCACAATTTCGCCCAGCCGATAGATATGCACGCTACTTTCTTTTCGATGCAGATCGCAGTCGCATTAATCTTTGTCGTATCCGGATTGATAAAGGACGGCAAAACGATTAACCGTATAATCTATATCATTGTTGGCTCGATCCTTCTTGCCGGAATTATCCAGCTGAGCTCCAAATCGGTAATTACCGCCTTGTTTCTTACCATAAGCATTGTATTGCCAATTTTCTCGCTGCAAGGTTCGCGCCGCATGCGGTTTATTGTTATAGCGACTTCATCGGCAGCGGTTATTTTCATAATACTTTGCAGTGCCCACGCCTTCCGTGATCGATTCGTGACTGAATTACAAGAAGATTTTTCAACTGCAAGGTCGAATCAGCGGGTCGAATCGCGCATGCTCAGGTGGCAGCTGGCTGCTGATCTTATAAAGCAAAAACCTATTTGGGGTCATGGTGCCGGATCAGAAATACCGCTTTTACAGGATCGCTATTTCGCAAAAAAATATTATACCTCGTACCTGCACCGTCTGAACGCCCACAACGAATACATGAGTTTTCTGATCAAATCGGGTATTTGGGGGTTTGCAGTTTATATCGTGACATTGATCTATGGTTTCCGGTTGGCCATCAGGAAAAAGGATGTGGTATTCTTCGGCTTTATGCTATTACTGGCAATCGTTTCTTTGTCTGAGAACATCCTCGATGTTGATAAGGGCGTGATGTTTTATAGCTTTTTCCTCCCATTCTTCGTCTTCGTTGCGGAGCAGAAGGACAAGCTGGTATTACCTGTAAGAAAACATAAAAATTTAAGAAAGGTGGCAACCAACCGAATGGCTGTCACGTCAATACAATAGTAAACAACCTGTACCAGCTTGCCGGACATTAAAAGACATATTTTAGCTGCTCTCGCCTATTTCGACCTGTTCAATTACCCGTTGACGATGGATGAGATCTACTTTTTTTTGCCTGCAAAACATCCTTTCGAAGACTTAGAAAACGCACTGCACTGCCTTGCCGCTGAAAGATATATCTATAAATTCGACAGGTTCTATTCGCTTAAAAACGACCGTTTTTTAGTCGAGCGCCGGGAAAAAGGCAATGCCAAAGCGGCAGAGATGATGATCGCAGCAAAAAAAGTTGGCGACCTGCTCATACGCTTCCCTTACGTTCGCGGCATTGCCATATCGGGCTCACTCTCGAAAAATTTCGCGGATGAAGATTCAGACATTGACCTGTTCATCATCACGGCAAAAAACAGGCTTTGGATAGCGCGCACGCTGATGCATTGCTTTAAGAAGCTGACATTCCTGGTAAATAAGGAGCATTACTTCTGCATGAATTATTATATCGATGAGGATGACCTCTCGATCCATGAAAAGAATGTATATACCGCTACGGAAATAGCTACGCTTATCCCGCTGCACGGCGACGCGGTGTTCGAGCAGTTCTATACAGCCAATGCATGGTCCAGGAACTTTCTTCCCAACAAATGCCTGCGGCTTGCTACAGCCAGGCCTGAGAAACACTCACCGCTGAAGAGATTTATCGAAATATTGTTTAATAATCCCATCGGAAACACCATCGATAACCTGCTGATGAAGCTAACGAGCAAACGATGGATGAAGAAAATGCGGCAGGGAAAGAAGAATAACCGCGGTATCATTATGGCAATGGATGCGGGCAAACATTACGCCAAGCCCGATCCATTCAATTTCCAATTCAAGCTTATTTCCAGTTATCAGAATCGCGTGGACCATCTGTTGGAGCGGTCTGAAGGCATCGCAGCGCATTGACTTAGTTGCAGTGGCGGAAAGTAGTAGCAGTATGCGCACAAAAATTACTGCCCACTGCAATTGTTACTGCCACTTACCCCTTCTTCCTCATCGAAATGATATAATAGTCCCCGATGAGTCTCCATGGCCATTGGGATTTGAGATGATTTTCCTTACGCCGAAGAAATTTATAGGTTGACGGGTGCTTTTCAGCGAAACCTTCCATATATGACGGCGGCACAATCGTGCACAGTCCTTCCAGGCCGAGCAGATCGAACTCATCTTTGAGCCTGCGGATAATATATGACGGATTATAGTACCAGCATTTGAAGAAAGTCCCTTCTACCCTCGCCCTGCGGCCCCGCCGGCTGAAAAAACGTCTGAAGGCGGTACGGAATTTCCCTTTGAAAACCAGCAACGTTTCCCACAAACAGAATTTTGGCAGCACCACGAGCGTGACCATCCCGTCCGGCTTGACCAATTCGGGTAGCGCAGCCAATACTTTATCGAGCTCGCCAGTGCAGTTAAGGCCGGCGAAGTTTGAAAAGATCAGGTCGTATGGGCCCCTATTTTTCAATTCGCTAAGATTGGTATAAGAACAAAGTTCAAAACTTACCTTGCGTTGTAATTTGAATCGCTCCATCTTTTGCACCAACTGGTAGAGCATGCCGGCGGAAATATCCGTGGCGTGCACCCTGAAGCCTTTCTCTGCAAACCAGGAGGCATCTTCGCCGGTACCGCAATTGAGCTCCAGTATCGAGCTCCCCGGCGCAAGATATTTAAGCACATGCCTGCGGACACGGGCCCTTTTATAATTGATGATCGTGTCGCTGCGGTACAATTCGTCGAATATCGTGGCCTGCCCGGTGAAGGCCGCTGCGGCATTTTGTTCATTGCTATGTGTCGTATTCATCAAACTGCCTTTTCCAGCCGGTTTAGTTTAGCTTTTTCGATCAGGGTTGCGGGGGTATGATAAAATACGGACAATGCTTTGCGCAGATTGGCCGCGGTAGCGTTAAATGGTTTTCGCAACAATTGCTTCAGGCTGTTTTGCGCCAGGTGCCGGTGATAGTTCTGATGTACATAACGGTGCAGCTGCTTATAGTAAGATGGCGGGAAAGTATTATGGAACATCAGCGCCATTTCGTCGGAATCGGTCCAGTTGGTTTTGGTTTGCAGATCTGCCTTAACCCGCTCATAAAATACGGTGCCCGGCAGCGGGTATGAAACAGAGATGCCTATTTCAAAAGGCAGCAGCAAATTGATCATGCGGATCGTTTCCTCTATATCCTCCTTCATTTCGCCGGGGTAACCGAACTGGATAAAGAACGATGGTTTGATACCGTGCTGCTTCATCAATCGCGTCGCGGTCCGTATCTGCTCGACGGTAATGCCTTTGTCCATAGCATCCAGTATCTTTTGCGAACCGCTTTCGGCGCCGATCCAGGCGTTCTCGCAACCGGCGTGGGCAAGTCCTTCAACCACCGCCTCATCCTGCAGCAGGTCGGCGCGGGACTGTATTTTAAAACGGACCTTTATACCTTCTTTTTCTACCAGTCGTGCAAATTCCTGCACCCAGCCGGGTTTCAGGCCGAAAATGTCGTCGCAAAACCAAACGTGATCCATATTGAACCAGCCGTGCAGTATTTTCAATTCATCAACTACATATTCCGGGCTGCGCGAGTTATACCTGTTGCCGTAAATCGGCTTGGCGCACCAGTTGCATTTAAACGGGCATCCGCGCGTGGTGACCATATTCAGCGAAAAATAACCCATATGATCATACCAGGATTTGCGGTATTGCTCCATGTCGATCAGGTCCCAGGCAGGCATTGGCAGGTGGTCCAGTTCCTTCATCACAGGTCTGACCGCCGTTTTCACAGCCTTTTCCTTTTCAAGGTAAGCCAAACCGGCTATTTTGGACGTATCTTCATCTTTTTTTAACGCCTGCAGCAACTCCAGCAGGGTGATCTCGCCTTCGCCGATGATGACAAAATCGGCACCCTCGTTCAGATACTTTTCATAGCGGTCGGTAGAATCTGAACTGCAAACGATCACTTTGCAGCCCTTTTCTTTCGCCCGTTTGCACATGCTGAAAGCCGCCTCGCGCATATTGGTGAGACACATCTTGGTGAGGTAGTTGAAACCATCGTCATAAATGACGAAATAATCGGGACGGTGCACCTCGAGCGCAGCATCAATTTCTTCCGGGCCATGCGCGAACATTGTATCGAACAGCGCGACCCTAAACAAGTTCTTACGCAATAACGCCGCGGCATATAATGTTCCCAAAGGTGGATACGGCTGTCCCAGCGACCACTGTTTGGGGTCGAAACGCAGGAAATAAGAATGACTGAAGAGGACTCTGTTCAGCAGCATTATATCAGCAACTACGCTGCGGATAAATTTGGGGTTGCCACCGTGGAGAAATATCCCAATATTTTGCACGTGCCGTGCATGATCAATGCATGATATTAAACACCTCGTAGTTATAGACGCAACCCGCCGGCTTGTAATTCTTCGCCACCAGGCTATCCACGAAATCCCGCATGTCAGCGCTCACAGTTTGTTTGTATTCCGGGAACAACGGCACCAGGATCATTTGCGGCTGGTTTGATCGCAGGTCGGTAAAAAGCCTCGCTTTTGCCGTTGGTGTTTGTGTCGCGTTGAAGTACACCGTCGGCGATATCCTTTCGGAATAAGCTTGCGCCTGTGCGCCGAATCCGGCGATGTAAACTTTGTCGATGGTCGCCGTATTGTCCTTTATATACCAGCCTAGTCTCTTTCTCGTCCCCTCATCGGGAATCGTATAAGGTGGAACACAAAATCCCCGTTTGGGCTCTTTCAAGCTGAATATCGCTTTGCCGACATTGCCTGATTGCTCCGATATATTAGGGAAGAATATTATGAATATGACCAGCAAAGCAAGATTTGCCGATATCTTATATCGACCGATGAATTGATCGATGCACAAAGCACTCATAACTGTCAAAGGCGCTAACACTTGCTTTACATGCACATAGTCAAAAATCCCGATAAGGCAAATGCCTGTGAATTCCAAAACCAACCAAAGCACAAACAGGTCGAATTTTCTTTTGATGAAAAGATACCCGGCAACCATCGGATAAAATAACACCATGCCCGATAAAAGGAATTTAGCTGAGAAATTATGCCATTTCCATAAAAATGTGTGATCGGTAGCGCTTCCGGAGCTAAAATTATCCAGCAGTCCATAAGTCAGCATATCATGCAGACTAATACCGGCTATAAGCCCACATAGGAGCAGCGAGGCGATACTCACGAATACGCCAAGACAAAAGAATAGGGCATATTTCCGATTTTCGCGCAGGCAGAAAATAAGGATCGCAAGCGCGCCAAAGGCACCTGTCAGCCTGAAACAAAAAGCGATACCTGCTAACAAACCGCAAACAAATATGTCCCGGCTACTTTTAGCGACCAGGAAGCGATAAACCGCAAGAACGGTAAAAAGCACCTCATACGTTTCAGTGTAGGAAACATATTTACCTCCGGTGGTGTGCCAAAGCAGGGACAGACCGTAAAGGGTCATGGCCAGTATCCCCGCCCGTTCGCCGTTAATATGTTTGGCGATTTTGAAAACGTAATAGATGCCAATTGACTGACAAATCGTTCCCAAAACTCGCGGAAACCAGTAATTGACACCGAAAAGCTTGTCAGACAAACCGAAAATGGCAAAAATAAGCGGAGACTTATTATCTATTCCCCCGGTATAAGGCGCAAGGCCATTCCTGAACCAGTTTCGCCCGATGTAGTGCCACATCGCCTCGTCGAATGATAAGGCAAAGCCATCCGTAAACAGCGTAACAAACAATTGCAGGATGAGCAATACTGACAGTATTTGCAGGGGTTTTGGCTCCCA
Source organism: Bacteroidota bacterium (assembly GCA_018266935.1). GTDB lineage: Bacteria > Bacteroidota > Bacteroidia > Sphingobacteriales > Sphingobacteriaceae > Mucilaginibacter. The sequence goes on along the minus strand of JAFDZL010000207.1, from coordinate 1,240 downwards.
TTTTCTCATCGCTGAGCTACTGGTCATTTCCCGATGGTTCTAAAGACGCGTGATGGGAGATAAATTTAACGAGCACACGCATTTTACACAAGTATCGTTAGTACTCATATTCAATTGTTTGCGCCAACGAATAGCTTCGTCGCTGTTGATAATAGCAGAGAAAGGCTTTTGCCTGATATTCCCCATGGTATCGTGAAAAAAGCAGGGCCGGACATTACCGTCCGCTTCAACAACGGCAGAAACCCATGGTGCGTTGCACTTTTTGAACGGGAACGGGTTCAGGCCGTAATAAGCAGCATAATAGTTATAAATATGCTGTATCTTTTCAGGGGATTCGGCAATAAAACCGCTTTCAAAATCTTCCCGATGCTCTTTTAGTAGCTGATCAATGATCTTCTGCAATTCAGGGAGCTCATTTTTTGACAATAATATCTCGTCCCGGCGGGGTTCTTCCCAGGCCATTTGCCGATTAAACGCATGGCTGCTCACATCGGCGGGAAGAAAGCTAATCTGCTTTAACCCCATCGTTTTAGCTTCATGGATAATCCCGGGCCAATTCCAAAAATTAAGACGGTGTATCACAGTGCGACCTGTAACCGGGTAGTTAGGGGCCATTTTGTGCAGCTGTTGCACGCCGTCTTTGAGTTGTTGGAAACACTCGGGTATGTTGCGGATCGCGTCATGCAGTTGCTCATCACCATCGAGCGAGACGATGATATCACGCACGTGTTTAATAAGTTGCTCAGCATGGTGCTTAATGGTCAGGCCGGTTGTAAGCAACGATACTTTGATGCCCACCTTATTCAGTATTTCACACAACCTGAAAAAATTGGGATTGAGCAACGCTTCGCCACCCGACATAACCACCAGCCTGGTTTCCAACTGCATTAGCGAGCCCAGCAGCCCGGCAACATCATCTTCCGTAAGCTGATGGAGGTTCTTGTTGTCCTTCCATATATCGCACATTACGCAGCGGCAATTGCAGGCGCTGTGCGGCATCAGGATCACAATCGGTAGAGCGGATATGCGATGGCTGCGCAGGGTTTTATAGCGATGGAATGTATGACTGAGCGAGGGCAGGGACATAACTACGGGTTTATCATTATCCAATGAAATGGGCCGCGCTTTACAAATACGCTAAGCATACTGTCAGGATCCAGCAAAATATGCCGATTCAGCCCGGCCAGATCGTGGATTGAATGATGGAAGTAATGGTCGGCCATTTGCGCAAAGCCCAATG
>JAFDZL010000206.1 GCA_018266935.1 Bacteroidota bacterium | reverse complement strand
GGATAAAGACGGTTATATCGATATCATTCTTCCGCGGCAGGACATCGCACAATACGTCGGCACGACTTACGAGACGGTTTTTCGTACGCTGACAGAAATGGAGAACGAAGGCTTGGTGATCACGGAAGGGAAAAGGATCGGGATCATAAAATAATTTTTTTAATGGCGCTTCAAGGCCTTATACCAATAAGGTAATCAGCTGTTTTTCAGGTGTTTTTTAAATCGCGGCGCGGTCAAAATAAACCACGGCGGCAGAAACTTTCGGCGCCTCCAGCCGTATAAAGGTTCAGCGGCCGGCAAGGGGGGCAATCAAAAACTTAAGTCTGCGGTGTGGAATGCGATGAAGGAAAAGACAATAGTACACATAAGGCAGATAACGGAACGCCTTGTAGGTGCTTCCGAAGCGTTTTCCATCGAAGCGCGAATTTTTCACGCCGCCTGCCTGGTATCAATCCTTTGTACGCTCGTCGATATCCCGATGAACTTCGCGGTGGGCGTACCGGTACTCGCCTTAGCGATGATCGCTTTGCTCGCTGCCCAGTCCTTTATTTACTATTGTGCGCGTGTGCGTAAAAAGCTTAGCACCGGAGTCTTTCTGTTTGGTTTGTTTGGCAGTATTTTTTTTGTTTTCAATTACTGCCAGAATTCCGGGATCAATGGCCCTACGCTACTGATTTTTTTGCTATTCCTGTTCCTGGTTATCGCCGTGTCGCCGAAGACACAGTTTCGGCTTTGGATACCCTTGAATATCGCGCTGGTAGGTGCGCTGCTCTTTTTACAGTACAGATTTCCCAACATTGCTCCCTATAATTATCCCCATACCAGCGACCGCTACCTGGATTTTGCCTACTCTTACCTTGCCATAGCGATGATGACGCTCTGGCTCATGCTTTATATCAGGAACAGCTATAACCGACAGCGACTGAGTCTCGTGAAAAAGGCAGAAGAACTGGAGATTGCAAACGAGACCAGGAATAAATTACTTTCCATCGTGGCCCATGACCTGCGCGCGCCGCTGGCTTCTATCCAGAGCTACCTTGAAATGCTGACGGAGTATGATATGTCGGCGGATACCAAACGCGATATGGAACAGGAACTATTGAAGAAGACTAAAAACACCGGCCAGATGCTGGCCAACCTGCTTTTATGGACCCAGAACCAGTTGGACGGTGTGGTCGCAAACCTCGCTGAACTGAATGTCGCGGCAACGCTGGAACCGATAATCGTTATCGAACGCGCTATAGCTAATGAGAAATGCATTACGTTGCACAACGAGCTTGGCAGCGACGCCTGGATCAGGGCAGACAGCAATATGTTCCAGCTGGTGGTGCGCAACCTGCTCAACAATGCGATCAAATTTACCCCTTCGGGCGGCGAGATCACATTGGCTTCCGAGCTGCGCGAGAGCCGCTGGCGTATCCTGGTGAAGGACACCGGTACCGGTATCCCCGACGAGCGCAAAGCCGCGATCTTCTCCATCAGGAATCAATCAACCTACGGTACGCGTAATGAGAAGGGCACGGGCCTTGGCCTGTTGCTGTGCAAGGAATTTACCGATCTGCAGCATGGAGAGATCGGATTTGAGAGCGTCGCCGGCGAAGGCACCACGTTTTATATTGATATGCCCGCCTGCCGGCTACCGACGGGCGTGGCATACGCGGAACAGAAGGGAATAGCTGTTGCGGGGCAATCGGCCCGATAAATAGGCATGATCTGGTGAGGATATTATAGTAACCCGTGTATCGTAAAATGATGAGCACATTATTTGAATCGTCATCCTTTCGACTCACCCGGTCCCCCGATAGCTATCGGGGGACCGGGTGAGTCAAGCAGGTGACGGTTTAACGTAATAAGTCCGCGGGGACCTTCATTTACCGCCAGCCCAGTCCCGGCGCTACATGCTCCAGTATGGATGAGAGCACATGCACATTGTAATCGACGCCCAAGGTATTGGGTATGGTGAGGAGCAGGGTGTCCGCTTCCTGTATAGCTTCGTCTTCGGCTAATTGTTTGATAAGCTGATCGGGTTCCGCTGCATAACTCTTTCCGAATACCGCGCGCTTTTCCGGTTCAATGTAACCGAAACTATCGGCGCTCTTACCCTGCTGTCCAAAGTAAAGGCGGTCCTGATCCGTTACCAGCGCAAAGATGGAGCGGCTCACAGAAACCCGCGGTTCGCGTTTGTGCCCTGCTTTTTTCCAGGCTTCTTTATACAGGCGGATCTGTTCAGCCTGTTGTATATGAAAAGGCTTGCCGCTTTCGTCGAACTTTAAGGTTGAACTTTGCAGGTGCATGCCTTGTTCGGCAGCCCAAACCGCTGTGGCATTGGATGCGGCGCCCCACCAGATGCGTTCGCGCAGTCCTGCCGAATGCGGTTCTACTCGTAACAAACCCGGCGGATTGGGGAACATGGGATAAGGGTTAGGCTGGGCAAAGCCTTTGCCTTTCAGCCTATCCAAAAATTCCAGCCCTTTCCGGCGACCCATATCGGCATCGGTTTCGCCCGGCAGGGGCTCATACCCGAAATAGTGCCAGCCGTCTATCACCTGCTCCGGCGAACCGCGGCTAATGCCTAATTGCAGGCGCCCGCGCGAGATCAGGTCGGCGGCTCCGGCATCCTCCACCATATAGAGCGGATTTTCATAGCGCATATCGATAACGGCGGTTCCGATCTCTATTTTGCTTGTCCTGGCGCCGACAGCCGCCAGCAACGGGAACGGCGATGCCAGCTGCGCCGCAAAATGATGCACGCGGAAATAAGCGCCATCCAAACCGATCTCCTCGGCAGCAACAGCCAGGTCGATGGATTGCAGCAGCGTATCGCTTGCGCTGGGGGTACTATAAGCGTGATGGGCCGACCAATGGCCGAAGGAGAGGAAGCCGATCTTTTTCATGCTGTGCAAAGCTAAACAATAAACGCTATTACAATCCTGGGCACCATCACAAATCCACTGGCCGAAGTTTTAAACGAACAGCGGCATTCGTATCGTCAAGATAATTGAAAATCAAAAAAGGCCCGGCTTGGCCGAACCTTTTTTGATTTTAGTGGAGCCGGAGGGATTCGAACCCTCGTCCAAACATGGTATAAGGTAAGCTTTCTACATGCTTAGCCCTGTTAGGTTTTCGGGAAGGGGAAGGTCAGTGGCTCACCTGTACCGTCTTCCTTAGGTGCTTTATCTCGTTCCGTTATCGCACCCTAACGAAACCAGTTTCATCTTTCGATGCCCCGGTTGCCGGCCCGATGAAACGGAAAACCGGCGGGGCAAAGGCTATGCTAATTCTAAATTAGGCAGCCAAGGCGTAGTTATTTTCGCCATTTAAAAGTTTGAGCGTTCAGATTATAGCGCTAATTCACCCAACGCGCTGCATGCTTACCTACTTATCTCCATCCTGTCAATTCCGGTCGACCCCTTTTTGTTAGTTGGCAGTTCTAAGTTGCCAGTTTGCAGTTAAGCAGAATACAAATATACGGTTTTAAGTTTGCTTAGTTGTTTGCGAACTGTAAACAGCCCACTGCAAACTATTTCATGCCCACCGCCAACTGTTCTCTGCCAACTGTCCTGCCTGGGTATTCCTTCAAAGCCTTATCCAAACAAACCATCGCTTTCGCCAGGTCATCATTATTCAGTACATAGGCCAAGCGAACCTCGTTCTCACCCGCGCCCCTGGTGCTGTAGAAGCCTGTTGCGGGGGCCATCATCACGGTCTGGCTCTCATAGCTAAAGTCTTCCAGCATCCATTGGCAGAACTTGTCCGCGTTGTCTATCGGCAGACGCGCCACCACATTGAACGCGCCGCCGGGTTTGGGGCAGAAGACACCGTCCATCTGGTTCAGGGCATTGACCAACGTGTCGCGGCGGTGGGTATATTCCTTATTTACCGCTTCGAAATAGCTGTCGGGGGTATCCACAGCTGCCGCACCTGCGATTTGCTCTACCATGCCGGGGCTCAGTCTCGCCTGAGCGAATTTTAGTCCGGTCGCCCAGATATCTTTGTTTTTCGTGATCAGGCAGCCCAGGCGCGCTCCGCAGGCGCTATAGCGTTTGCTCACGGTATCCATTACCACTACATTCTCTTCCAGGCCGTCCAGGTGCATCGGCGAGGTGAAAGAACGACCATCGTAACAGAACTCGCGGTATGCTTCGTCCGAAAACAGGTAGAGGTCATACTTTAAGACCAATGCTTTCAAAGCTTCCAGTTCCTCTCTTGAGTACAAGTAACCTGTTGGATTATTGGGGCTGCAGACAAAAATGGCTTTTGTCTTTGGTGTGATCAGCTTTTCGAATTCGGTGATGGAGGGTAGGGCGAAACCGTTTTCGATAAAGGAAAGGATCGGCTTCACCACAATATCGCTCTGGCACGCGAAACCGTTGTAGTTGGCGTAGAAAGGCTCCGGGATGATCACCTCGTCACCCGGATCGAGGCAGCTCATCATCGCGATAGTGATCGCTTCCGATCCGCCTGTCGTGACCAGTATGTTTTCGGGGGTTATGTTATAGCCAAGCTTATTATAGTATTCAGTCAGTTTCCTGCGGTAAACCAAAGTTCCTTCTGAAGCGGTGTAGGCCCACACTTTAAAGTCGATGTTCCTGATCGCGTTCAGCATGCCTTCCGGCGTTTCAATGTCCGGCTGACCGATATTGAGATGATAAACTTTCTTGCCGTCAGCTTTGGCTTTGTCGGCGTAAGGCGTCAGTTTCCGTATAGGCGATGCGGGCATGTGCTGCCCCTTTTTCGAGATCTTTGGCATAGGGCAAAATTAACAAAGATTATCCAAGCAATTGTAAAATGTATGGTAACAAAAAAGGAGCCTTGCGGGCTCCTTTTAATATCTTGACTTTACCAGGACTTAATTTGTCCCTGTGGTAGTTGCTTTCGCCACCACTTCACCCACAATATTCAGGTATTTGGTTGGCGTCTTGGCGTTGGAGGTCACGACAATGGTCTTGTTAAAAGGCATCACTGCTGCTGCGTTATAAGTAATTTTGATAGTGCCCTTTTCGCCGCTCTTTACCGGTGTCTTGGTATAGTCGGCTATGGTGCAGCCACAGGTAGGCTTTACGTCCGTCAGGATAAGTGGTTCTTTACCGATATTAGTGAACTCGAACACGGTAGTAACCGGGGTACCCTGGGGTATCTTCCCAAAGTCATGTTTTTCCTCGTTGAATTTAAATTCAGGCTTTTCGTTATCTTGCGCCGAAGCCGTGCGGGCAGTGAAGGTGAGGCCTATAACTGCGGCACATATTAACATTAATGTTTTCATTGAAGTGTATTTGTTTTTTATTGGTAATGAAGCTATCATGAGCAGGTTCTTATTTTTTGTAGCTCATGCTGGTTTCATATAGTAATATTGATTGATACAAAGATAGAAGGTTTAATGTAAATCAAAAACTATTCCACAAACCGTATGTTTTGTGGGTGTCGTTTGAGAATACAGAATAGAATTTTATAATTTTGTCCGCAAAACAAAATATTATATGCCCGAAACTGCATTAAGCATAACCAGCAAGTTCAATGCTGCCGAACTCAGTTTTGATGATTTTAAAAAGATCGTAATCAATGATTACCGCATTGGTTACGAGAGCCGCCAGGCGAGTTTGCTCGGCCGGCGCGAGGTACTTACGGGCAAGGCTAAGTTTGGCATCTTCGGCGATGGCAAGGAGGTGGCGCAACTGGCTATGGCTAAAGCTTTTCGTCCGGGCGACTGGCGCGCGGGCTATTACCGCGACCAGACCTTTATGTTCGCCACGGGCATGAGCAACCTGAGGGAGTTTTTTGCCCAATTGTATGCGCTGCCCGATATCGATAAGGACCCCGCCTCGGCGGGACGGCAGATGAACTGCCATTTTGCCACGCGCTATGTTCATCCCGACGGCACCTGGGCCAACCAGGCCGAAACGCTCAATTGCGCTTCGGATATTTCCACCACGGGCGGCCACATGCCGCGTTTGCTGGGCTTAGCTTATGCATCCAAATTATACCGCGAGAATAAAGAGCTGGAGTATCTGAAACAGTTCTCGATCAATGGTAATGAAGTTGCTTTCGGTACGATAGGCAATGGCGCTACTTCTGAGGGCTTGTTCTTCGAAGCATTCAATGCCGCCGGTGTGCTGCAGGTTCCTATGGCCATCTCCATTTGGGACGATGCTTACGCCATTTCGGTTCCGGCCAATTTACAGACCACTAAAGAGGATATTTCC
>JAFDZL010000205.1 GCA_018266935.1 Bacteroidota bacterium | reverse complement strand
TCGCTGAACGCGATGTTCCCGCCGATGCTCATGTTGACTATAATACTATCCTGGAATACAAACCCGACCTGGCTGTGAAAAGCTTCGCTGTTATACTCCCCGATACTACGCCCGTCAAACAATACCTCACCCGAATTGGGCTTGATCAGATCGGTCATCAGGTAAAGCAATTGCGTTTTGCCCGCAGCCGTCGGGCCGATCACAGCGATCTTAGAGCCGGCCTTTACTTTAAAGGAAATATCTTTTAGCGCGGGTTTTTGCCCATAGACGAGATTAACATTCTTCAGTTCCACATTACCGTGCAATGGACCTGTAAGCGTCCCTGTTTCGGGTGGTTCGGGCGATTCTATTACGGCGGTAATACGGCCGTAAGAAGCGGTGGCCTGGGCGATAATATTGCTCATGAACCCAATAACCAAAATGGGAAATATCAATTGCATCAGGTAGCTATTAAAAGCAGCAAAATCGCCCAGCGACATGGTATTTGTGATCACAAAATGACCGCCTAACGCTAAAATGCTGAGTGTGGCGACGTTCGCCGTGAATGTGATAACCGGTATAAGGCCCGAAAAAAGGCGGATGATCTTTAAGCCCAAGTCCCTTGCTTGTGTATTGGCTTTCAAAAACTTATCAAACTCCAAGTGCTGCGAATTGATCACCCGGATCAGGGCTGACCCCAATATGCTTTCGTTGATCACTTTGTTCAGCCAGTCGTACACCGCGAACCGCTGTTTAAATACAACCCTCACCTTTTTCAGCACTACGGCGAACGTAATACCGATGATCGGGATGATGGCGATAACACATAGCGCCAGCTTCCAATTAATGGTCAGCAGCATTATACTGGCGCCGACAATGATAAACACCGACGATACTATCGAAACCAGGGCCTGGGATACAAACAGTTTGATCGAGTCAACGTCGGCCGTAAGGTTGGTTAGTAATTTTGACGGATTTAAGCTGTCGATCGCGGTGCTGCTTTGCTGCGATATTTTGAACGAAAGCCTCGTACGCAAGTCGCGCGCCACCTTTTCGGAAGCATAGGTTTGAATGATACTTTGCAGGTATGAGAATACGAAAACAAAAAAAATAGCCACCGAGAATTTGATCAATGTTGGATCAATATCAAAATGTGTTTTCATAGCCTTACTTCGGCCGTAATCGTCGATCCCATGCCCGATGATCTTGGGCAACCACAGGTTGAGCGAATTGCTGAACAGCGCAAACAGGATCAATACGAACAATAACCATTTGTAAGGCTTGAGCAGGCTGAAAACACCTGGCTTTTTTTCTGTTTTAGGTTTGATGTTTTTATCAGGCATAGGTGGGATTTATTGTTGTTTGAGTGTCAGTAAGTCAAAAATAGTAATGCATTGTTATGGTTGTGCATAAAATAAACTATAATTTCAGGGCGATACTAAGGCAGACGAACAACGCGTTAAAATATTTTAAGCTATTTAGTTTTACGTTGTCCGCCTCTCAAAAAAACGTAAAACGTACCACGTACAACCTATTCCACCATGCCATCCAACTTCAACCCGCAAGCCGACTACATCCTGGAAGACGACCGTGTGCTTCTCAGGCCATTACAAGAATCCGACATTGAATACCTTGTTCCATACGCCATTAACGAGCAGGATACCTGGAAATACTCAGGCATCAGCGCGCACGGTGAAGAACGTATGAGAGCCTACGTTCAGGCCGCACTAAACGGCCGGAAAAAAGGCGACCAATACCCGTTTATCGTTTTCGACAAAGCAACCGGCGAATATGCCGGCAGCACGCGTTTTTATGACATCCAGCCGGTCAACCAGATGCTGCAGTTAGGCTACACCTGGTATGGTGAAAAATTTCGCGGCAGCGGTCTGAACAAGCATTGCAAGTTTCTGCTACTACAATTCGCGTTCGAAGAACTGGACATGTACCGGGTGGAGTTTCGTGCCGACGCACGCAACGAGCGCAGCATAGCCGCTATGAAAAGCATCGGGTGCACCGTAGAAGGCATTTTGCGGAGCAACATGTGGCTGGAACAAGGCGGCCGCCGTAACTCCATCGTGCTCAGTATTTTGAAAGAAGAATGGGAAGGCGGGGTAAAAGAGCGTTTGCGAAGCAGGTTGTAGCCTGAAGTCGAAAGTCTTAAGTTCTATGCCTTTTCATGCCGCGGCCGTAAGCTTTGTGCATTTTGAATTTGGTTAATGCATGTTTGGTTTGCTGAATCTTTTGCGTAAATTCGTATATTAAATGTGGTTATGGAACTTATAATCGATTTTGATAAGATCAAAGACCCCTCCAAGCGGGAATGGCTGATTAATTCACTGAAATTGATGCATATTGGGTTTCATACCACAGAAAAATCTCAGACACTCGACGAGTACAATGACGACCTTAAAAAAGGCGACAAAGAAATCGACCATGGCGAATTCACAACAGCCGCCGATTTAAAAAATGAGGCCGGCAAGTGGTAGTCGTTTGGAGCAACAGTGCTAAAGCTGAACTAAAGAAGGCCTTTGATTATATCTCCCTGGATTCGCTTCAAAATGCAATAATGGTCAGGGATAACCTCATCGATATGAGCGTCGATTTAACTCAAAATCCCGAAAAACATCCTTTGGACAAATTCAAAACGAATAACGATGGCACATGGCGCGCTTTTGAAAAACATCACTACCGTATTTCTTATCGAGTGTTAACAGGCCAAATTCGCATCGTACGAATGCGCCATACCAGTCAATCACCGCTTATATATTGATATTTTTTTGTTCCCGGCGGACTGTCACCTTAGCAAATTCAACATTATCATATCCGTTCTAAATGACGAACTCAGCCATCACAACTTGATAAATATCTTCCTCTTCGCCAGCCAATAGCACAGGCGCCATTCCAAATACCAGGTAACCAAGGAAGATAATACCGCCAGCACCTTAGGCGTAATGCCAATCATTCCCCCGAAGCCTTTTACAAATATGCCTACAGCCCCGTTGAACCATTGGTAACCAACCGTGTTGAAGAAATAATAGATAAAAATGGAGTTCATACCCACCACGGCCGCCACCCAGGCATATTTATTGATCTTTTTCAGGTCGATGAGCCAGTACAGCGCAGCCAGCAAACACAGCACCCAACCCTCCGATGCAAAAGTGAACGAACTGGTGGCGATGCGTTTAATGATAGGTGTTATGTTAGTCCAGTCGAGGCCGAAACCTATCGCGAGGCAGATCACCCCAAAAAGCGCAAGGTATTTTGTTTTCTGAACGGGCGTTTTATCCGATACGAGCAGCTTACCTGCCAGGCATCCCCAAATGGTATGCGCGGCCGTAGGGATAAAATTAATGGTCACCCAACCGTCGCGGTTGATGTGCTCGCCGAAAACGGTGTCCATGTACGCTCCAAAGTTGTAGAACTCGACAAACGGCTGATTAAAGCCGGGCATCAATATGGTGCGGTATAATACATCGGTTAGGATTAGGAGCAGGATCGATATAATGATCTGAAAAGTATAAGACCGGCTGATGATCAAATAAGCGATCAGGGTAGTAAAGGACAATTGGGTTAAAACGTTCCACAATTCCCAAACCAAATGTCCCGCATAAAAACATTGCACGGCGGTACCCAAAATAAACAGCTCGAGGCAGCGCCAAAGCACATGAGGGAAGTTCTGTCCCCAGGTTATGCCTTTTTGCAGCTTATTGTGGTATGAGATATACATACCCGTGCCCGCCATGGTCATGAAGGCGGGCTGTATCAGGTCCCACAAACGAAGCCCGTGCCAGGGATAATGCTCGAACTGGTCCATGATGGTGGTAAAAAGTCCACCTTCATGCAGGTGCCTCAAGGAAGAATATACCTCGCAGCTTTCGCCGGCCAGGAAGATCATGATGAGGCCGCGCATCACATCGAGTGACAGCAGGCGCCCGGGTTTTTGCAGGATGGTATTTTCCATTGTGAATGGGTTTATAATAAAGATAGGGTTTTTATTTGTCTTTACTCACCCGGCCGACTGCGTCGTCCACCCTCTCTGCTTCGCAAAGAGGGTTATTTACATGATGAGTGTACTCTCCTCTCCTTTTGGAGAGGGGCCGGGGGTGAGGCTACAAAAACTCCACCTTCCCGAAAAACTGCGGCAAGTGGAAGTTCGGTTCCGGCCAGTCGATATTGTTCCAGGCAAGGTAATGCGGATGCGAAAGGTCGTCGCCGCATTTGTAAAAGTTCATTCGGCAATCCAGGCCCCCGGCAGTATTAAGTTTATGATAACAAAAAACGTTTATCGGTACGGACACCGTCAGCGTCCAGTTGATCTCAGGTTCGCCGCCAACTTCAACCTGCTGCAAAGTACGCTCCGACTTGATGCCTTTGAGCAAATCAATGGGCAATTCAATCCGATCCTCGCGCTCAGCACCGTATCGTCCCAAACATGTCCCCAGGCGGTTAAATTCTATATTGTAATACTGTGAATCGTCATTGAACACTATGAAGAATTCCACGCAGCTGTCCAGATAAACCGGGTCGTTGATCTGTTTGTACCTGGCCAATACTTCTTTTTCGGTCACATCATATTTAATAAAAAGATGTCCGCCATCGTGGGCGATGGAAAAGGAAACCTTTGGCCTACCGGGGAAAGCGCGCCAGGGAGCTATATCGATCGGGTGGTCGCGCCCGCTTAATGACATTGCTATTTCCTGCAATGAAAATCTTTTGTTAGCAATCCCTAAAAATGGCGCTTGCAGCGATCTCATAAAATCATGTTTCGGCAAAGGTATTGTGCGACGAGGCATTTAAAATTATAAAAATTACGGGCGCCCGCACAAATACGCTTTGTATCAATATTATGACAACTGCCGCGCGGGGTTATAAAAAAGTGTTAACTTGTTATCAAATTTAAACATAAATTCTATTGTGTGTGCGCACACATTAAACTATTTACTTAGATTAGCCGACCAAATAAACCAAACTATGAACCGCAGAGAATTTGTCAAACAGGGCGCCCTGGCCACCGCCGGGCTGACCCTATTACCCACCGGAACACTTTTTGCCAAAAGCGACAGCACAAAGGTACGATTAGGCTACATTGGCGTTGGCGAACGCGGCCGTAACCACATTGGTGAGGGCCTTTTACGGGATGATGTAGAGATCGTAGCGATATGCGATACGCAGGAACGTTCTCTTCAGCATTGCCGCGAACAATTTAAAAAAGCCAACAAACCGCTGCCCAAAGAATATACCGGCGGCCTGGATGCTTATAAAGGCTTGATCGAACGGAAAGATATCGATGCGGTTATCATCGCTACGCCATGGCAGTTTCACCACCCGCAAGCCATCGATGCGATGAAAGCCGGCAAATATGTGGGTTGCGAGGTAATCGCGGGTTTATCGGTCGATGACCACTGGGACCTGGTGCATACTTCCGAACAAACAGGCATCCCTTATATGACTTTGGAAAATGTTTGTTACCGCCGCGACGTGATGGCCGCTTTGAACATGGTGCGCCAGGGCTTGTTTGGCGAGATCATCCACCTGGAAGGCGGCTACCAGCACAATCTGCGCAATGTACTATTTAATGACGGCGTGCATGTTTACGGGCATGGCGTTGAGTACGGGCCGAAAGCATTGAGCGAAGCGCAATGGCGCACGCAGTTCAATATCGACCGTAACGGCGACATCTATCCGACACATGGTGCAGGTCCGGTAATGCATTATGCCAATATTACACGCGGCAACCGCTTCACTAACCTGGTTTCGTTCGCCACCAAATCAAGAGGATTGAATGCTTACGTTGAAGAGCTTGCTCCCGGCAACCCCAACGGCAAGATCAATTTCAAGAACGGCGACGTGGTGACTACCATGATCAATTGCGCCAATGGTGAAACGGTAATGCTGAGCCATGATACGCATTTGCCGCGGCCTTATTCGCTTGGTTTCCGTGTGCAGGGCACGAAAGGCATCTGGATGGACGTGAACGAGTCTGTCTATATTGAAAACCAGAGCAAAAAAGAAGACGAATGGGACCCGGCAAAAGACTGGTTCGAAAAATACGATCACCCGCTATGGAAAAAATATGCCAACAATGCCGAAGGCGCAGGTCATGGCGGCATGGACTGGTTTGTGTTCAATGCTTTCGTGGAAGCGGTGAAAAAGAAAGGCCCTACACCCATCGACGTGTATGATTCGGTGACCATGAGCGTGATCACACCTTTGTCCGAAAAATCGCTGGCCGAAGGCAACATGCCGCAGCAATTCCCTGATTTTACCAACGGCAAATGGGAAGAACGCAAGAACAATTTTGCGCTGGATGATAGCGGGTTTTAAGCAGAAAGCTAAAAGCTGAAGGCAGAAAGCTTTTATTCATGCGAAATGAAAGCTTTCTGCTTTGGTCTTTCAGCTTTTAGCTCAAATTACCTTTCTTCAATTCCTCTACCGCATGGTTAGCGGCCCGTGCTGTAATAGCCATGAAGGTGAGCGATGGATTCTGCGTACTGGTTGACGCCATACAAGAGCCGTCGGTAACAAACACATTCGGGCAGCTATGTACCTGGTTCCAGCCATTGAGGATGGATGTTTTGGGATCCTTACCCATACGCACGCCGCCCATTTCGTGAATGTCCAGGCCCGGCGCTTGCTGCGTATCGTGCTGCACAATGTTTTTGCAGCCCGCAATGTCCAGCATTTCCGATGCCTGGTTCATAAAATCGTGCATGCTCTTGACATCATTATCGTCGTAAGCTACCGATGTTTTCAGTAATGGTATGCCCCAGGCGTCTTTTTCGTCCTTGCTCAGGCTGACATGGTTGGTCTCCTTCGGGATGGTTTCACCCTGCATCTGGGTATAGACAACCCAACGGCCCGGTTCTGAAACATTGTCCTTGAAGGCTGCGCCGACCTGCGCCCCATCGGTCTCGTGACCCCAGCCCTGGCGCACCACGGAATAAAAGGTCATATAGCCGCGCTGAAAGTCCATTTCCTGCTTATACACGTTCCTGAAATTCGGCATCATGATCGCTGTCGGCCGGCGGCCATAATAGTAGGAGTCGAGATAACCATCCATAGTGGCATACACGTTGCCCCGGTAGTTGTGAAAAGCAACGTATTTGCCCAAAACGCCGCTGTCGTTGCCCAGACCGTTCGGAAAACGCGACGAGGTTGAATTGAGCATCACCAGGTTGCTGTTCATGGTAGCAGCATTCAGGAAGATGATCTTCGCGTAATATTCGGTGGCTTCTTTGGTATGAGCGTCAATCACCCTGACGCCGACAGCCTTGCCTCTTTTGTCATCATAAATAATGGAATGAACCACCGAATCGGGCCGGAGCGTCAGGTTGCCGGTTTTCATTGCCCAGGGAATAGTCGAGGCATTTGAACTGAAATAACCGCCGAAAGGACAGCCGCGCTCGCACAGGCTGCGCGCCTGGCACTGGCCCCTGCCCTGTTGTATATGTATCTCGTTCGGCTTGGTCAAATGCGCACAACGACCGATGATCACATGGCGATTGCCCGCATAGTGTTTGTTGATACGGGCGCTCATATCCTTTTCCACGGCGTTCATTTGCCAGGCCGGCAGAAACTCGCCATCTGGAAGGGTTTCAAGGCCATCTTTGTTGCCTGCTATCCCGGCAAACTTCTCTACGTGGCTGTACCATGGAGCAATGTCTTCATAACGGATCGGCCAGTCGGTTGCAAAACCGTCGCGGCCGGGCCCTTCGAAATCGAACTTGCTCCAGCGTTGTGTCTGCCGGGCCCAAAGCAGCGATTTACCACCAACCTGGTATCCGCGTATCCAGTCGAAGGGCTTATCCTGTATATATGGATGTTCTTTATCCTTCACAAAAAAATGCTGGCTGGCTTCGCTGAAGGCATAGCATCGAGATACTACCGGGTTCTCTTTGGTTACCGCTACAGGCTCATACGTGCGATGCGGGAAATCCCATGGGTTTTTAAGCGCGGTCGGGTAATCCTTCAAATGCACCACATTCCTGCCGCGTTCTAAAACCAGCGTTTTTAAGCCGTGATCACATAGTTCTTTCGCGGCCCAGCCGCCACTGATACCCGAACCGATCACAATTGCATCATAGGTATTCTTATCCGTTCCCCCTGAATTAATGTTTGCCATAGTTTTATAATTGGAGCTTTCAAGTTATAAATACTAAATGAAAAAAAATGAAAATAAATTTTCGTAACCAAATGGTTACACTTATATTTGAAACCGAACGGTTACAAATTAGCAAATGAGAAGAGATGTATTCCAGGCGATAGCCGACCCTACCCGCAGGCAGATCATCAACGTGATAGCGCATCAGTCGATGAACCTGAACGCGGTGGCGGATAAATTCGACGTAAGCAGGCCGGCTATTTCAAAACATATCAAAATATTAACCCAATGCGGGCTGATCACGATTAAACAGGTAGGCCGCGAGCGTTACTGTGAAGCCAAACTGCAAAAACTGAACGAGGTTTCTCAGTGGATCGAACAATACCGCGCATTCTGGAATCAGAAGCTGGATGCGCTGGAGCAATTCCTGGCTGATGAAGCAAACAATAAGCCCCTGAAACCCTTTAAAACAAGAAAGCATGAAGAATGAACCATTTGTAATTGAGCGTATAGTGAATGCACCTGCTCAAAAAGTCTGGGAAGCCATTACAGACAAGCAAAAAATGAAGCAATGGTATTTCGATCTGTCAGACTTCAGGCCTGAAGTTGGGTTTGAATTCAGTTTTCCGGGCAAGGGTAATGAAGGATGTGAATACATGCACTTGTGTAAAATCACTAAGGTCGAGCCGGGAAAACTGCTGCAATACAGCTGGCGCTACAAAGATTACCCGGGAAACTCCTTCGTTACGTTCGAGTTATTCCCCGAGGGCGGTGCCACCAGGCTGAAACTAACCCATGAGGGACTGGAAACCTTCCCGCAGGACAACAAAGATTTTGCAAGGGAAAGTTTCGTTGGGGGCTGGACCTATCTCATCGGTACATCAATCAGGGAGTTCGTAGAAAAATAACATCAGCATGAAAACCGTATTGACCAGCATCCTGGTAAATGACCAGGACAAAGCGTTTAAATTTTACACTGAAATTTTAGGCTTTATCAAAAAAACGGAAGTCGATCTTGGCCATGCCAAGTGGCTGACGGTAGTAGCTTCGGAAGGACCCGATGTAGAAATTTTGCTTGAGCCCAACTGGAACCCGGCGATCCAGATCGACGGCAAGCCCGCTGCAGCCGAATGGCAGAAAATATTGTTTAACGCGGGCATCCCAGCCGCCATGTTTGGGGTGGAAGATATTGAAATGGAGTATGAAAGACTTTTGGAACAAGGCGTACACTTTACCCAACCGCCTGCGCAAATGGGACCGGTGAAGTTAGCCGTATTGGACGATACCTGCGGCAACCTGGTCCAGATCATGCAGAAATAGCCGTTGATTCCAGTTTTTCCCGAGAAATACCTAATTTGGACTAAAATCTAAAAACAATGCATTTTTCCGGAAAAACACGCAGCGGCTTTAAGTCTGCCCTGCTCATTTGCCTGTCGGTAGCGATATATTCCGTTTCTTTCGCGCAAGGATCCAAAACAATAGACGGTCACCCGGCGTGGATCATGCAGGGCAATATTTACGAGGTGAATGTGCGCCAATATACGCCGCAAGGCACTTTTAAGGCGTTTGCCAAAAGCATTGACAGGCTTAAGGCAATGGGCGTCCAACCCCTGTGGTTTATGCCCATCAACCCGATCAGTAAGCTCGACCGCAAAGGGTCACTGGGAAGCTACTACGCCGTTTCGAATTATACCGCCATTAATCCCGAATATGGGAACCTGAACGATTTCAAGCAGTTGGTGAATACGATTCATGCCAAAGGTATGAAGGTGATCATCGACTGGGTGCCTAACCATACGGGCGCCGACCATTACTGGATCACCAAACACCCCGATTTTTATGTAAAAGATAAGAACGGCAAGCCTGCCATCCCTTATGGCTGGGACGATACGCGCCAATTGGACTACAACAACCGCGAAATGCAGGACAGTATGATCAATGCAATGAAATTTTGGCTGGTCACTACGCATATCGATGGTTTCCGCTGCGACGTCGCCTGGAATGTGCCGGAAAGTTTCTGGAAAAGATGCATATCCGATTTGCGTAAAGGTCGCAATCTGTTCATGCTGGCTGAAGGCGACAAAGACTACCTGCACCGCAGCGGCTTCGACGCTACTTATTCATGGGATATGTTTCATAAGATGAGCGATGTGGCCAAAGGAGCAAGCCCTGCGTTTGCTTTAGACAGTGTAAAAGCTAAATATGACACGGAATATCCGAAGAATGGCCTCGAATTATTTTTCACCAGCAATCACGATGAGAATAGCTGGAACAAAGCTGATTATGGTATCTTTCCGGGCGCATCGCATGCACCGTTCGCGGTACTGACGCAAACCTATTATCATAGCGTTCCGCTCATTTATAGCGGCCAGGAAGAACCGGTGCTTAGGGGTATCAAATTTTTTGACCGGGACCCGATGACCTTTAAAAATTATGCCAGGGCAAAATTCTACCGCACCCTGCTCGATCTGAGAAAGAATGATGTTGCGTTGGCATCCGATGCTGCATTTACAAAGGTCGATGCCGGCGACAAAAGTGCCGTTTACGCTTATACGCGTGAGAAAGCTGGCAAGAAAGTGCTTGTTATTCTTAATCTTTCACCAAAAGAACAAACAATCAGCATAAAGGACAAATCG
>JAFDZL010000204.1 GCA_018266935.1 Bacteroidota bacterium | reverse complement strand
GACTTTTACAATAACCGCTGGCACGGCGACGGCACATCCAATACTTATCCTTCGGTAAATATCGGTTCTAATTATGATTCAGCGCCGAACTCATTCTACGTAACCAGCGGCGCCTATTTCAGGCTGCGTAACGCACAGTTAGGTTATACACTTCCTCAAAGCATCACCGGCAAATGGGGCATACGAAGTATTCGAGTTTATGCCAATGCGCAAAACGCCATCAATATCTTTGGTTATAAAGGGTTCAGCCCTGAAGTTGGCGGCGGACCTACCAACCTGGGCATCGATGCCAACGTATATCCTTTATACGCTACGTACAATTTTGGTGTGAATGTTACATTTTAATTCATAATGCAATGAATATTAAAAAGATCTTACAGGGAACAACAATACTTAGTTTAGTTATTGCCCTATCCGTTTCACAAGGCTGTAAAAAGAGCTTTTTGGATACCGCGGGCTCAAGCGGCACAACCGCGCAGCTATTCTGGAAAACCCAGGCCGACGCGACGTCTGCAGTCAACGCAATGTATGCCGACCTGCATAACTGGAACGATATCGCCTTCGCATCTATCGCTGTTGAAAGTATGGGTTCTGACGACGTGACCAAAGGTTCAGTGCCAACAGATGCCAGTTTCATGAATGAGTATCGCAACTTTAGCGTTACCGCGGGTGAAGGCCAGTTGGAAGGCTTTTGGAGCGGCATGTATGCCAACATTAACTTTGCCAACCAAATACTGGCAAACGTACCTGCCATCAACATGGACGCTAGTCTGAAGGCCAGGTATCTCGCCGAGGCAAAGTTCATACGTGCATATGATTATTTCAGGCTGCTACGCGCGTTTGGGAATATTCCGCTCCGGCTGCACCCGCCAAAAACCGCTGCTGATTACAACCTGGCACAAACCCCCGCAGCGCAAGTCTGGGCGCAGATAGAAACCGACCTTACAGATGCTGCGGGCGTACTACCAACAACTTATTCTGCCACTGATGTGGGCCACGTTACCAAAGGCGCAGCATTGGCGCTGCATGCTAAAGTGGCGCTATACCAGAAAAAATGGAGCGACGCAGCTAATTACAGCAACCAGGTTATATCATCGGGCGTTTACTCTTTGTTCTCCAACTATGAAAAAATGTTCAGGACACAGAACAAGAACAATTCAGAATCGATCTTTGAGATCCAGTGTATGCTGATCCCTAACCATCCCGATTGGTCGAACTCCCAATATTCGCAGGTACAGATGCCACGTGTTTCCGAAGCGGCCGGCGGTTGGGGCTTCAACGACCCGAGCCAAAGCCTTATCGATGCGTTCGAAACAGGCGATCCCCGCTTGAAGGGCACGGTTATATTCACCGGTCAAACTACACCCGAAGGCGATGTAATCGACGCATCTGCGCCGAACCCATATTATAACCTCAAGTCGTATGTGCCGTTCGCCGAATATGTATCGGGTTTTAACCAGGGCTGCCAGCAGGACAAGATGGTGCTTCGTTACGCCGATGTGCTGCTGATGAACGCTGAAGCTAATAACGAATTGGGTAATACCGCAACCGCTTTGGCCGATTTGGAACAGGTAAGAGCGCGCGCCCGCGAAGGCAATCCCGCAATCCTGCCGCCGGTGATTACCACCGATCAGGCTGCGTTGCGCACTGCTATTCAGCACGAGCGCCGGGTTGAACTGGGTATGGAATTCGAACGCCATTTCGATGTGATCCGCTGGGGACTAGGTTCGCAAATATTCGGCCCGTTGGGTTTTGTGGCAGGCAAAAGCGAAGTATGGCCTATTCCGCAGAACGAGATCGATCTGAGCGGCGGCTTACTGAAACAAAATCCCGGTTATAATTAATTTATTCAAATTGTAAATGAAGATGAAAACGATGAAAAATATATTGACCGGGCTGCTGATCACTACAACGATAAGCCTGGCGCTATCGTCATGTCAAAAGGAATTTAACCCAAAATCGTACCAGCCGCCAAAGCCGCCGCCATCATTCAGCGGTTATACCAACTCGAAGGATATCGAACCTACGCACCTGGTAGCCTACTGGCCCTTCAGCGGCGATCTAAAGGATAGTCTTTCAAGCACCACCGGTGTGAATACAGGCACAAGTTTTGCCGGCGGCGTTGAAGGTAAGGGTTTACAGGGAGCTAATAACGCCTATGTAGTGTCTGATGTGCCATCGGCCATCCAAAACCTTCACAGCTTTACGATGAGCGTATGGATAAATATGCCGCAAAACACCACCGGTGCAATAGGCATCCTCGATATCGCTCACAGCCAGAACTTCTGGGGTAACCTTGACCTGTTTTTTGACAATGGTTCGACCGCTACTACCGGCGTATTGAAAGTGCACATGTATAACGATGCCGGATCAACTTCGGGCGTTGACGGATGGGAAGGCGGATATAGCGTCTCTAATCCATGGGGTACATGGATACAAGTAGCAGTAACGTATGATGATACAGCCGGCAAGATCACTGTGTACTACAACGGCGCGCCTGTAGGCAATAATACGCCGGCTAGTTTTACGCCGCTCAACTGGTCCGCTGCGACAAAAATGGTATTTGGAACGCTCCAGTTCCAGACGACCCCATCGCTTACCGCAGCAACCGGTTCCCAGGGTTGGGCAGGTTACCTCCTTGGCAGCATGGACCAGGTGCGGTTTTATGATGAGGTTCTTTCGTCAACCCAGGTATCGGCTTTGTATAATCTTGAAAAACTGGGAAGATAATCGTTGATTGATTTAGTTGAAGGCTGCCTGTCCGCTGCGGCGGGCAGCAGCCTTTTTTATCGACAAAATTTTGGCTTTTGAAACGATATTTGCGGGGAATGAAGAACACGAAATATTCACCGGCATTACTGTTAATGTTGCTTATCAGCGCTTGCGGCAAGAGTAAAGGCCCTACACCGCCTGCCCCGCCTGCCTCATTCAGCATGAATACGCTGAAGGTGAACGGCATTTACAATGGCTATACGTATAAGGGCCTAAATACCAAACCCACGGTGAAAATATCATTCTCCTCGGCGCTCGACCCAAATTCGGTTTCAGGCAGCGTGACATTT
>JAFDZL010000203.1 GCA_018266935.1 Bacteroidota bacterium | reverse complement strand
GACAGCCTGAATGTCAACGACCCTGTTTCACTCGAGGTCCGGGGCCATTTCAGGCGGGGGTATTGTTACCTGCCGCCACTGAAAATGATCTTTAAAAATCATCCTAATACAACCTTCTACAAACTTAAATCGCTGAAATTAGTCAGCTCATGCATGACCAATGAACAGGACGATCAGAACGTGCTGAAAGAGTACATGTGCTATAAGATCTATAACCTGATGACCGATAAAAGCTTCAGGGTTCGCCTGTTAAACCTTACGTATATTGACAGCAGCGGGAAGAAAAAGCCCCTCACCAGGCATGCTTTCCTGATAGAGGATGTTAAACAGGTCGCCAAGAGGAATGATTGCTCAGACTGGTCGGACAGAAAACTGCCCACCGAAAGCACCGACCGCCGGCAGATGACCATGGTGGCCATTTTTGAATATATGATAGCCAATACGGACTGGTCGGTGCCGGTAAATCACAATATCAGGCTCATTCATTCTAAAACCGATTCGTTATCACGACCGTACGTTGTGCCTTATGATTTCGACTTTTCGGGATTAGTGAACACCTCCTACGCCGCACCTGACGAACAACTTGGGATTGAAAGCGTAAGAGACCGGGTTTACCGGGGCTTCCCGCGGACGATGGATGAACTGAACGATGTACTGGCTATTTTTAAGCAACAAAAGGATAACGTCTATGCGGCTATTAACAATTTCAGCCTGTTCACCCCGGCCACCAAAAAGGAAATGACAAAATACCTCGACCAATTCTATGATACGATCAGCAACGCCTCAAAAGTGCAGAGAACGTTCATAACCGACGCAAGAAAGCAATAGCGAAACGCGGAATATTAGCTTTTAGGGATAGTGAACGAGAATTCGCTGCCCACGCCCTGTTTGCTTTTCACCCAAATGGTACCGTTGCATTTTTCGATCAGGTCCTTGCAAAACAACAGCCCCATGCCCGTGCCCGACTCATTGTGTGTGCCTATCTTGCTTTGCATCTTGCCCCTGAATATCTTTTGTGATTGTTCGGCGGTCATTCCAACGCCCGTATCTTTAACCTGCACCAAAACATTGTCGCCCTTGTTCTTGGCAGATATTTCAATAATATCGTCCTCTTCGCAGAATTTGATCGCATTTGATACCAGGTTGCGGATAACGATGCGCACCGAATCCGGATCGGCGTAGCCAACGATTTCGTGGTTGGTATTGGCAAACAGGCTGATCTTTTTGGCGCTCGCCTGTTCATTAAGGTTTTGTATCTCTTTGGCGATCAGTTCATCGAGCGCAAATTGTTTAACCCCCTGTCCGAAGTTTTCCATCTGGCTGTTGATCCAGAAAAGAAGCGTATCGAGGAAATCGGAAGTGTGATCCAGCTTTTTCATCACCGGAGGTATCATCTCAAGCATTTGCTCATGCGAAATAGTATCGTCCTGCAGCAGGTCAAACAGTCCCCGCAAAGTACTGAGCGGCGCTCTGAGGTCGTGCGCAAGGATAGCGATAAGGCGATCTTTTAGCGTGTTCAGGTCATTTAATTTATGGGCCTGCTGATCCAGGTTATTTCTTTGCTCCAGCACCACGGAATTGTTGATCTTAAGCAGCCTGTTGATCTTTCGCTGCCTCCTCCTGTCGAAATAATAAACACAGGCAATAATCAAGGTGGCGATGATGATGATACCAAACATCCACTGGCGCATCTTTCCTGTTCTCAGGTTCTGTTCATAAATCAATTCTTTTTCATGCTGCTGCTGTGCCTGCAACCGTTGCTTTACAGAGAAATTCAGCTCATAATTGTATGATGTGAGTTTCTGTATGCTCTCGTTGTTCTTTAAGCCATTTTTCAAGCCGATATATTCATTCAACGAACGGTAGGCATCTGCGACCTTTCCAAGCCCGGCGTACGTTTTACTTAATTGCATGGCTCCTGTCGCCCTGATTGAAAGGTTACCGAGCATTACTCCCAGATGTTGCCCCTTAATGGCATAAGAATAGGCTGTTTGGTATTGTCCTCGCATATTATACACGGTTGCGAAACCGATCATCGCGTACGCCTGGTTGTAAACGATATTATATTTGACCGCAATACGGAGG
>JAFDZL010000202.1 GCA_018266935.1 Bacteroidota bacterium | reverse complement strand
CAACTGCCATTTTATACGGGTCGAGGGCGACGGGCAAAGCAAAAAAAGATTCTGATTGGGATGTTTTGATACTTTTAGATAAACCTGTTGTGTCATTAAAGGATGAGCAATCATTCAGACATAATCTTTATGATCTGGAATTGGAAACGGGCGAATCGATCTCGACACTCGTGTATGCTAACAGCCACTGGAATAATGATTTGTCCCTCACTCCATTGTACAAAGCAGTAAAACAAAACGGTATTGTATTGTGAGCGATCATAAGCCGGATTATATCGAATATCGTTTGTCTAAAGCTGATGAAGCTTTTCATGATGCCGAATTATTGGCTGAAAATAACAGTTGGAATAGCTGTATTAACAGACTGTACTATGCTTGTTATTATGCAGTATCAGCGTTGTTGCTAAAGAATGGAATTTCCACTCATACACACGCCGGGTTAAAAACGCAATTTAATCAGCACTTTGTTAAAGCAAATAAAATAGATAAAGAATTCGGCAAGCTTTATGCTGACCTGATGGATTGGCGACAGAAAGGCGACTATGGCGATATGTTCGACTTTGCCAAAGAATTTGTTGAACCGCTTTTTGAACCGGTAAAACAGTTCATCGATAAGATCAAAGAGCTGATATTATAACAAGCAGCGGCAACATAATGCCTAAAGGTAGGAATTATGGGATTTGTTTGGAAGAAGGGCTTCGAAAGTGTTTTCTGCTTTGCCGATCATATGTTTCTTCAGTGACATTATGTTTTGCCTCCCACTGTTCGACGGTTTCATTGGCTTGTTTGGATAGTAATTTTACCGCGAGTTGCCTTATTTGGATAAAATCCCTTTCGGGCATAGGCTTTTTTAAAAGCCGCAGCATCATAAGCTGTTGCTCATTTAGCGAGCCTAATCCTTCTGCTTCCATAAGTCTTAAAAAGTCAACTTGTAAAATTTCTCGTTATTATCATTTAGAAATAACGTGTGTTTATCAAACCAATAGATGTAGCCTGGATGAATGTGAAGTTCAAATTTTAGTCTGAAAAAGAAAATCGTCTTTAAACGTCCATTTGTTATTTCCCCAATCTGTATCCTTTGTCTTACATCTGTTCCCATTCCTTCGAGAGACGCCACCATTTTTGAATTTGGATAAAATACAGGCTTATCTACCAGAGTATCTATAGTTCCGGTATTGCGATTGATAAAATAATATTCTTCAGTATTGGGTTCAAGTTCATGAATCACTGCCAGATGGTCATTTTTTAAATCCCCCACGTAACGATATTCTTTCATTTCACCATCGTCTTTTAAAACAATGGTCCTTTTAACGGTGGTGATAACTATTTTGTGATGAACTTTTTCTTGTGATGTTTTCGATAATAAATGGATAACCGGAAGATGTTTATCAAACTCCTGTTTGCTGATATCGGTTACGTCTTTGTAAATGATCGATTGGGAAAAGCCTTTAGCGCAGATAAATAATAGACAGATTAAAAGCCTTGATCTTTTCATACCCTAAAATACTACAACCCCATTTCCTTTTTCAAAAACCTCGCTGTAAAGCTATCCTTCACTTTACACAAAGCCTCTGGCGTTCCGCTGAACAATATTTTGCCGCCTCCCGAACCGCCTTCCGGACCAAGGTCAATAACATGGTCAACTACCTTGATCACATCCAAATTGTGCTCGATGACCAATACGGTATTGCCTTTATCAACCAGTTGATTCAATACGCCAAGCAATACATTGATGTCTTCAAAATGAAGCCCCGTTGTTGGCTCGTCAAGGATATAAAATGTATTGCCCGTATCTTTTTTTGAAAGCTCAGTGGCCAGCTTCACACGCTGCGCTTCGCCGCCGGATAGGGTAGTAGAGGCTTGTCCCAAAGTAATATAGCCCAGGCCCACATCGTAAAGCGTTTTGATCTTGCGGTAAATGGATGGAATGTGCTCGAAGAACTCACAGGCATGCTCGATGCTCATGTCCAGTACATCGCTGATGGATTTGCCGCGGTAACGCACTTCAAGCGTTTCCCTGTTATAACGCCTGCCGCCGCATTCTTCGCAGGGAACCTCCACATCGGGCAGGAAGTTCATTTCGATCACTTTCATGCCGGCACCCTGGCAGGTTTCGCAGCGGCCGCCCTTAACATTAAACGAGAAGCGGCCGGGTTTATAGCCCCGTATTTTGGATTCGGGCAATTGCACAAATAGGTTCCGTATGTCTGAAAATACACCAGTATAGGTGGCAGGGTTTGAGCGCGGCGTGCGGCCAATGGGCGTCTGGTCGATCTCGATTACTTTATCGACGTTATCGATACCCTCGATCTTCTCGTAAGGCAAGGGTTGTTTCTTGGCCCTGAAAAAATGATGATTCAGTACCGGGTACAGCGTTTCTGTGATCAAACTTGATTTACCGCTGCCGGAAACACCGGTGATGCCGATCAGCTTGCCGAGAGGAAAGTCAACCGACACATTTTTCAGGTTATGGCCGGCAGCCTTCTTTAATGATAATACTTTACCGTTACCATCCCGTCGTTTTTTCGGCACTTCAATATGTTTTTCCCCATTCAGGTAAGAGGTGGTCAGCGTATGCGCGCTCATCAGTTCTTTTGGCGTGCCTTGTGCAACGATCTCGCCACCATGCAGCCCCGCAGCCGGCCCCATATCGATCACGTGGTCGGCCTCGAGGATCATATCCTTATCGTGCTCCACCACCAGGACCGTATTGCCCAGGTCGCGCAGGTTTTTCAGCGCGTGGATCAGGCGCTCATTATCGCGCTGGTGCAGGCAGATGCTCGGCTCGTCCAGGATATACATCACGTTCATCAGCTGCGAGCCGATCTGCGTCGCCAGGCGGATGCGCTGTGCCTCGCCGCCGGAAAGTGTGCGGGCAGTGCGGTCGAGCGTCAAATAGCCTAAACCTACGTCCAGCAGGAAGGTAATCCGTGCGCGTATTTCCTTCAATATCTCGCGGGCGATTACATTCTGCCGATCATTTAGCCTGTCTTCCAGCTTATCGAACCATTGCTGCAGGGTGTTGATATCCATGCAGGCCAGCTCGAAAATATTCTTATGATCGATCTTGAAATGCAGCGACTCTTTCTTGAGGCGCGCGCCTTCGCAAACCGGGCAGATTTTCAGCACACGGTAGTTTTCCATGTCCTCCATATCATCGTCGCTGCGGCGTTCCTGCTGCTCTTCCAGCATGCGTACGATACCATCAAAATTGATCTGGTAGCTCTGTACGTTCCACTTATTGTATTCTACTGCTACGGTTACCATATCGGGCGTGCCATTCAAAATAATATCCAGCACCTCGCGCGGCAGTTTCTCTATCGGCGTGGAAAGCGAAAATTCATACTTCTTCCCCAATGCCTTCAGCACCTGGAATATCCACGTCTCGCGGTATTCACCCAGGGGAGCCAAACCGCCGTTCAAAATACTGAGCTTTGGATTTGGGATGACAGAGTTTTCATCAACCTCGAAAATATACCCTAATCCGTCGCATTTTTCGCAGGCGCCGTAGGGTGAGTTGAATGAAAAGGTGTTCGGCTGCGGTTCGTCATAAGAAATGCCCGAAACAGGGTCCATCAGGTATTTGCTGTAGTAAAATACATTGTTGTCCTTGTCGGCGATGCGTATAATGCCCTTCGCGATCTTCAGTGCGGTTTGGACGGAAGTATGCAGCCGTTTGCTGTCCTTTTCATTGATCACCAGCCTGTCAACCACGGTATCGATATCATGTATCTTGTACCGGTCCAATTGCATTTTGGGAGTTACATCCATGATCTCGCCATCCACCCAAACTTTCAGATACCCCTGTTTGCGTATCTGTTCGAAAAGTTCGCGGTAATGGCCTTTCCGCCCTTTAACCACCGGCGCCAAAATGTTCACCGGCTGCCCGTCGAATTTGGTCGAAATGGTTTTCAGGATCTGGTCCTCGGACATGCGCTCCATCTTCTCGCCCGTCACGTAGCTATAGGCTTCGCCGGCACGCGCGTAAAGCAGGCGCATGAAGTCGTAGATCTCGGTGATGGTGCCCACGGTCGAACGCGGATTTTTGCTGGTAGTCTTCTGCTCGATGGCGATCACCGGGCTCAGACCTGATACCTTGTCCACGTCAGGCCGCTCCATTCCGCCCATGAACTGGCGCGAATAGGCCGAGAAGGTTTCCATATAACGACGCTGCCCCTCGGCATAAATGGTATCGAACGCCAGCGACGATTTGCCGCTGCCGCTCAACCCCGTTACCACCACCAATTGGTTGCGGGGGAAGGAAACATCAATGTTCTTCAAATTATGTACCCTGGCGCCGTACACCTCCACTTCGCTTTGCTCGCCCAGGTCAACAGGTTTTTCGATCATATTTCGCATAGCTGAATGCAGCTAAATTATGCTAAAATAATTAGTATTTTATTAAACTGAATGTCAATTTTTAAATAACACGGCATCGGAAATAAAGGTTTAAGGCACAGGCCGATTACCCTTTGCCCGGCACCCTTTATTTGAGGCTGCAAAGATACGACAAAAAGCTTTCTTTTCGGTGCCCGGATAATGTATTTATACTTCAATGACTTACGCCTTTAGCATATGCGCTTTTTTGCGTAACTTCAACTGTGTTGACCAACAAGCAGTGGTAAAAAGTTATAGATTATACCCTGGCCTGGAGTGCTTTGTTAAAAGCATTGTAATTACCCATTACCATTTAGACAAGAATCTGACCGCCCCTGTAAATCCATTTCCGCCCCAGCCGTACCAAACACTCTATTTTTATCCTTACGACAAGGTTAGCACCGTTGACGGTTCGGGCAACGTCATTTCGGAATTAGCGGCAAGTACTATTGTAGGACCGCAATTAAACAGAATTAGCCTGAGGTTGGGTTATAATGCGCTGGTCATTATTGTGACTTTTAAGCCGGGCGCGCTCCATAGATTGCTTAAAATTCCGATGCATGAATTGATCGATATGCCTTTGGACGCTTCTCATTACGCCGGCCGGGAGTTAGTTGGCATCAATGAGCAGCTTAGCGGTTTGACCGAGTACGGTGCGATGGCCGTGCTGGTCCAAAAATATCTGTCGCGAAAAGCAAACGATCTAAAAGATGCCCTGCCTGTCGACCGGGCCCTTCAATCGATCACTCCAACCGGCGCCATTATGGGCGTTGGCCGCCTGGCTGATCTTTCATGCGTGAGTACAAGGCAACTCGAAAGGCAGTTTAATGAACGGATCGGTATGTCGCCGAAATTATATTTCCGTTTGGACAGGTTCTCAAGAGCGTGGCGCATGAGGGAAAATTGTACGGGTATCTCCTGGTCGGCTATCGCACACCAATGCGGGTATGCCGATCAAATGCATATGATCAGGGATTTCAAAGAATTTACGGGCGCCACACCCGGTTCTCTCCAAACGGAACTAAGCCAAACCCACTTGCGCCTGCAAAGGGATGGCTTTGATATCTGATGACAAACATGTCGTGTTTGTTCTATGCCGCAACCTGCATCGCAGGATAATTTTGGATAATTCATTTATTCAAAATTCAGGTCATGAAAACTTTTTTCACGTTCATTTTTCTTGTTTTTGTCACAACTGTCCTGCGCGCGCAGTCGCCCGATGTGATCCTTTACAACGGTAATATTTTTACGTCCGACAGTTCAAAATTGTATGTGCAAGCGCTTGCTATCAGAAATGGCACGATCATACAAACCGGCACAAACCACGAAGTATTGAAATTAGCTGCCGCCCGAACCAGGAAAATAAATCTCGGCGGAAAAACCGTCGTGCCTGGTTTTAATGATGCCCATTATCATCCCGGGGCATTTGTCGTTAATGGCAAAGGTTACAGTTACCAGGAACAGCAAATCGCAGGCCCCGCGCCCGGCGCGGTTCTTGACTCGGTGAGCCGTTTGGCTAAAAATGCAAGGCCCGGCGAATGGATTAGCGGGCTCATCGGGCAGGCAATATTGACAGATATGAGTTTCCGCCAAAAGCTGGACAGCGTCGCCCCAGACAACCCTGTTATCCTGTTTGCCTGGTGGGGCCACGGCATGGTATTCAATTCCAGGGCATTGACATTGGCCGGTATAAATGACGCCGACAAGGACCCGCTTGGCGGATGGTATGAACGAAACCCTGCCACGGGCAAAATAAACACGCTGAAGGAATATGCAGGATGGAACGCTGCGGAAACCTATTATAACTCGATCCCCGATTCCATCAAGATGGCCGGGTTAAAGAAATTCACCGACCTGCAAATCCAATACGGTATAACGACCGCGCAACTTATGACGACTCCGTCCATGGTGCACGCGATCGCAATGGAAAATCCACCGATCCGCACGAGGATCATTGCTTT
>JAFDZL010000201.1 GCA_018266935.1 Bacteroidota bacterium | reverse complement strand
GGAAAGCCCTCGGCCAGCGCGTACAGGCCTGGGCCAAGCACGGGCATATCATTGGCGTACTGAAAGATTATCACACTAAATCGCTGCACGAACCCATCACGCCCGTACTGCTTGATGTAAAAGAATACGAATATTTTGGCGT
Organism: Bacteroidota bacterium; assembly: GCA_018266935.1. Lineage (GTDB taxonomy): Bacteria > Bacteroidota > Bacteroidia > Sphingobacteriales > Sphingobacteriaceae > Mucilaginibacter. The sequence continues at coordinate 1,017 of JAFDZL010000201.1, read as the reverse complement.
GATCGTGGCTAGGACCAAACCGGGCCAAACCGAACAGGCACTGCAAAGCCTGGCGAAGGTATATAAAGAGATCAATCCGAAATACCCTTTTACCTACCAGTTTGTGGACCAGGAATACGCGAAATTATATAGCAGCGAACAGATCATTTCGCAGTTATCTATAGTTTTCGCGGTTGTCGCCATTGGTATCTCCTGTCTCGGCCTGCTTGGATTGGTCATGTTTTCTGCCGAGCAGCGTGTGAAAGAGTTTGGCGTACGCAAGGTACTGGGTGCTTCACTCACCCAACTTGGCGCACTGTTTGCCAAAGATTTTCTTAAGCTGGTATTTGCGGCGTTTTTGATTGCCGCGCCGCTTGGCTGGTTTGCCATGGGAAAGTGGCTGCAGGGCTTCGCTTATCGTATTGACCTGTCGTGGTGGATATTTGCCCTCGCCGGTTTGTGTTCGTTATCGATCGCTTTGCTTACCCTCAGTCTCCAGGCATATAAAACAGCCGTCGCCAACCCGGTAAAAAGCCTTCGTTCCGAATAAATTTAACTGATCTGATAATTGATGAAAGCGGGCAGCAATGTCCGCTTTTCTTGTTTAAATACTACATTTACTTTTCCAATTAAAACCGCTATGCCTTCAATCCGCCTGACTGTTTTTTTGATACTCCTATCTGTTTCCTCTGCATTCGCATCTGCCATTACGGTGACCTCGCCTGACAAAAGTATTGTCTTCAAACTGGAAGCAGGCAAAAATGGGTTAACCTATCAGGTGACCTACAAAGGTACTTTGCTGGTAAACAATTCCCGTTTAAGCTTAAGTTTTAAAGGCGACGGCGAGTTTGGCCCGAATGTAAAGTTGGGGCAGGCCACTTTTAAGCAGGCTAATGAAGATTACGACCTGATAGTCGGCAAAACCAGCCATGTGCATAGCCTGAGCAACGAGGCCATGGTGCCCGTTACCGAAACTGACGGCGCAAAAAGATCACTGAATATCGAAATACGGGTTTTCAACGACGGCGTTGCTTTTCG
>JAFDZL010000200.1 GCA_018266935.1 Bacteroidota bacterium | reverse complement strand
GCTCAGCTGCTGTTTTGCGGCGGTCACCAGGTCCTGGTTGGTGAGGATCAGCAGGTAATCAGTGGCCACGTTCAGCACGAGGTCGTTCTTCGCTTTTTGGGTGCTGGACTTGTCAGCGTCAAGTAATACCTTGTTCTGCAAGATCTGGCTGTGTAACTGGCCTCCGGCAAATAACACTAAGGATACCGATGCCTGCCCGTTCACGTAAAGGAACGATTGGCTGGTGTACGAATACGTCGTCAGGTTGGGGCTGCGGCCGAAGTTATAGGAAGCAGTCGGGTTTGCCGTGATGGAAGGCAGCATGTTGTTTTTCGACTGCTGGTAATCTTCCGCCGCGAGCTTCTCGGTGATCTGCGCCTGTTTGATGCTCAGGTTGCGTTCCAATGCAAGGTCGATCGCCTTTTGCAGTGTGATCACTTCCTGGGCCGAAGCAGTTACAGCAGTTCCCATGAAGGCAACCAGCATCATCAGCATGTACTTATTTAGTTTCTTCAGACTCATATTCAATTATCGAATTACCGTATCAATTATTGAATTATTGATTTATTGATTTATCGAATTTTAATGCTTGATATAGCCCATTAGCCACGTCAATCTATAATTCAGTAATTCAGCAATTCAATAATTACATTTGCAACATGCCCCCGGTAAAAACGCCATGGATCGTTAAACAGCTGTATCGCAAGCTATTGTGGAATAAACCCCGTAGCGGAAACCGGATTTTTGTGACTTTTGACGACGGCCCTATACCCATTGTTACACCGTTTGTTTTAAATATTTTGAAAAAGCACGATGCAAAGGCCACATTTTTCTGCATCGGCGACAACGTGAACAAGCACCCGGGCATTTTTGAGCAGGTAAAAGATGCGGGGCACGCGATAGGCAACCACACCTATAATCACCTGAAGGGATGGATCACTGACGACCAGGCTTACCTCGATAATTTCCTGAAATGCGACGAGATTGTACACAGCAATTTGTTCCGCCCGCCGTATGGGAGGATCAAAAGATCCCAGATTCGCCTGCTCCGGAAAGCGAAACCTGATTTACAAATTGTAATGTGGGATGTGCTGAGCGGGGACTATGACCCGAGCCTGTCGCCGGAAGCGTGTTTGCAGAATGTGCTAAAGCATACTCAGCCGGGTTCCATCATTGTTTTTCATGACAGCCTGAAAGCTTTCGACCGGCTGGAATATGTGTTGCCGAAGGCGATGGAGGCGTGGGTAAGATTGGGGTATGAATTTGGTGTGTTGTAGTGGCAGTTGCAGTAGCAGTGGCAGTTGGCAGTCCGCGATATTGCCAAAGCAAACTGCCAACTGCCCACTGAAAAACTCAATCCACGCCGGCCACCATATGCACCGGGATCGCGATACGGTTCCAGCTGTTGATGGTAATGGCGATGAAGATGATCTGCGCCACGCCTTGTTTATCAAAGTACCTGATCGCGTCCGCATAAGTTTCTTCCGAAACGCCATGCTCAAAAATGCGGGTCACTTCTTCGGCGAGCTTTAAGGCCGCCCGCTCCTCATCGCTGAAGAATGGGACTTCCCACCAGGCGGAAAGGGCCAGCAGTCGTTGTGTGCTCTCTCCCAGGGCAAGCGAGTCGCTGCTATGCGAATCGATGCAGTAACCGCAGCCGTTGATCTGCGATACGCGCACTTTGATCAGCTCTTTCAGCTTCGGGTCGATGTTGAATTCTCTAATTTGGTTGTCAGCTACGGCCATAGCCTTGTAGATGCGCGGCTCGGCCTCTTTAATACTCATGCGTGATTTCATAGTGTTTATTTATAGATGGTTAACAGATAAATTGAGGTGTAGATTTTATTGCCCCTGTGTTTTACGGGCCTTGTTCTCTTTTTCATGATCTTAACGGATTGTTGTCGGTTTATCTTTTTCGGCGATGAAAAACACCAGCAGCCGCGCGGTTTTAGTGCGGTCGGGGTTGTGGGTTACCGCATGCAGACCGTTTGAATTTTCATAAAAGCTATCGCCGGCTTTATAGAGATGATGTTTGCCTTCGAACACTGATTCCAGCTCGCCTTCCAGCAGGTAACCAAAGGTCGGGCAGGGATGCCTGTGCGCCGGCGACGAACTTCCCGG
>JAFDZL010000001.1 GCA_018266935.1 Bacteroidota bacterium | reverse complement strand
GTTATTGCGAAGCGGCTTTCGTCATGCGCAACATCAATGTGATGCAGTTGGTGTATGCGAGGCCAAATAATACTATACGGTAGTTGATTGGTTGAATAAGCTGGATTGAGTTGATTAGGTTAACATGGTTTCAACTCAATCAACCACTCTCTTAATCAACTTAGTCAACTTAATCAACTCTTCTCTTCTCTAAATCTTGTGAAGAAGATCAGCGCGATAAGGCACAGGATGCACCCGCATATACCGTTCAATCTTAATCCTTCGTCGTGGCCGCGGTTTATGCCATAAATGGTGAGGAACGCGAACAACGCGAAGCCAAACGTTTGCCCCAGCTTAACGAAGAAATATTTGACCGCGAAGAACATGCCTTCGCGGTTTTCGCCGGTCTCCTCGGCGTCTATCTGGGCGATCTCGGCTAAAATGGCGTTCGGTAATATGCCTAAAGCCGCAAGCGGAAAAGCGGTGCTCAATGATAAAGTAAATCCCTGCGCGATCGGCGACAACGGGAGCTTGCCAAGGAAATAGATCAGGATAAAAACCAAGCTTTGCATGCCGAAAGCTATAAGGACCAAAGGTTTTTTACCGATCCTCCGGGCCAGGTAATTGATCAATGGATAAAACACCAGCGAGCCGCAAACCATGGCGGCCATAAGCACGCCGCCCTTTGATTCGGGCAGGTCCAGCAGCACCTTTACAAAATACAGCAAACCGCTCGAAACGATGCTCAGCGATATGTAAAAGGTAAAGTCTGATACCAGGTAATACTTGAAATTCCTGTTTTTAAAAGTTTGGCGGATAGCCTGCATAATCGGCAAATGCGCAGGCTTGCTGACCGTATATTTTTTCTCATTGATGGCCAGGATAGGTACCAACATGAACAGTCCGGCCAGGATACAAAGGCCCCAAACCGTGTATTGAAGTGCGGCCGCCCGTTGGGTGATATGAAAAGCGTTTTGCACTACGTCTGCATAATTGTTAACCAGGGCCGCAAGAATGATCCCCAGTACGAAACCGGCCTGCTGGAACGAAGAAAGCTTTACCCGCTCGGCGCTGCTTTCGGTCATCTCGGGAAGCAGCGCGTTGTAGGGAATAATGTAGGTGGTAACTCCCATAAAGAAAAGCGCCATGGTACAACCCAGCCAAATAGCGTTGTGACTGCTTACTCCTTTTACGGGCGGATAAAATATAAGGCAGCAAAAAAGCACCGCGGGCGCTATCGCCCATTTCATAAAGGGAATGCGGCGGCCGTGCCGATGGCGGCTCCTGTCACTCAGCGATGCGATCACGGGGTCATAAAAAGCGTCAACCAACCGGCCAGAAACATCGACTATGGATAGAATATTGATGGCATTGAATATCAGCAATTGCGGCACTAACTGGGTCAGTCCGGCGTTGGACGGCGGCAGGTAAAAATAATGCACGATAACGATGACCAGGTTCGTCATGATGCTCCAGCCCACCATGCCGCAGGCATAAGCGATCTCTTTTCCTAAGGTCAGTTTGGCGGCCGGCATTTACTGCAAGATGCGAAGAAAAGCGCAAAGCGGAAAGCAAAAAGCTGAAAATGAGGTTAAAAGCTTTAGGTTCTGAACATTCCGCTTTCCGCTTAAAGTCCCGAATAATAATCATATCCCTGCTCGGCCCAATAATCGTGGGGACGGGTGTTGCTGAAGTTCATATTGCCGATGCGCTTCAGGTTTTTGATGCCGTACTTGACAGGGATGATCAACCGCAGAGGCTGCCCGTGCCGGCCCTGGAGCGGCTTATCGTTCATCTCATAGGCCAGGATGGTTTGCGGATGGATGGCGCTGGGCATATCGATACCGACATAGTATTTTTTGTCCGGCGTCTCAAGGCCGACATAATCCATTTTTGCTTCTTCTTCCAGGCCGAAATGTTTGATAAAATCGATAAACCTCGCTCCGGCCCAATGCTGTATCTGGTCCCAGCCTTCCACGCATTTAAAGTCGTAAACGATCTCGGTCTTCGGAATTTCTTTGATCTGGTCGAGCGTGATCTGCATCACCTGTCCGTTCTTTTTGGTGACGTTCAGCGTCCACTTCTCCGGCGGCAGCACGCCTTCCGACCCGATATCACTGTTATGCCTTACGTTTGCGGCGGCCATTTCTTTGGGATAGGTTTTAACCAAATGGTTTTCGCTGAAAGTGAGGCGGCGAAAGAAGATCTCGGTCTTATTCAGGGCACGACGCAGGGGTTTATGCGCTCCTGCGGTAATTCCGGCTGTTTCGTCGGGCGATTTATATAGCCAGCGCCAGGCGCCATAGGCACCCACTACATAGGCGCCGAAGATGCCGAACGAAATAAACGTCCTGCGTTTTATGTTTTGTTCGGTGGATTGTTCCTGCTCAGGCTTTTTCATCTTCATTAATTGTTTCTACAGCCGGTTTCGGCTGTTCGTTAACCACATCAAAACCTGTTACGACTGAACGGAAATTATTCCACCCGGCCAGGATCACCTGGATGATGTGCACCAGGAAAAACAAAACATATCCTATAGTAAATGCAAAGTGCCATATCCGGGCCAAATGGTAGCCCCCGCAAAGCCAGGTCAAATAATAAAACTGCACCGGCTTATAAATAGCCAGCCCGGTAATAACCGACCCGATACCCATGATGATGATGGCGGTATAAGCTATGCGCTGCGCAGCGTTGTATTTCCCCTGCGGCGGGGCGGTTTTGCGGATATGGAGGTCGTGCAACAACACCTGCCATGCTTCTTTGAAGGAATGCTTATTGGGCAGCAGGTAGCGCCATTCGCCCGAAATGATGCTGTAAAGCACGTAGAAAAATCCGTTCAGCGTAAAAAACCACATGAACAGGAAATGGAAAGCCATGCCCTCGGCCAGGCGCTGTGGAATGTGCAGCAGGTTGTAATACCAGTCCGGGAAAAAGCGCACATAGGTATGACCGAAAATGGTGATCTTATATT
>JAFDZL010000019.1 GCA_018266935.1 Bacteroidota bacterium | reverse complement strand
CCAGGTCGTAATGCGGCGACATGGTGGCCATGAACTCGATGCCGCAGCACGAGGTGGCAAAAGGCAGTGGCCATAATGAGTAAGAGCGACCCAAACCTATCACTTTATCCACCGACGTCGCGAAAAATCCTGCTCCTTCAACACCCGGGGGGGCGTCCACTATTTTAATATCACTCATGATCTATATAAATAGAATGATGCCTTAAAGCAAAGCTTTAAAACATGGCAAATCTAAAACAATTAAACATGTAAAAAATACACCAGAACGATAGGGTAGTTTATTTAGAATCATTCTAAATAATGAATTGTGAATAGTGAGCAGTGAATGATCTATTCTATTGACTATTCACCATTAACCACTCACAAAACTCAATCCCAATCCAATGCTCCCTTTTTGATAACGTAAATAAAACCAAGCAGCAAAGTGCCCATGAAAATGAACATTTCCACCATGCCTTCCTGCCCCAATTCCTTGAAATTTACTGCCCAGGGATACATAAAGATCACTTCGACATCAAACAATACAAACAGTATCGCTACCAGGAAATATTTGATGGACATCGGCGTGCGGGCATTACCGATCACTTCGATACCCGATTCGAACGGGGTAAGCTTATCGCTGGTAACGCGCTTCGGACCGAGTTTATGGGTAAAGAACATTGTAACCACCACAAAACCAACAGCCACTACCATCTGGAAGATGATGGGCAGAAAATTCACAGGCAAACTTTGTACATCCATGGTGCAAATATACGAACACACGGATAATAAAAAAGCCCCTTAACGGGGCTTTGAGTTATAATTTTGTTACATGCTCTTGGCTCCGGGTTTTCGTTTAAGAAAATCTGAAGATATTTTATCCGTTGGATCAACATTATGAGCTTTGGTATAGTAATCTGTTGCTTTAGCTACGTCTTTTTCCTTATAGTAATAATAATTCCCAAGATAATCACAAGCTTCTACATAGTTCTTTTTGTCGTCAGCTGTAAATTGGCTGGGGTCAGTCATCATTGCTAAAAATTGCTCGTAATATGGCTTACCCAAGCCTTTGATATTATTACGATCAATATCTTTTGCGTCATTAACCTCTGCCCTCGTTATAATGATAACAGGGGGTGGATTCTGCATCTTGTGCTGTACATAGCTTAAGGCTGAATCCGCTTTATTCAGCATAACTGTATCCGGCTTAGCCATTAAGGATGATGCCCTGAAGTAGCTATAAGCCTCCCTGAAATAATCATTTAAAGTCACCTTGCGACCGCCTTTAGCGATATAGGTTGCAAATGCGTCACCTGCCAGCCCCCATTTTTTCTGAGCATAGTAGAAATTGGCGATCTCGCCATAAACTTGTGTCCTTGTTGAATCCAGGCTCAATGCTTTTTTCAAGGTTGCAACACCTGTAGAGTCATTCATCCCCAGTTGAGCACGACCGAGATAAATGTAATCCAGGGGAATTACACGCTTGGGGTCAGCCTTAGTGATCCAGGTATTCCCCGCTGCCACTGCTGCCGAGTAGTCTTTATTTTCAACAGCAGAATACATGATATAACGGTATGCCCTCAAATTAGATCCCGCAGTTTTCGAAAGGTCAGTAGCTACCTGCTGCAAAGTCTTATAATCGCCGGCGTTGATCAGAAAGTCGGCATAACGCATTTCCGACTCCGGTGAAGTATCGGTCAAACTCAAATATTTCTGGTATTGCTGAACGGCTTCTTTGATCTTGGCGTCAGCCTTTGAAGGGTCGCTTTGTGCCCAGCGGTAATCGGTTTCAGCCCATTCGCGGTAAGCCGGGCCGTAGTTGGGGTCGAGATTTATCGCCTGCTGGAATTGCTTTTCCGCATCATCGAAGTTGTCGGCATATTTCCACAATACACCCAGGGCCACATAAACATTCGGCGATTTAGGATCGAGTGTCTGTGCTGTTGAGAAATTGGTATAAGCGTCGTTGCTTTTCAATAGAATACGATCAGCTTCGCCCATGGTCATATAAATCTCCGGGTCGGTCGAACTGGCCGGATCATTTTTGTGCTTCCGGTCCCTTACAAAAGCCGCTTCGATGCCTTTATTCAGTATATCAAGGGCGGCCTGGGCATCTGCCTGTGTCGGATTGGCCGCGCCGCCAACGGGCAGCAGGTAACCTTTACCCATATAAACATAGGGTTTAGTGTCCTTTCCTGCCTTTGCTATCGCCTGGCTAAAATTCGATGTGGTTCCTGCAGCGTCTTTATCCAGGTGCGCGGCTACGCCGAGGCCTACATAATTCAGCGCAGAATTAGCATCCGCAGCAATACCTTTTTGAAAGGTCGCTTTAGCCGAATCCACGTAATCCTGTTTGATATATACCCATCCCAGGTAAAAATAGTTCTCACCTTTGGTAGATTGGGTCGAGACCAAATTCTTCAGCATCGATTTGGCCTTTTGGAACTGCTCCGCATCGATCGCTTTCCTGGCATCGGCAAGGCTTTGGGCAAAAGCCGAGGACCCCATCAGCGCAAGACCCAAACCGATCGCAGCCGCTTTATTGATAATTTTCATTTTATACTTAGGTTTTTGTTAATGTGTGCTCGTTAGTATTTAACTCTTTGTGTTATAATTTATTGCTGTGAATAACTATGTTCCTTTCGGGTATTTGGACAGGCAACAAACCCGATTTGAGTATAATCCGCTGGCCTTTGTCGCCACCGATAAAGAGCTCAAGCCCAGCGCCTAATCCTTCTCTGCCCGTGCAGTTTACCATGTATAAACTTCTTTCCAAAGGGTATTGTTTTAGCGCCAATGTCGATTGCGACGGCATAAAATACTTGTCCGGCGCGGTTTTACTGTTCTCGTCGCGCACAGCCAGTATTTTTACTTTTTTTACAGCGTCAGCGTAGTCCGGATCCGGATCATCCAGCCAACTGAAACCCGTAACGCCTATAGCTTCCGGATGCTGGCTCACATACCTGATCACTTCCTTATTGGTTTTCAGCGCATAAATATTCTTAGCGGCAAAGGACTGCAGGCCGCTCAAACTCTTCAAGTATCTTACCAGGCTCGAATTAGGGTTATCAAAAACAATACTCTTGTCTGTTTTTATTTGCCCGGTAAGCATTTGCTTTATTTCATTTACCGTTATCCCGGTATCCGCTGACGCTTGATTTGCAATTATCGCTATGGCATCCTCGGCAAATTTGATCGCTTCAGAGGGTAAATTCCGCTGTGCCAGCGCATTCTTTTCCTGGGGTGTCAGGTCGCGCGACAAGAATGCGAAACGAACACTGTCGTTCAGCAACATATTCACTGCGGCATTCTCCGAACGGTAAACAACCTGCGGGTCAGCGTCCGGATGATCGTGCTTAAAAATGTACAGCTCCTGGTCCACTATTGATGAGAACGATTCGTCAGCTACAAACCGAAAAGTGCCCGAATAGTAACTATCGTTATAATTCTTCGCAGCCTTTCTTTTGCAGGTTTCAAAGGCACCTATTATTGCTAACGTCAAAACGGCAAGAAACAATTTACTCCTCATCGGTCGTCCTCCTAAAGAATCTTAAGAACCTTATTACGCTATATATTAATAACAAAGATCCGATCAGCAGCCTTTGGCTGGTTGACATGTTCAGTTTGTCAATAAGCTTTCCCCAAAACATCACCATCAGGCCGAGGGTAAAGCATGCTATGAAGGTAATCAAGCCCAAAATAAACAAAAACCGCCTTTGGAGCGATTTTTGTCTAAAATCAAGTTTATTTCGCATCGATCTTATTGATCTTCCTGCTGCAGCGCAAAGCTAATAGGCACCTGGTATTGCACACGAACCGGACGTCCGTTCTGAATACCGGGTTTCCATTTGGGCGCAGCTCTCAGCACGCGCATAGCTTCCTCGTCGCAACCACTTCCAATGCCGCGTAATACTTTAATATCGGTAATCGATCCATCCTTTTCAACGACGAAAGTGAGGAATACTTTACCCTGGATATTATTTTCTTTAGCTACAGCGGGGTAGCGGATATTCTTTGACAAATACTCATAGAACTTTTGGATACCACCTGCCGGCTGAGGCTCCTGCTCAACGGCTACGAATATCTTGTTCTCGTCCTCGGTAACTTTTTTCTCGTCGCCGTTACCCACAGGGGTATTGATCACGATATCCGCGTTAGGGTCGCCTTTCTGGGTCTTTTGACCAGGGTCGGCAACTTCCAACTCCTTTACCGTTGGCGGTTGTTCCTTAACCTCGTTATCCGGCTTCACCACCGGTGGCGGAAACTTAACCTGGTCGATCTTCGGTTTCGGTGGCTCCGGAGGAGGTGGCGGCGGTTTCTGTTTGTTTAAGGGTGGCGGTGGCTGCAGGACGACAGGCACAATTTTTACCTTGTCGACCTTTTTGGGTATAAAGCCTGAAATGATATTGATGATGGTCGGCAACGAAAGCACAAAAACAAACGACACAACCCCGATGATCAGCGCTTTGGTGGTATTGAAGCCATTCTTTTTGCGCAGCTCATAAGCCCCGTAGTTCTTGTTCCTATCGGTGAAGACTACATCTATCCATTCCTGCTTTAAAATGTCTAATTTCTGTCCTAACATTTTTAAAAGCTTTTATTTTAAATGTTAACTGTTACTTAATATTTAATAATTGCCGTCTTTCTTCAGCTGAGCCACTTCGGCCGGTGTAATATCAACTACACCGTAGCTTTTTATGCCGGCAATATTGATCTCGTCGATCATATTCACGAAATCCTTGTAAGTTGAATGATCGCTTGGTTTTACCAGCACAATCATATAATTATCCGGACCAGCGTGCGTAGCCTGTATCTTTTTATCCTGTTCTACAAGATCCTTACGAATCCCGTTTTTACCAAAATTGGAGATTGTAGGCTGTGATTTACCCGGTGCGCCCACAAACCACTCTATTTTATCGTTGGCGCCAAGCCAAACGGTCATGGTACGTGTCTCAGGCACAGGTAACTGCACATCCTTCTTGGTCTTATCCGGCATGAACATGTCCATCGCCTTGGGTTTCGAAAGCGTCGTGGTCATGATAAAGAACGTGATCAGCAAAAAGGCAAGGTCAACCATCGCCGTCAAATCGATGCGGGTCGAAGCCTTCTTACTTCGTATCTTCCCGCCTTTATGCCCCCCGCCTTTCCCGGAGGTATCTAATTCTGCCATAGTTATTTACCTTTAAGTTGAGTCATTAAAACAAATTTGTTAACAGCCTGCCGCTGCAGTACATCGACTACTTTTTTGTATTCCGGGTACATGTCCCTGGAATCCCCCTTAATCGCAATGCGCAATTCCTGATTTTTCAAATTTTTCTGAACCAAACGCGCCTGGTATATCCAGGTTGATAATTCGTTATTTGTAGTAGTGTCAACAGGTATGCCTGACTGATTGAAGGTTTTACGCTGCTCGTCATTCAACGCTATGTACTGTCTCAGCTGATTCATCGGTACACCGAATGTAGGTATCACGGCAAATCGGGCCTCCTCCTCGGGAGTAAACTGGATCTTATATTGCTTACCCATTTCTTCAAGCAATGCTTTCCTGACGTCAGTTCCTTCAATACCGAAGAATACCTTGTTCTTGCCAACTTCTATCGTAGCAAGGTTCTCATCAGGCACTACTTGCACTTGTGTAGCAAAAGGCGTATCGATATGCAGCGGATCGTCGGTCCTGAGCTTAGCTGTCATAATGAAAAAGGTAAGCAGCAGGAAGGCCACGTCGCACATAGCCGTCATATCCAGCGCCGTACTTTTTCTCGGAACTTTTATCCTCGCCATAATTGAAATAATTTTAAAAAATAAATAGTGTTTTAAGTTTTTATGGATTTCCCGCCGACTATATTATTAACGGAAAATTAAGCACTAAAGTATTTTTTTAACCTCTCCTGGCGGCGGCGTGTGAAGCACCGAATGTTTGCACGATGCTGAAACCGGTTTCGTCAATAGCGTAAGTCAGCTTGTCGATCTTGGATGTAAAGAAGTTATACAGGATGATCGATGAAGCAGAAGTCGTAATACCCAAAGCCGTATTAACCAGCGCTTCGGAAATATCTGTTGAAAGCTCTGAAGTATTCGGAGCGCCGGCAGCCGACATCGTAGAGAAGGCTTTGATCATACCGAGCACCGTACCTAACAGACCGCACAGCGTACCGATAGATACCAAAGTCGCAATGATAGTCAAATTCTGCTCAAGCATCGGCATTTCCAAAGCGGTTGCCTCTTCAATTTCCTTCTGGATAGCCAGGGTTTTCTGGTCCACGGTCAGGTGATCGTCAGCTTCCATTTCGCGGTATTTCTTTAGACCGGCTTTAACCACATTGGCAACTGAGCCTTTTTGTTTGTCGCATTCGGCGCTGGCGCCATCGATATTGCCTGCGCTTAACAGCGAAGTGACCTTTCTTACAAAAGAATCAACGCTTCCTGAACCGGCTGCCTTGCCGATAACGATAGCACGTTCAATAGAGAACACAACTACCATTAACACGAACGCCATGATAAGCGGCACAAGATAGCCACCCCTGTGAACTGTCCCGAATATATCCTGCGGTACGCCTTTATCAACATCGCCGCCTGCATAGTGACTCGGATCGCCCAATATAAATACGAAGATCAGGATTCCGACGATGATACAGATTGGGATGGTCAGCAATGCAAAGGTGCCTGATGCTCCTGAGCTTTCTTTCTTAACTGGTGTAGCTGGTTTTGTTGGTGCGGTTGCCATTACTTTAATTTTTAGTTTGTTTAGTTTTGTTTATACTATTAGTTAATTAATGTGCTGTGTAAAAAGCGGATAACAAAATTAGAATTTTAATGATATAAAAAAACTTTTTCTGTTATTCTTTATGATTATTTAATACAAATGTTGGTTTTCGCATGTTCTGGCGATATACAACGCTAAAAAGCAAAAAAATTGTCATGTAAGATTGACAATTTTTTGCAATGAAAAATAAATTTTTCAATAATCGCAAGCACAACAGTATAAAAATACTGTAACTAAACTGCTATAATGACGTCTGGCCCGGCGTTAACTACTTGTGGATCACAGTTTCCGGCATATTTTTCAAAATTTCTGGCAAATTCGCGGGCGAGATGATTGGCCATCTCATCATAGGCATCTTTGTCGGCCCAGGTACTGCCCGGGTCGAGTATGTGCTCGGGCACACCAAGGCACATCACGGGCATCTGGAGGTTGAACTGTGCATGACGGCGGTACGGAATATTGTCCAATTCACCGTTCATGGCGGCCGTGATCATGGCGCGCGTATATTTAAGACTCATGCGTTTACCTACACCGTAAGGTCCGCCCGTCCAGCCGGTGTTTACCAACCATACATTTACGCCGCGCTCCTCGAGCTTCCTGCCGAGCAGCTTCGCATAGACGGTAGGGTGCAGCGGCAAAAACGCCTCGCCAAAGCATGGCGAGAAGGTGGTTTTAGGTTCTGATATACCTGCTTCAGTACCCGCAACCTTTGCGGTATAGCCCGAAATGAAATAATACATAGCCTGCGCTGTGGTCAGCTTCGATATCGGAGGTAAAACGCCGAAGGCGTCGGCAGTAAGGAAAAATATGTTTTTGGGCGAGGAACCGATTGACGGCATCACCGTATTATCCATGAAATATAAAGGGTATGCGACCCTGGTATTTTCGGTCTTTTCTATATCACTATAATTAACGGTGCGCGTGCCCGGCATAAAGTTGATATTTTCAAGCAGGGCGCCGAATTTGATCGCATTGAATATTTGCGGCTCCTTTTCAGCGGTGAGCCCCACGCATTTCGCGTAGCATCCGCCCTCGAAATTGAACACAGTGTATTCGCTCCAGCCGTGCTCATCGTCGCCTATCAGGCTGCGCTCAGGATCGGCGGAAAGTGTCGTCTTGCCGGTACCCGATAAACCGAAAAAGATAGCCGTATCGCCTTTGGTCCCGGTATTGGCTGAACAGTGCATGGAAAGCACCTGCTTTTCGTAGGGCAACACAAAGTTCAGTACCGAAAATATACCCTTTTTGATCTCGCCGGTGTAGCCCGTTCCGCCTATGAGGATGATCTTTCTTCCAAAGTTTATGATGGAAAAATTATGCTGTCGGGTGCCGTCAGCTGACGGGTCCGCCATAAAGCCGGGAGCGGCTATCACTGTCCACTCAGGTTTACTTGCCGGGTTGATCTTCTCGGGCCGGCTGAACAGGTGATGGACGAATAAGTTTTGATAAGCAGTTTCTGTAACAACCCTTACGTTGACATGGTATTTCTCATTGGCGCAAACCGACGCATCGCGCACAAATAGTGCATGCTGCGAAAGGTAATTTGTTACCTTATTATATAAGGCATCAAATTTTTCGCTGTCGAACCTGATATTGACATCGCTCCACCATACCGTATCACGCGTAATATCGTCTTCAACAATAAACCGGTCTTTTGGCGACCGGCCGGTGAATTCACCCGTGTCAACTGCCAGTGCGCCGTTGTCAGCAAGCACGCCTTCATTCCTTTTCAGCGCAGCTTCCACCAGTTGCGCCGGCGTCAACTGGAAAAATACATCCTCCGCCCGATCCAGGTTCAAATAGCCCAGGTCAGGTATCGCATACATAGAATTCTTCATCCGAATAATTTGCTTCTTAAAAAAATGAATCTACCAGCGGTCAGCAATTGGCTTAATCACGATGGCTTCATCAAATTGGTTAAATTGGTTGGTGCAAAAATCCTACTTTAATACGCAGAAAACAAGGGAAAGTTTGAAAAAAATTTACTATATGTATTTTTTACACTATACTAAAGTTATTGATAATCAAATATTTAACATAGTGTAACGAAAAAACTCAATACACTAACCTCCTGCCTTTTTTGCCTTATACCCATCGGCTAAAAGCAGGGCAAGCACCCTGTCGCGGAAGTCGCCCTGTATCAGAATTTCCCCATTTTTAACCGTTCCGCCCACACCGCATTTGGATTTGAGCAGTTTGCCGAGAGGCTCGAGATCGGATTCTTTGCCGACGAAACCCGCAATGCGGGTAACCATCTTTCCGCCGCCTTTGCGGTCGAGATGTATCTTCAGGCCCTGCTGCTGGGGGGGCAGTGTGGATGCGGCGTAGCCGGTATCGCCCTGGTATTGGTAATCCGGGTTGGTAGAAAACACTATTCCTGAAAAATCATTGAATTTCTTTGCCATAAATATAAAAGCTATTGATTGACGGCCACCTGTTTCTGATCGCCATCGGGTGCTATTGGATATTCGCCCGCAAATGTCTTGCCTGTAATGATTCGTAAGGCGCCCGGCACCACTTCGATCTCAATATCCTGTCCCATGATCTGTGGTTCTCCGTCCAAATGAACCGGACCGTCTTGCTTTCTTTTTATAACGATGTGCTTACCGCGTAATATCTCCACATATTTCGATTTATCTGCCGTGCCGGTGAACATCCGCAGGCTCACGCCTATAAATTTATATAGCGGAAAATGCTTAATGATGCATACGTCAAGCAAGCCATCCTGCACCGACGCTTTTGGAGAAACATGCGCATTGTTACCATACTGGGATGAATTGGCGATGCTGAGCATAAAAGCTTCACGGTCATATTGTGCACCGTCTATATCCAGGTAATAGTGCTCACCCTTGTAATGCGTTATTTCTCTAAAAGCCGACCTGATATACGCGCCAAACCCGCGGGTTTTGTCATGTGAAAACACCTCGGCAATATGAGCGTCGAAACCCATCCCCGCCATATTGAAAAACCATTGTCTGTTGAATTTTGCCGCATCGATGGCTTCCACCTTTCGTCCATTCAGGTTTTTTATGGCTTCGGCAGTATCCATCGGTATGCCTAAAAAACGGGACAAGCCGTTTCCCGACCCGAATGGAATGATCCCAAGCACGGTGTGCGTACCTGCAACAGCCGATGCGATCTCGTTAATAGTACCATCGCCGCCCACGGCAATAACATACGGATATTCGCCAATCGCCTTTTGCGCGAGCTTGCGGCCGTGATAAGCACGATTTGTAAACACGATGTCAGGCTCAAAAAGCGTCGTATCCAGGTTACTCCTGATCAGATCCGGCACACTATCCTTCTTCTTTCCTCCCGAGATCGGATTAATGATAAATAACACTTTACTCTTCAAGCAATTGTAATTTTGGGACATCAAAAGTAACCCCTATTTTCGGCTTTGTAAAAAATTGTTTTTATTTTTGACGCAGGAAGTGGACTGATTTGATTGTTTCGGCGCGATTATTGCCTATGAAGCCGCGACTGGATTGCAACCACGTAAAAAAGTGCTAAAAAACTCTGTCTCTTTTTTCAACTGTGATCCGTATAAGTATTTCTATTTCATTAAATTAAAAAATTAACAGGAAAATTTATGCCTTACTTATTTACATCCGAATCCGTGTCAGAAGGACATCCGGACAAAGTAGCTGACCAGATATCAGACGCGCTGATCGATAATTTCTTAGCCTTTGACCGCGACTCCAAAGTTGCCTGTGAAACCCTGGTGACCACCGGACAGGTAGTACTGGCGGGCGAAGTAAAATCAACTGCCTATCTAGATGTACAAAAAATTGCCCGCGATGTGATCAACCGCATCGGCTACAACAAGAGCGAATACATGTTCGACGGTAGCTCTTGCGGCGTATTCTCAGCTATACATGAGCAATCGCCGGATATCAACCAGGGTGTTGACCGCAAGGAAAAGCAGGAACAAGGCGCCGGCGACCAGGGTATGATGTTCGGTTATGCCACGGTTGAAACCGACAACTACATGCCGCTGGCTTTAGATTTAGCACATGCATTGCTGATAGAGCTTGCCGCAATCCGCCGCGAACATAACGAGATCAAGTACCTTCGCCCCGATGCAAAATCACAGGTAACGCTTGAATACGCTGATGATCATAAACCGACCCGTATCGACGCGATCGTGATCTCGACCCAGCATGACGACTTTGACGAGGAAGCAAAAATGCTTGCCAAGATCAAGCAGGATATGATCGACATCCTGATCCCGCGCGTTAAGGCTAAATATCCGAAATACGCACACCTGTTTAATGACAACATCCAGTATCATATCAACCCTACCGGCAAATTTGTTATCGGCGGTCCTCACGGTGATACCGGCTTAACCGGCCGCAAGATCATTGTTGACACCTACGGTGGTAAAGGCGCGCACGGCGGCGGCGCATTTTCGGGCAAGGACCCTTCAAAGGTTGACCGTTCCGCTGCTTATGCTACCCGCCATATCGCTAAGAACCTGGTTGCCGCCGGCGTTTGCGACGAGGTATTGGTACAAGTATCCTATGCTATCGGCGTTGCTAAACCGATGGGCATTTATGTAAATACTTACGGTACGGGCAAAGTAGGTTTAAATGATGGCGAAATAGCTAAAAAGGTTGAAGAAATAT
>JAFDZL010000199.1 GCA_018266935.1 Bacteroidota bacterium | reverse complement strand
TGCGTCAGGAAAATATGAAGCCTTACGAGATATTGCTTTCCGAATCGCAGGAGCGCATGCTCATCGTGGTTAATAAGGGCCGCGAGGCTGAAGTTGAGGCCATTTTTGACAAATGGGACCTGAACTGTGCGATCATCGGCGAGGTCACCGGTGACCAGCGTCTCAAATATTATATGCATGGTGAAATGGTGGCAGATGTTCCGGCCGACGACCTGGTTTTAGGCGGCGGTGCGCCGGTTTACAAGCGCGAATACCGCGAACCTGCTTACTACCAGGAAAACCAGAAATTCAGGATTGAAGATGTTAAAGAGCCCGCAGATTTAAAGGCGGTGGCTGAGCATTTATTAAGCCATCCTAATATCGCATCAAAACGCTGGGTAACCAAACAATACGACTCGATGGTGGGTACGTCAACCATGACTACCAATCGCCCGTGCGATGCGGCTGTAGTTCATGTGCGCGGCACAGATAAGGCAATTGCGCTGACGGTAGATTGCAATTCGCGCTATGTTTATGCTGATCCGCAAAAGGGATGTGCTATCGCTGTTGCTGAGGCTGCACGTAACATCACCTGCGCAGGCGGCGAACCCGTCGCCATTACAAACTGCCTGAATTTCGGTAACCCCTACGTACCAGAAGTATATTGGCAATTTGTTGGCGCCATCAAAGGCATGGGCGAAGCGTGTACAAAATTCCAAACCCCGGTTACAGGTGGTAACGTGAGTTTCTACAACCAGTCATCTGACGAGGGACCCGTATTCCCGACACCGACTATAGGTATGCTGGGCGTACTGGACGACATTTCAACCATCACGACCTCGGATTTCAAGCAACCGGGCGACCTCGTTTATTTGATCGGCGAATCGGTTAACGATATTGCTTCTTCACAATATTTGGCTTCTTTCCATAAGATAACTAAATCACCTGCGCCGTATTTCGATCTCGATAAGGAATACGCTATGCAGCAGGTTATCAAGCAGCTGATCAAACATAAAGTGATCCGCTCTGCACATGATGTTGCGGATGGCGGTTTGTTTATTACACTGGTAGAATCGGCCATGTCAAATGGACTTGGATTTGAGATCGAATCGGATAGTGCAATTCGCAGGGATGCTTTCCTGTTCGGCGAAGCACAGGGCAGGGTGGTAGTAAGCGTTTCAACTGAGGACCAGGAGCGTTTTGTAGAACTGGTGGCGACGAGCGAAGTTGAATTTAGCCTGCTTGGTGAAGTAAGCGATGGCTATTTAACCATCGATAACGAGTCTTTCGGCCACATCACCGACATTAAACTGGTGTATGACAATGTGCTGGATGTAATTTTGGGCGACTGATGCTGAAACTGAACCGGGTACATCACGTTGCCATCATTTGTTCCGATTATGAGCGGTCAAAGCGGTTTTATACAGAGGTGCTCGGTTTAAAAGTTGTTCGCGAGGTTTTCCGCGTTGAAAGAAATTCATACAAGCTTGACCTGGAAGTAAACGGTTTATACCAGATCGAGCTTTTTTCATTCCCAAATCCTCCCCGGAGACCGTCAAGACCCGAAGCCGCCGGGTTACGTCATTTAGCTTTTGAAGTCGATAATATTGGCGAGGCCATTGCTGAAATTAATAAGCACGGTATTGAAACTGAAGCGATAAGAGTCGATGAATATACAGGCAAAGAGTTTACTTTTTTTGCCGACCCCGATGGTTTACCTATTGAGTTTTACAAGGCTAAATAATTACTGAATAGATAAAAAGCCTTCCGCCGACAGATCTTCATCTAATTCTTCCCAATGTATCCAACGTCCATTGCCCTTTATTTGATAATTATTTATCTGTTTTTTTGTGCCTTTACTAAGATTGGGATAAAGACTAATTGGGGTTTCAATAATTCTTCCATCGCTCATCTCGACCGAAATTTTGTCATTATTAAACCTAACGGATTTTATAGTAACCATAGCGATATCATTTTTTAAAGTATTCATTCCAGCGCCTTTCAATTAACTCTTCGTTTTCCTCTATAATACTTTCAGCAAGCTTAAGATCTTTATTTTTTATGCCGTTGTTGCTAACAAGCCTTACGGGTTTAATTTCAAATTTGGCATCACCATCGGCGTTTTCAATATGAACATGGATTGGTAAGTGTTCATTACTAAAGAAGAAAAATCTTATTCCAAATAATCTAAATAATTCAGGCATGTCTTTGTCTATAACAAATCTACGATTTTCTTTTGACGGTTTATTTAAGCGTTGCAGTTTATCGATTGAAGGTTACGAGATATGTTACCTTGCCTGAGTAATTCACGATTTTGTTATTTTTAGTCCGGTAAATCGTAAACCCATCCTGTCGTGAAAAAAATAGCACTGCTTCTGTTTACTTGTTTGCTCATCTTCGCAGCAACCCAAGGCGCTTACTCCCAGGAAAGATACCAGGCAACCTGGGAGTCTCTTTCAAAATATAAGACAGCTGAATGGTTCCGCGACGCCAAATTTGGCATATTTATCCATTGGGGCGTTTACTCGGTGCCGGCTTTTGGATCGGAATGGTACCCGCGACTGATGTATCTGCCCGGAACCCCGGAGTATAAGCACCATATAGAAACCTACGGCCCGCAAAACAAGTTCGGCTATAAAGATTTTATACCGATGTTCAAGGCCGAAAAGTTCGATCCTCATGCCTGGGTCGAGTTATTTAAAAAGGCAGGCGCTAAATATGTGGTGCCTGTTGCAGAACATCACGATGGATTTGCGATGTATAAGACCTCGCTATCCAAATGGAACGCTTATGACATGGGCCCGCACCGGGATGTGATAGGTGAGTTGGCTGCCGAGGTTAAAAAGCAGGGA
>JAFDZL010000198.1 GCA_018266935.1 Bacteroidota bacterium | reverse complement strand
TGGTAGTGTTGCAATTTACCTGCTCTGTCGCGTTGATTATCAGCACAGTGATCGTTTATCAACAAATTCAATATGTTAAAAGCAGGCCGATGGGCTACAGCGCTGACAGGCTGGTAATGACCGACTTGAACGGAGACCTTTACCAACATTATGATGCCTTAAGAAATGAGCTGCTTTCATCGGGGCTTGCGGAGCGTGTGACGTCGTCCACCTCACCCGCAACGCAGGTGTCCAGTCATTTTTCATTAGAGAAATGGCCGGGAAAAAACGCGGGCGATGAAAACGTGAATATTGGCGCCATATGGGTATCCAACGACTATTTCAAAACGATGGGTATGGCTATGGCAGCCGGGAGGGACTTTTCAGGTGACTGGCAAAACGATACGCTGAATGTGATCGTCAACGAAGCTACCGTGAGACGTATCGGGCTTAAAGATCCCGTTAATCAAATGATAGGCTGGAATGGCAGTAACCAGCCGGTAAGGATAATCGGCGTGGTAAAAGATGCCTTGATGGAATCGCCTTACATGCCGGTAGCGCCAGCCATTTTCTGTCATAGCCAGAGTGGGTTTGTGATCACTTATCGCCTGCCGAAAAATGCCGGCACCCATGCAACAATAGAAAAGATCGGTAAAGTGTTTGAAAAATATAACCCGGCTTACCCTTTTGAATATAAGTTTGTAGATACCGAATATGCCGCCAAATTCAACCTTGAGGTGCTGGTAAGTAAATTGGCGGGCATATTCGCCGCCCTGGCCATATTCATATCTTGCCTGGGCCTGTTCGGGCTGGCGGCTTATGTTGCCGAACAACGCACCAAAGAGATCGGGATCCGTAAAGTGCTGGGCGCGTCCGTCACGCAGGTTTGGACCCTGCTGTCAAAAGACTTTGTCGTGCTGGTGATCATCAGTTGTGTGATCGCATCGCCACTGGCGCTCTACTTCCTCGCGCATTGGCTCGAAAAGTATCCGTACCATGTCAATATTGGTCCCGGTGTATTCATCGCATCGGGTATAGCGGCCATTATCATTACCCTGTTCACCATCAGTTTTCAGGCTATTAAGGCGGCGCTGGCAAACCCGGTGAAAAGTTTGCGGAGCGAATGATAACTTAGCAATTCCATCATTTCAATTTAGTTGACGCCATATACATCCCATATCACCCTTTTTGACTTTGCATTCGTTGGAACGCTGTTTATCGGGCTGACCTTTGCCTTGCAGCTATGGTTCAAAAAAGACAGCAGCCGCGGTGCTAACCGGTTTCTCGTTCTGGCGCTGGGCGTAATGGTTCTATGGATAGCCGGGATATTGAGTGCGGATGTTACGTTTTGGCCTTCGTTGCCGCAATTTTCACTGGCTTTCGGGCCTTGCATCTATTTTTATGCCAGGAAAGCTATCCGGCCTGAACGTAGGTTCAGTTGGAAAGACCTATTTCATTTCAGCCCTGTTTTATTGCAACAAGCTATTTGGCGAACAGGGAATGTTTCGGCTGTGAACCTATTGACGTTTATTTCGGTGGGCACGTACCTGTACTTGTCTCACAGGCAGATTGAACGTTTTTACACAGGTCTAAAATTTAACGAGGGCGATCGCCACCGGTATGAATGGCGCTGGCTGCAGCGTTTGCTGCTGGGTTTAGGCCTGGCTTTGGTATTATTTATACCGCTTACTGCCATTGATTATTTCGGATTTCATTTCGCTATCGGCGCACGAGCTTATTATCCGCTGGACTTGTTTTTAGGGATTATGGTCATCCGCATGGGCGTGGTGGTGTTTTCCAGGCCCGGAACCGATGTATCTGCTGAGGCCACTCCATTTCCTAAATCGGCCCCATCAGTTGCCTTGAAACAAAAAGGCGCGTGGCTCAGGAAAAAGATCGAAACAGGGCTGCTGTACCAAGACCCTGAACTCAGTGTCGCCTCATTGGCCGGGCAACTTGATATGCCCGCTCATGAGTTATCGCGGATCGTCAATATCGCGCTCCGGAAAAACTTCGCCGATCTTATCAACGAATACCGCATACGTGATGTGGTACGCAAAATGCAAAACCCGGCTTATGATCATATTACGCTCCTGGGCATCGCCTACGAATCCGGGTTCAATTCAAAAACAACCTTTAACCGCACTTTCAAACAAATGACCGGGAAAAGCCCGGCTGAATACAAAAGCGAACTGAAAAAAGAGCGACCATTTTCTAAAATGGAACGTTTTACGGGAAACGGGCCGGTAGTTTTACATCGGGGAACCACATTTAAGTGGCCCTCTGAAAAAATCAACCGTTTGACTATGTTCCGTAATTATTTTAAGATGGCCTGGCGCAATACCCTGCGCGGCCTGTCCTTCAGCTCTATTAACATGATCGGCCTGGCCGCCGCCTTATGCAGCTTTATTGTCATCCTGCTCTACATGAACTATGAACTGAGCTACGACAAGTGGAGCCCGGAACTGAATAAAGTCTATCATGTTTCATTACGCGAACATGAAGATTTTTTAGAGAGTACGCCCGCGCCGCTGGCTGGCTTCCTGGCACAAAAGTATCCAAATGTTGAGGCAGCCACTATGCTGCAGTCAGCAGGGGATTATGAAGTCCTGGTCGCGTCAGGGGATAACAAATTTTATCAGAAAAACGTGGTTACGGTTGACTCGAATTTTTTAAAGGTTTTTCCGTATAAACTGGCTGAAGGGAATGCAGTGACGGCCCTGAACGATCCGAAAGCGGCTATCCTTGGAAAAGACCTGTGCCGCAAATTGTTTGGCAATGAAGATCCCGTAGGCAAACCGATAAAAGTATACAACGCTTCGGACCTGGTAGTGACAGGCGTATTGGAAGAGCAGCCGGGGGCCACACATTTGCCGGTTGCTATGCTAATGCGTGACCCCTACGGCAAATCAAATAATTTTTGGGGCAATTATTCTTTCCAAACCTATATCAAACTTAAACACCCGGAAACGGACACCGCCATAGAGACCGCAATCAACAGGTTCTATTATAATGAGCGTTTGAAACATGCAGGGATATCCTTTGAAGCCTATACCAAAGCCGGCGCTAAAACCAACTTGTTTGTTGACCAGGTGCCGCGTATGCACAACTTCCCGAAACATGGGAGCAGCACCTTTACCACGGTGACCATTCTGCTGGTGCTGGCGGTACTGCTTTTGCTGGCCGGGGCGATCAATTTCAGCAATCTTGCGATAGCCAGGTCCATTAGCCGGGCGAAAGAAGTAGGGATTCGTAAGGTAATGGGATCGGATCGTAAACAGCTCATCCTTCAATTTATGTTCGAAACCGCGCTGCAATGCCTCATAAGCTTAGTTATTGCAGTCATTTTGCTCGGGGTAGCTATGCCTTACATCAACAACTCATTCAATATCAGCCTCGGATTTTTTCAACGGCACGAAGTAATGCACGTGGCCCTGCAGTTAGCGGGATGTCTATTAGCCATCATCCTGCTTTCCGGGCTATACCCTTCGGTTTATCTCTCAAAATTCAACGCTGCTAAGGTCCTTAAAGGCGATTACTCTACCGGCAGAAAAGGAACATTATTACGTAACGGTCTTATCGTGGTGCAGTTTATGGTATCGGTATTCTTTATCACCGGCATCATCGTCATCAAAAGCCAGATGAGCTTTATGCAAACTAAGGATAAGGGCTTTTCAGGTGAACAACTGTTACGCATACCATCTTCGCAGGCTACCCGGGAACAAGGCTTTGACAACGCCCGAAACATGCTGCTTTCCGTACCGGGCGTTGTAAGCGTGGCCAAGACAACTCGTGTACCGGGCGATAATTTATTCGTCGACACTTCAACGGTTCCCTTCAAAAACAACGGGAAAACCTATCGCATGTCATCAGTCAAGGTGAGCGCCGATTATTTCAAAACGCTCGGGGTGCCCTTAAAAGCAGGCCGGCTATTCACCAATGATATTTCAGACCAGCAAACCCGTACGGCAGTTATCAACCAATCGGCTGCGAAAAAAATGAACCTTTCCGACCCTGTCGGCGAGGTCGTCACTTTTGACGGTTGTGACAGTATCCCGGTAAAAATTGTGGGCGTTGTAAAAGATTTCAATGTCCAGGGATTCGAAAGCGCTGTACAGCCTGTTGTCTATACTATTGGTAATAAAGCTTGTATGTTCCAGTCGGGCGGCGCCATGCTGGTTAAATTAGATAGCAGGCATGCGCAGCAATCTATTGCAGGGATTATCCAAGTCTGGAAGAAAATTGAACCCGCCTTCCCGATCCGCTATTCCTTCGTAGATCAGAACTTTGAAAAGTTATTTATTTCATATGTGCGGCTGGAAAAGATCATTACATTCTTCGGCCTCATCGCCATCTTGATCTCCATGATGGGCCTGTTTGCGCTGACGGCTTTCTTCACCCGGCAACGCACGAAAGAGATCGGCGTACGAAAAGTACTCGGCGCCAGCGTAGCGCAACTCACGACGCTGTTAAGCAGGGACTTTATCTACCTGGTATTCATATCAATAGTCATCATCACCCCCTTTTCCTGGTGGATGGTGCAAAAATGGCTGCAAACCTTCGCTTACCGTATAGACATAAGCTGGTGGATTTTTCTCGCCGCCGGGCTGACCGCTATTATTATTGCGATAATAACCGTAAGCTTTCAATCTGTTAAGGCCGCGCTGGCCAACCCGGTAAAAAGTCTGCGGTCGGAGTAGAGGTACTGTTGCCATTGTTGGTGTTGTCATGAATAAAGTACCATGTCATCGCTTGATCACAACAGCAACAAAGGCCAGAAATATAGTCTAAAATCACCGAATAGGCCTCGACCGTTGCTATGGCGCCTTGAGTTTGATACCTTTAATTTTGAACCATGAAACCATAGGTAAGTGGTTCGAGAAGAAATTAAATCGGTATCGTATGTTTCGTAATTATTTAAAGATCGCCTGGCGCAATACCTTGCGTAACAAAGGTTACACCCTGCTCAATATTGGCGGGCTGGCTGCGGGCATGGCTGTCGCCCTGCTCATAGGGCTATGGGTGTACGATCAATATTCCTACGACCGGTTCTTACCCAACTACCAGCAGGCCTACCAGGTAGAAATGAACCTGACACCGCAGCACGACGGTACCCGTACGCAAAAAGCTATCGCCCTGCCTTTGGTTAAAGTTTTGCGGGAGGAAATACCCGGCGTAAAGTATGTGGCCGAATCTGATGATAATGTCAGGTTGACCAGGCTCCTCTCGGTAGGGGATAAAAAACTGTACCCGGACGGGGACGCCGTCGGCGCGGATTTCTTTAAGATCTTTCAATATCCGTTTGCGAAAGGTAATGCCAATTCGGCGTTACAGGATATCAATTCTATTGTGCTGACCGAATCGATTGCCAACGCGTTGTTCGGCAACGCCGACCCTATGGGAAAGGTGGTCCGATTCGAAAATTCACAGGATCTGAAGGTCACCGGTGTGATTAAGGACGTCCCTAAAAATGCCACGCTGCAGTTCAATTACCTTACGCGCTTTGACCGGGAAGGAAGGTACTGGAAAGACATGGGCATGAAATGGACCGTCAATTTCTTTTCCGCTTACGTGGCGCTTGAGCCGGGCGTAAGTTATGCGCAAATTGCGCCAAAGATCAGGGATATTGTCAGTAAAAAGAGCCCGGAAATGCGCCAGTCAAAACCTGAGGTCTTCCTGCACCCCTTAAAGGACTGGCATTTGTATAATGAATTTAAGAACGGCAAAGTGGCCGGCGGTTTCGTGGACTATGTGCGCCTGTTCAGCATCATCGGCATACTGGTATTGGCGATAGCCTGTATCAATTTCATGAACCTTTCCACGGCGCGGTCCGAAAGGCGGGCCAGAGAAGTCGGCGTCCGCAAGGCCATCGGCTCAACCCGTATTAACCTCGTTTACCAGTTCCTGCTGGAGTCGGTCATGATCACTTTGATATCGTTCCTGCTGTGCATACTATTTGTACAACTGGCCCTTCCTTCATTTAATGCGCTGACCGGCTCTTATACACGTATTCCATACGGTAATATTGGTTTCTGGTGGATCATGATCGCTTTTGTACTGCTCACCGGCTTGGCGGCAGGTAGCAGGCCCGCATTTTATTTATCGTCTTTCAACCCGGTCAACGTGTTGAAAGGGACGCTGCATCCAGGCAAAGCGGCAGCATTACCCCGCAAGATATTGGTGGTGATGCAATTTACCTGCTCGGTTGCATTGATCATCAGTACCGTAATTGTTTACCAGCAGATACAGTATGCTAAAAACCGCCCGATCGGCTACAATCCCGACAGGCTGGTGAGGACCAATATGAACGGCGATATTTTCGAGCATATGGATGCCTTAAGACATGAACTGGTATCGTCAAACCTTGTGGAGAGCATGGCATGGACCAGCCAGGCGCCAACACAATTGCACGGCGTTCTTTCATTGGATCGGTGGCCGGGAAAAATTGCCG
>JAFDZL010000197.1 GCA_018266935.1 Bacteroidota bacterium | reverse complement strand
ATTCTTCCGAGAAAAAAAGGCAGCAGGTAAATAATACCATTAATGAAATGTTAAAAATCGCATTCAAGCGGAAAGAGGATTCTGACTTTATCCAGTTCGTTAAAGAAATACAGGATAAAGCTGCCGAACGCGGGCTTACTGAAGATATTCTGAACGATATATTGAATGAGCCGGACTGAAAAGTTTATCATCGACACCAACATCCTTATCAGCAGCCTGCTCATCAAAAATTCAGTTTCTTTTCAGGCCCTGGAGAAGGCCCGCAAAAAAGGTGTGCTGCTTTTTTCAGAAGCTACATTTCATGAGTTTGAAATGGTATTAGCCAGAAAGAAATTCGACAAGTATCTTACGGAAGAAGAAAGGCTGCAAGTAATCGGTAAAATGTACCTGGAAGGCGTTTTTCAGCATGTCGTCTCAAACGAGGCTATAAGCCGCGATCAAAACGACGATATGTTCCTCAATCTTGCTATCGAGAGCAAAGCCGCGTGCATCATCACCGGCGACAAAGATTTACTGGTTCTGCATCCTTTTCGCAATATTCCTATCCTGACCGCCGCGGATTTTCTGAAACTGTTTTAAGCACCCGCCTGGCCATTTGGCAGTGGGCAGTTCTCAGTGGACAGCCATTGATGTTGTTCAGTGCCGGCATTTTTAAAAAAACCCGTCATTGCGAGCGAGAGCGAAGCAATCTCTGCGCATGCAAGTCGAGGATGTTGTTCAAAAGCACAAATGGATTATCGTCAAAGTCGCGTTTTTCCTATCTTGCAATATGGTATTTAAACGAGGCGGGTGCATTTATATCATGACCAATAAGAGGCACAGTGTCCTATATGTCGGGGTCACCTCAGAACTTATCAGTCGTGTTTGGGACCATAAGAACAAAACCTACCCTAAAAGTTTCACTGCAAAATACAATTGCGTCAAGCTGGTTTATTACGAATTCTATCCCCATATCGAAGAGGCTATTGCCGCCGAAAAAGCATTGAAGGGGAGCAGCAGAAATCGTAAAATCCAGCTCGTGAACTCTTTGAATCCGGGGTGGCTTGATCTGTACGACTCTATTGCAAATGAGTAGCATAGTTCAGAGATTGCTTCTTCGCTGCGCTCATCGCAATGACGGTTT
>JAFDZL010000196.1 GCA_018266935.1 Bacteroidota bacterium | reverse complement strand
TGCACCAGGATGACTTTGGGCAGAAGCTGGCTCACCAGGAAACCGAGGAACGTTGATTTGTAATTAACGGCAAATTTCCTGAAAAGCGTTCTGTATCCGGATCGGTGGTGGCGGTTTTCTCTGAGCAGCCTGATGATGAAAGTGATGATCTCCCAAAGAACCAGGGTGGAATTAAGTATGATAACGATGGATACCGCGCTAATATAATACTGGTGGTCCTTTATAGGACCGATGATGGCGCCGAGGTAGCCTTTGCCCTTGATGGAATGATACATGTAAGCCCCATAGGTTGACAACAGGCCATACATGATAAAAATGAATCCTCCTGCAAAAACTACGTTTTCGGCAATCCTAAGCGGGTTATTCAGTCTTTTGGCAAAACTCATGCAGCGATCGTAAGACGGTCTTTGGCAAAATTAGCAAACTAACGGCATTTAATTTTACGGATCAGTCCTTCATAATGTTCTTCGCGGCAACCAGGGCAGCAATCGACACAGCCGCTGCAAATGAAAGATAATATCCAACATAACTGAGACCATAATGCGTTGCGAGCCAGGTAGCGAGGGCAGGTGTAAGCGATGCACCCAAAATTCCGGCTAAAGTGAACGACAGCGATGAACCTGTGTAACGAACGGCAGGCGGAAATAAACCTGCAAGCGCCGTGCCGAAGCCGGATCGGACGCGGGGAAAAAAAGTTTTGGGAAGACGAGCACTGCCGCCGTGGCATAAATATAAAAATCGAAATATTCGATAGTGGTGCCAATGAGGCTGGCGACGAGGATGCGGCGAACGGAATTTTTAGGGATTTGGGACATGCAGCGTTAAAAGTAAGCCGTTCAACCGCTTTGTGCAAACGTATTCAATTCAAGCCCAATTCTTCCTTCGTATTCTTTAGCGCATCCGGCGACTCAAAGTATTTGCCGATGATCTTTTGCTGCAGTGCATTATCGGTAACCGTGTTCTTAAAGGCATCGGCCATAAAGTTGTAGTCCGAATGGTCGTTTTTACTTAGCGCCATCATACGCAGCCATTGCCACATAGCCGCTTCGCCTATCTCTTTTTCTACTGCGGTAAACAGCGCAGGCGCATAGTAGTACAGGTAATATTCCCGGTTGCCATAATCGCTTTCTGTTTTTACCTGGCTGAAAGGTTTATAGTTGTGCAGATATTTTAAGCTTTGAACCCTTTCATTCAGCAGCGACTGGAATACGTCCTCACCCTCGATACTCCGCGTAAGTTTCAACGCCATATATTCCGCCAGGCCCTCTTCGATCACATGTCCAAACTCGCTTCCGGGCCTTACCATGGTTCCGAAATAATAGTGTGCCAGTTCGTGCGCCATGCTTTTTTTATTCCTGGCGCTGTTGCCTGAACTAAATAAGGATTGCAGGCCCCATTTGCCCACACCGACGTTAAACGTAGTAGGCGCTGAAAAGAACGCGAAAGCCCACTTAGACGGATCGGCAACCGGATCGGTTTGTACGAAAGTAAGCGTGCCTTTGAACGGGATGTTCATTTGTTTGGCATAGTAAGCCTCATAAGCATTTGCCGTGCTGAAAAATTTTGCTTCATCTTCTTTCGTCATGCCTGCGTTAAGCAACCAAACACCATTTTGTTCAGCCGTTTCGAACCTTCCGCAAAACATGGACATTTCATGCGGCACATCTGACATAAAGGTGGCCTGCTTCGCTTTGACGGGGCTGCTACCGTTTACAAATAGTACATCGCAGTCATTACAGGTTACCTTTACATCGTACCGGACCAATTCGTTGCGTTTCCTGGTGTCCTTGTCGTAAAGTACAGGGTACCAGCAGCTCTGGAACCCGTCCGCCCGTACCGAATAGCCGTTAAATGCAACATTGCCGCGCCAGTCGCCACCCATATAGCCGCTGGCCGAATCCTTTACCACAGGGTACATTCCTACATATTTTACCTCAAGTTCTTCGGGGATATAACGTGCGGGATTGCCGCGGTTCTCATGTACGAAGTAGGATTTGACCTCATCAGACTGAATACTGTCCTTGGTATCGACATCGTAGTCAAGGGCGCCGGGGCCGCGTTTTTCATCCCTGAAATAGTGAATGTTCATGCCCGAATTAAGGCGGATGACATAGTTGCGTATGGTGGGCAAGTTGGTCAGTACAAAGTCGCAGGCTATCGTTCCTTTAGTGACAGAAATATCGACGTTGCCTTTGATCATGGGTACTTTTTCCTGGGCTTTAACGGCGAGGCTCGACGCAATTAGGGCAAGCAAAACGAGTAATGGCTTAGTTTTAATCATAATAATGCTGATGTATCCAAATATAAAATTCGGCAAAAACAAATTATGCTAATTTTGACTAAGCGCCACGAGAACATGACGAATATGTATGTAAAAGATCCATTATTCCGCCAGGCAGTAGAGGCGATCGATGCAGGCGACAACTCTTTGTTGAAGGAATTGACCGATAAAAATCCCGCTCTGGTCAGGGACCGGCTTGATCATCCTACCGGCGATTATTTTGATCGCCCTTATTTGCTCTGGTTCGTCGCGGACAACCCAATACGCAAAGGGAAGCTTCCGGGTAACATTGTAACCATCACCGCTATGCTGGCTGAAGCAGTAAAACGGCAGGCGCCTCAAACCGCGCAACAACAGCTGAATTACGCGCTTGGTCTGGTGACCACCGGCCGCACACCGCGTGAAAGCGGGCATCAAATCAAAATGATGGATGTGCTGATCGATGCGGGTGCGAAACCCGGCGACGGTGTTGCAGCCCTGGCAAACGGGAATCCCGATGCTGCGGTTTACCTGGCCAAACGCAATAAGAAATTACCGCTGGCTACAGCTGCGGGGATCGGGGACGAAGAAAGCGTGAGCGGGTTGTTGCCCCTTTCCACTTCTGTTGAACAGACTGCCGCGATTGCTGCTGCGGCCTATTGCGGAAAATCCGGGATAGTCGAGCAGCTCTTAGAGGGCGGTGTTGATCCGAATGGTTACCCTGAAAAAAGCAGCGGCTTTCATTCGCATGCTACACCCTTACACCAGGCGGTTTCCTCGGGTTCACTTCAATGTGTGCAGTTGCTGGTTGAAGCAGGATCTCGAATTGACGCGAAAGATACCATTTACGACGGCACGCCATTGGACTGGGCGGAATATCTGCAAAGAGAAACGGACGATGAAGGGATGAAAAAGAAATATCAGAAGATCGGGACGTATCTGCGATCAGTTAATCAGTGATCAGTTAACTGGCGATTAGCTTTTTGCATGAAAACAGGGATTTAAAAATATTTGGCTAAACAAATCCACACAGAATCCGTTTAGACCGTGATCCCTGTGAAGTACAAAAAAGATCGGTAAATTGCAGCGGAAAAACACGAACATCTAAATTTGCTAAACACCTGAACACACGGCATGGCCACACTTGGTTTAGTTACTGTATTGTATAAATCGGACGGGGTTCTCGAGGATTTTTTCCGCAGCCTTTCAATACAGACTTACACCGATTACCATTTATACCTGATTGATAACTCATCGTCGCCTGCGACGGAGGAGCTTGTTAAGCGCTTAGCCACACAGTATGCCATACCCGGCTATACACACTTCCAAAACGACGGCAATTACGGCGTGGCCAAAGGCAACAACCAGGGCATAAAGCTTGCATTGGAGGCGGGCTGCGATTATGTGCTGCTGCTGAACAACGATATAGAATTTCCGAACCCAAAACTGTTCGAAGAGATGATGGACCGCGCGGTGAATAACGGCGAGCAGGTGATCATCCCGAAGATCATGTACTATGGTACGCGGGTGATACAAAGCGCCGGGGGCATATTTATCAACTACAAAGGTGTATCGCATAGTGTGGGTAACAAACAGCCTGATGGCGATCCCTATAATGAACCAGGCTACCACGAATATGCGCCCACTTGTTTTATGCTGGTCAGCCGGAAAGTGTTTGAAAAGGTGGGCATTATGGACGAAAAGTATTTTGTTTATTTCGACGATAATGATTTTACTTACCGGGTGAGCCGGGCTGGTTTCAGGTTGTATTATATGCCGCAACTGGAAATATTCCACAAGGTATCGATGAGCACCGGCGGATACGAGACCTACTTTTCAGTTTACCACATCAACCGTAACCGCTTGTATTTTATCCGGAAGAATTTCAAATTCCCGATGAAACAGGTCGCTTTGAGCTGGGCGCTGGTGACCAAGTCGCTGCAAGGTCTTACCAGTTACAAAGGAGAACGAAGAAAAGCCCTGCGCAAGGCCATTAAAGACGGTCTGAAAATGAAAACTACTGACTAAGAAAAGCTATATGCAAAATAAAAACGTACTGATTACCGGCGGGGCCGGCTTTATAGGCTCAAACCTGGCGCTGAAATTAATAGCCAAAGGATACAACGTTACCGTGCTCGACAACCTGGCCGAGCAGATACACGGCGCCGATGCCGAGCACAATTCGGTACTGTACCGTTCCATCGCCGATAAGGTGACCTTTATCAAAGGCACCGTCGCTTCGGTAAGCGACCTGGAAAAATCTATCGCGGGCCAGGATATGATCGTGCACCTGGCGGCTGAGACCGGTACCGGGCAGTCGATGTATATGATCAGTCACTACATCGATGTGAACATCGGCGGAACTGCGAAACTGCTCGACCTGCTGACGAACACCAAACACTCGGTTAAAAAAGTGGTTGTAGCTTCATCACGTTCGATATACGGCGAAGGGAAGTATCATAGCAAGAAACTGGGTTTCGTATATCCGACACACCGCTCGGACGAAGAAATGCAGGGAGGCAATTTCGAGGTAACCTATCCCGGTGCGGATGACCTGGAATTGGTCGCAACGGATGAAGAATCGAAGATTCACCCGTCATCGGTTTACGGCATTACCAAACAAAACCAGGAGCAAATGGTGCTGACCGTGTGCAAAGCTATCGGCATTGCGGGCGTGGCACTGCGCTACCAGAATGTTTATGGGCCAGGCCAGTCGCTCAGTAACCCATACACAGGCATTCTGTCTATCTTTTCCTCGCTCATCAAAAACGGCAAGGAGATCAATATTTTTGAGGACGGTAAGGAGTCGCGCGATTTTGTCTTCATCGACGATGTAGTTGACGCGACAATATTAGCCCTGGAAAACGATAAGGCCGATCACCAGGTATTCAACGTGGGTACAGGCGTACCGGTAGATGTGCTTACCGTGGTGGACGAACTGACCAAAAACTACGGCGTTCCGGTATCGTCGAGAATATCTGGCAACTACCGCTTAGGCGATATCCGTCACAATTTTGCCGATCTGAGCAAGATCAGCAAAGCGCTGGGTTTTCAACCAAAAGTGAATTTCACCGAGGGCATCAAAAGATTCACAGCCTGGGTGAACCAGCAACAGCTGGGCGCCAGCAAGTACGAGGAATCCATTAAGGAGATGCAGGGTAAAGGGCTGCTGAAGTAAAGCAGAAAGCGTAAGCTTAAAGAAGTCCAATCCTTGTAACTGTTCGGCTGATAGTCGTTGGTAATAACACAACGATGGCAAGTGTGGAAAATCTGTGACCAAAATCACTTATATTCATGATAAGCTACATACCCGCTCAATCAATGCCCCGGTAACTTTGTCAAATAAACCGTGGTTGCCGTATCCCGGCGACCGGAAAGCAATTGATGACAGACAACACCAGCCGGGTTTTGAAAGACTTAATGGACGAGATCAGTTCAACGTCGCCCATGACGATGGGTTACCCCGTATCCAAAGGCTTTGATTTCAGCGAAGTTTTTCCTTTTCTGAAATATCCCTTAAACAACGTCGGTGACCCTTTTATTCCGTCAACTTACACCGTCGGATCGCGCGAACTCGAAAAAGAAGTGATCGAATTTTTTTCGCGCCTGTTCAGGGCCGAAGAAGATAACTGGTGGGGCTATGTCACCAACGGCGGTTCGGAAGGCAACCTGTATGGCCTGTACCTCGCCCGCGAGCTATACCCCAAAGCCATAGTGTATTATTCCGAGGCTACGCACTACAGTGTTCAGAAAAACCTGCACTTGCTGAATATGCCGAATATCGCCATCAGGTCGCAGGCCAGCGGCGAGATCGATTACGACGACCTCGAAAAAACGATCAGCATCAACCGGCAGATGCCGGTGATCATCCTGGCCAATATCGGCACCACCATGACCGAGGCGCGGGACGATGTGGCGAAAATGAAAACCATTTTTAAACACCTGGCTATCCAGCACCATTATATCCATGTTGACGGAGCGCTTTCGGGCAGCTACGCGGCCTTCCTCGAGCCACGGCCTGCCTTTGACTTTGAAGACGGCGCCGACAGTATCGCCATCAGCGGGCATAAATTTTTCGGTTCGCCTATCCCCTGCGGCATGGTGATCGCCAAAAAGAACCACCGCGACCGCATCGCAAGGTCGATCGATTATATCGGCTCGCTGGATACCACGATCTCCGGTTCGAGGAACGGGCACACGCCGCTGTTCCTGTGGTATATGATCTCGAAACTGGGTATCGAAGGTTTAAAGCAGCGCACCATGGATTGCCTGGACGTTGCGGCTTATGCTGAATCGGCCTTAAAGCAAGTGGAGCCGCTGGTTTGGCGGAACCCCGCCGCGCTTACCGTCAATATTCCTAAACCCGGTGAAGAACTGATCAAAAAATGGCAACTGGCTTCCGGCAAGGAATGGGCGCATATCATCTGCATGCCCGGCATGCAAAAAACGCAGATCGACGACTTTGTTAAGGACCTTGAACTGCATAAGGCCTGGCAGTGCGCACTGGCGGGGTGAGGATAAACGGATTGAAATCCGTTGTTACAGGATAGGCCGAGCCTACGCCTCTTGCAACACGGGGCGATTTCCCACCTTTGTTTCTTTTGTCATGAACAAACGTGATTGCCGATTTTTGCTACCTTTAGCTGATACCGCATTTAACCCTGATGAGTTCCTCACTAATCCTTTGCATTATCCTGGCCTACTTTGCCCTGCTGATGATCATTTCGCGGCTCACCTCCCGGCATACGAAGGACAACAGCTTTTTCGACGGCGACCGCGCCTCGCCCTGGTTCCTGGTCGCATTCGGGATGATCGGTTCGGGTATATCGGCGGTTTCGCTCGTGTCCATCCCCGGTAATGTCGGGAACAACAACCTTTATTACTTCCAGTTCATCC
>JAFDZL010000195.1 GCA_018266935.1 Bacteroidota bacterium | reverse complement strand
ATGTTTCGCAGCAATGTCATACAGGGCCATATCAAAGGCGCTTTTGATCGTGCTGTTACCTGCGGTAAAATCATGCAATTGCTGCAGCCGCGCGGGAATATCCAGGGCGTCCTTCCCTTTCCACAGCCGGGCGAATTTCTTAGCAATTACCAGGCAGGTATCCTGTGTTTCGCCGACGATCATCGGGAAGGCCGAGCACTCGCCCACGCCGTAAAAGCCGGCGTCGGTATGCACGCGGATAAAAACATTCTGCGCATGGTCCATGGTGCCGGTGGCAATGGTGAACGGCTCCATGGCTATGCTGAAGCGGAAGATTTCGGTGCGGGTGATCTTGATTTGTTGCAATGTTGTAAAGTTGGAAGGTTGTAAAGTTAAAATTTGCTGTTATTGAATTGCAAAATCTTATTTATAACTTCAACATTGCATAGTTCGCATAATGCATATGAACGTACAGGAACAGATCGAAAAGTATATTACCAGCCAACCCGAACCCAAACGCAGTGATATGCAAGCTTTGCATACGTACATACTCCAAACCTTGCCGGGATGTAAATTATGGTTCGATGACGGTAAAAACAGCGAGGGTAAAGTGGTCAGTAACCCCAACGTAGGATACGGATCCTACACCATAAAATATGCTGATGGAAAAACCAGGGAGATTTATCAAATCGGTTTGAGCGCGAACACAACCGGTATATCTGTTTATATCCTTGGGATCAAGGACAAGAAATACTTAGCTGAAACGTATGGCAAAACCCTGGGTAAGGCGAGTGTGACCGGGTATTGCATTAAGTTCAAGCAACTGAAAGATATCAACGTTGATGTGCTTGAGACGGCGATACGGGATGGGGTTGAACTGACGAAGGAGAAATAAGTTTCAAACCGCGACATTAGTGCGGATTAAAAACCGTTTTCTGTTCATATATTTAAGGCACCAAAGCGAGTAGCTTTTTTATGAATAGAATTGATAAACTCTTCTTGTGGCGAAAAATTTCAAGAGTTTCAATATTAATATCAGCGATAGGTATTCTATTTCATGTTTTTTTTAGGAAATACTCCATTGAATACAGGTTTGAAATATTGCTGGTGGGAATTATAGTGATTCCCGCATTTGTGTTATCGCAAATAATGATATTAGTATTACGGAGGAAAATAAATTAAAACTGAGACACCACCAAGATTTGCATATCACTACTTTCGTGCTATCTTTGCACTACTTCAACAACAATTCAACTTCAGCCGCTTTGGCTTGTTCAACAATCAAAGACCTGCGCTGATTTTAGCGAATACCATTAACTTTTAAAATTCATTTTTTTATGGGTATCCAACCAGAGAAACCATTTGATTATAATTCAACGCGCAACAAGCTGATCCTGTCGGAATACGGCCGCAATGTGCAGAACATGGTAAAATATATCGTCGAA
The DNA here is from genome assembly GCA_018266935.1 of Bacteroidota bacterium. Classification (GTDB taxonomy): domain Bacteria; phylum Bacteroidota; class Bacteroidia; order Sphingobacteriales; family Sphingobacteriaceae; genus Mucilaginibacter. Next base: position 1,418 of record JAFDZL010000195.1, on the reverse strand, counting down.
CTGCCGACTAAAGAAGAGCGCAACCGTTACGCCCAGGTGGTAATAGACCTGATGGGTTTTTTGAACCCGCACCTGCGCGATGTGGCCGACTTTAAGCATAAATTGTGGGACCACTTGCATATCATCTCCGACTTTAAGATCGATGTGGATTCGCCGTATCCAAAACCTTCTTTGGAGGCTATTCACATGAAGCCCGAGCCGCTGAAGTACCCTCACCAGCGCATCCGCGCCAAGCACTATGGTAAAACCATCGAGCTGATGATCGAAAAGGCCAAAACCATCGAGGAACCCGAGCGTAAGCAGCACATGGTGCAGGCCATCGCCAATTTTATGAAGATGGCGTACGTGCAGTGGAACAAGGATTCGGTAGCCGATGAGATCATCCTGGCCGACCTGAACAATATGTCACGAGGTGAACTGAAGCTTGAGGATAACGTGAACCTGAACAAGGTGGAATTCAGATCGAGCAATCCAAACCAGAACCGCAATAAAAATCAAAATCAGAACCGGAATAAGAACCAAAACCAGAACCGGAATAACGGCGGAAGGAACAACCAAAACCGCAGCGGCGGCGGAAGGAAACACTAATCGGCGTATGGTTCATAGTTGATAGTTCATGGCAAATTCTGCAAACTGTGAACGATCGGCTATGAACTATGAACCATCAACCATGAACTAAACATGAACAACGCATTTGAAATTATAGGCGGCAAGCCCTTAAAAGGCGAAATTGTACCCCAGGGAGCTAAAAACGAGGCATTGCAGATACTTTCAGCGGTGCTGCTGACGCCCGAAAAGGTCACCGTCAGCAATATTCCCGATATCAAGGACGTCAACAAGCTGATCGAGCTGCTGGGCGATATGGGTGTTAAGATTGAACGCCTGGGTCCCGACACCTATAGTTTCGAAGCCAAAGATATCGATCTTAATTTCTTCCAGTCGGATGCGTTCAGGAACAAAGGCGGCAGCCTGCGCGGTTCGGTAATGATCGTCGGTCCGCTGCTGGCGCGTTTCGGCAAGGCGGCGATACCAAAACCCGGCGGCGATAAGATAGGCCGCAGGAGGCTGGATACGCACTTCCTGGGTTTTGAGAAGCTGGGCGCCAAATTTGATTACGATCCTGAAACAAGTTTTTTCAATGTCGATGCGTCGGATCTGAAAGGCACATATATATTGCTGGATGAAGCTTCGGTAACCGGTACCGCCAACGTGGTAATGGCAGCCGTGCTCGCCAAGGGAACAACCACTATTTACAACGCAGCATGCGAGCCGTACCTGCAGCAGCTTTGCAAAATGCTGGTGCGCATGGGCGCGAAGATCAGCGGCATAGGCTCGAATTTATTGACCATCGAAGGCGTGTCCGAACTGCACGGCACCGAACACCGTATGCTGCCGGATATGATCGAGATCGGCTCGTT
>JAFDZL010000194.1 GCA_018266935.1 Bacteroidota bacterium | reverse complement strand
TCAAACAGGTAAGCATATTCTTTATGGGTAAAAATGTGAATGAAAACTCTGCCATCGGGTTTCAAAAATGACGCCGCTTTCTGCATCAGTAATTGGTAGTTGCGCATGTGCTCGAACATCTCGACCGAAACGATCCGGTCGAATTGCTCATCAATCTGGAAGGTATTCATGTCCGCGGTGATCACGGTCAGATTGGTAATGCCGTGCTGCTTTGCCTGATTGTCAATAAAATCCTTTTGAGTGCGCGAATTCGATATCACTTTGAATATGCTTTTCGGATATTTAACCGCCATATACAAAGACAGCGAGCCCCAGCCGCAGCCCAGCTCCAGCACCTGCTGACCATCCCGCAATTCGGCGCGCCGGCAGGTAAGCTCCAGCATATCATCTTCTGATGTATCGATATCTGTAACGCCCTCCTGCCAATAACCGGCTGAATATTTCAGGTTTTTGCCCAGGCAGTACTGGTAAAATTGGGTCGGCACTTCGTAATGCTGTTGGTTAGCTTCGGAGGTGTTCACCGCGATAGGCGAGGTTTTCAATTGTTCGATCAGCCTCATCAGGTGTGCCTGCTGAGCTTCAACGCCGCCTTTATCTTCGTCCCGAAGGCGTTGTTTAAGCAATTTTCGTATGCCGCGCCGCAGCAGAAAATCGGGAATTTTATTTTGTTCGATCAGTTTATCGTACCACATGTTGGGTTGGACGTTCGACGTAATACGTTATACGTCGATTGTTTTTGGGGTAGATTACGGGTTTAAATTTGTTTCGGATTTTGAAAGATAAAGATTTTATGATTTGCGACGGAACAAAAACGTGCTACGTCAAACGTTCAACGTTTCTTAAACCACGGCACAAAAGCGCTCGTCGTTTTCTGGTATTCCCTGAAAGCATCTCCTTTGGAGCGTATGGATTGCTCTTCGGTGATCGGAATGCCGGTGACCCTCAATAATAGATATAAAATTATCGCCGGACTGATAACGGCGAGGTAGCCATACGGCGACCCAAGCGCGAATACGAAGTATGACATCCATATCATCCACTGGAAAAAGTAATTCGGGTGCCGCGAATAGTTCCAAAGCCCCCGGCTGCAAACTTTACCTTTGTTGGACAGAGCTTTTTTGAAGGTCCTCAATTGCGCGTCAGCAATAGATTCGCCTACAACGCTGATCAGCCATAAAGCGGCGCCGGCATATTCAAGAAGCGAGATAGTCGTGGAAGGGTTCATGCAGACCACGAAAAACGGCACCGCCAATATCACATTGGATAGTGCCTGCCCCTGGAAGAACCAAAAGAAAACCCAGTCGGGGTTTGGCCCCCATTCTTTGCGCAGTTGCTGATAGCGGCCCTCTTCTTCGTGTATGTGGCTTACGGTGCGTGTGAGGATATAGGTGCCCAAACGCCCCCCGGCAATGACCACCATACCGCAAATGAGCAGTTTCCGGGTTTCAAAACCTGGCGCCAGCAGCAACAGGATGATGGCGATAACCGGGAAATTGTATGACCAGAAAATGTCCACTACGCCCGCATTTTTGATGCGATGGGCCCAAAACCATACCGCAAGCATAATTAGACTGCATGCAATGAGACTGTACAAAGCCAGCCACCAAACTGAATTATCCATTTTGTTTGCTAAAAAACTCTTTTAAGCCTTCGCCGGGTTTTAGCCTGAACAATTGTATCAGCACAAAGGCGCAACTGGCGATGCTGCCTAAACATACGAGGAGTAAAAGCCATAGGATTTTTAACAGCCAGTTTTTTTCTTTGTAGCACACCCACACAAAGATCACCAGGACGTTGGTGTAAAAATCCCAGAGCGTAGCCCGCATCCATGGGATCGATCCCAGGAAGCCCCATTCCCTGAACAAATTACTTTGCAGACTGGTGCTGACGACCACGTAACACATCCACACCAACAAGACACTGAATATGACTTTTAGCGCGGTGATCATCGTTATCAGGCTTTTCTCAGCTTGATGATACGCAGGGCATGCATCAGCTTCATTATGGGGTACGTCGGGTCGAGTTCGAACCAGCGCTTAGAGAACTTGGGGTCATTGGGCTTTTTATGGTGGTTGTTCTGGAACAGTTCGCCCATCATCAGGAAATCCAGCGGTAATGTATTCTTGCTATGGTCGCCATTGTCATAATTGGAATAGCCGTATTTATGCCCGCACCAGTTGACTATAGCCCCATGAATAGGCCCCATCAGGAAATGGATAGGCAGCAATAAGAACATCCACCAATGCGTGGCATAAACCGCATAAAACGCAACATAAAACAGACCGAAGCTGATACGGGTAACCCACAGGTCGCCGATACTGTCAACAAATGACCAGGTAGGGTAGCGGTCGCGGAATTGCGGCTCGGGCTCGACCTTGAATTTCTGATAGGAGACATAAATATCTTTCGTCTTCATCATCAGGCCGAAAACATCCTTAATGAAATGCGGTGAATGCGGGTCCTTTTCCGTATCGCTGTAGGCATGGTGCATACGGTGCATAATGGCGTAGGCGCGGGGATTAAGGAACGATGACCCCTGGAAAATGAACGTGCAGAAATAAAATATCCTCTCCCAAAACGGGTTCATTTTAAACATCTTATGCGATGCGTAACGGTGGAGGAAAAACGTCTGGAAGAAGAGTGACACAAACCAGTGGCACAGGAAAAAAATCAGTATGATCATTGAGTTAAACTTGAAAAACACTAATACCTACGTGGTTTCGTTTTTCGCGGTTCAAAGTTCTAAAAAAATAGTCATTTTGTTTTTATGAATTTCAATGCGTAAGAATCAAGGCAATAACGCAAGCCAGTCGGCGCCGGTCCGTCGTCAAATACATGGCCCAGGTGCAAACCCGTACTGCGTTCAACCACCTCGTCGCGTTCCATGCCTTCTGAATAATCTTTCACGATCATGATCAGTTTGGGATCTATCGGCTTGAAGAAGCTCGGCCAGCCTGTGCCCGAATCGAATTTTGCGTCGGAGCTGAACAGCGGTTTACCCGTGGCGGCACTTACATAAATGCCTTGTTCGTGGTTGTTCCAGTATGGATTGTTGAATGGTCGTTCGGTGCCTTTATTGACCATGATCTCATACGCTTCGGGCGATAAAATTTTTTTCCAGTAGGTATTTGGTTTAGCTTCAGGAAATGTTTTTACGTCTTCAGAGCTCCCCGGAATGACCCTATTATGGGCCTGATTCTGGCCGCAGGCGCTCAGAAAGGCGATTTGCAAAAAAAGTAGCGGCCAGCCAATTATTTTTATTCTCATTATCATAAAGTTATGGAATTTATTTATACCTTTATTGACGCATCTCCGGTGGAAACCTTACAAGTTGAAACATAAAAACCAGGCAGGGGTTTGAAATGGCCAAATGCCCTGTCGTTTTGATTATAGTGTAGATTTGATTTCGTATCAAATTTACAAGTGATATTACATATTTCGGTTCGGGAAATTTATTGCCCGCGAAATATTATTGTCAAAGCTATATGTAGAACATAATGCACATTTAGGCGGCTCTACTAAACCTAAATGACTGATATTAGTCTATATGATAGTACTTGACATAAGATATAATACTTGAGGCATGATTTTTGCCTTACATTAATGCTAAATATTAATACAACCCAAAATGAATAATAGTGGCTTAACATTGGTAGGTGTAGTGATCACGGTATTACCCATTGTATTGATCATCGCAACGGTGATTGTACGTGGTAAGAAACTGTTTGATTAATTATAACCTGCACCCGAATAAGGTGACCCTGAAATACTGAAAAAGGCGACATTGCATTCGCTTTGCTCTGAACAGGAGCGAAATTCTTATGCTGTTCTGCTAATTAAGCCAAAAATATCCCCCACGCTTTTTAAAATCTTCTCTTCTTCGTAAAACCGTCTTTAGGATTTTTTTCGCGCCGTTCCAGCGTTCCCGTGACGGTAAGTTTGGCTATCCTTTCTTCCATCGTTTCCGTGGTCAGGCGTTCGCGACCCAGGCTGTCAACCATAATAGGAAATGCGAATGGCGTAGGCTGATGTATTTCTTTTAGGACAATGCTCTGTTTTTCAATACGTTGCAGCGCTTCCCGCAGTCTGAATTCTTCCAGCTGAAAAGCCAGGGCCTCATTATAAGCCTGCCGCACCAATAAATTGTTGGGATCATATTCGCTGAATACATCGAACAAAAGTGAGGACGAAGCCTGCAAATGCCTGTTTTTGCCAGGCTGCCCGGGGTAACCCGTAAAAACCAGGCCGCCGATGTGCGCTATGTCCCGGAAACGCCTTCGGGCCATCTCGTTCGCGTTCAGGCTTTGCTGTATATCGGCCAGCAGGTTATTGATCGAAAAGAATTCCGCATCCTCGAGCGCTTGTTCGATAGGGATATCTTCATCAGCCAGTAACTCAAAGCCATAGTCGTTCATGGCGATGGAAAATGAGAAGTTCCTGATCTTCGAGATACGGTATGCCAGCAGCGAGGCCATACCTTCATGAACCAACCGCCCTTCAAAAGGATAAAATATCAAATGATGCCCATCCTTTGCCCTGAACGATTCGATCAGGAATTCATGACTCTGCGGCAAGTGCGATAACTCGGCCTGTAAGTTAAAAAGCGGCTTAAGGGCGATCACTTCCTTGTCATATTCAATGCCATGCGCCACCTCGTCCAGCTTTTCCCTGAAAACCGCGGATAGCTGCGAGGATAGCGGCATCCGTCCGCCCATCCAGCTGGGGACCATACCTTTTTTTGCAGCCGATTTTTTCACATAGGCGCTCATTTCCTTAATGCGAATGAATTCAAGATTCTGCCCGGCGAACCAAAAAGAGTCACCTTCCTTCAATTTGGATATAAACGATTCTTCTATCGTTCCAAGGCTTTTGCCGCTCAGCCAGCGCACCCTGATACTCACGTCGCTCGTGATAGTCCCGATGCTCAGCCGGTGACGCATCGCTACGCGCCGGCTGTTCACCTTATACAATCCATTGTCAACTTCAACCTTCAAGAACTCATCGTATTGCGCCAGCACCCTGCCCCCATGGGTGATGAAATCCAGCAGCTCATCAAATTCGCTGCGGCTCAAGTCGGCAAACGCGTAGGTGCTTTTCACCTCGCTGAATAATTCATCGGCCCGAAAACCATCAGAAACGGCCAGCGTCACCATGTACTGTATCAGCACGTCCATGGAAAGCAGCATCGGATCCCGGCTTTCATAGATGCCTTTTCTAATACCTTGTTTTAGGGCGGCGCCTTCGAGCAGTTCAAGGGAATGTGTCGGCACATACCAGGCTTTGGATATAGCCCCTGGTGAATGTCCGCTCCGCCCCGCGCGCTGCATAAACCGCGCGACACCTTTAGGACTGCCTACCTGTACCACGCTGTCCACCGGCCGGAAATCCACACCCAGGTCGAGGCTGGAGGTACAGACTACAACTTTCAGCGCTTCGGCATGCAGCGCCTGTTCTACCCAGTTGCGCATTTCATTGTCGAGCGAACCATGGTGCATGGCCATGATGCCCGCGTATTCAGGATAATTATCCAGGATAGCGTGGTACCATATCTCGGCCATCGACCGGGTATTGGTAAATATCAGCGTGGTATTGCTTTGCGCGACGATCTCCATCACCTGCGGCAACAGCTTCAGGCCAATATGCCCTGACCAGGAAAAGCTTTCAATATTCTCCGGGATGACAGATTTGATGACGAGCCGCTTGTCCAAAAAAGCCCGCACCATTTTGATACTTTCCTTCGGAAAATCATTGCCTAAAAGCACATCCACAGCCTGCTTCAGGTTGCCGATGGTTGCGCTGATACCCCATATTTTCAGTTGGCAGTTGGCAGTTGGCAGTTTGCGGTCGTTGCCTGCAGTTCTGCTGCCCACTGCCAACTGAAAACTGCCAACTGAGGCAAGGGCCTTGAGCCGGGACAACCCCAGCTCCACCTGCACACCGCGCTTGGTGCCCAGCAGCTCGTGCCACTCGTCGATCACTACGACCTGCAGCCCCTGGAATATTCTTGGGTATTCCTTTTGTGCCAGCATCAGGTGCAGGCTTTCGGGCGTAGTGAGCAATACTTCGGGCAATTTTGTTTTCAGCGCCTGCTTCTCGGCAGCGGAGGTATCGCCCGTCCGCGTCATAACGCGCCAGGGCAGGCCGATATCGTCGCATACTTCCTGCATCGCCTTGCGGATATCATTCGTCAGGGCGCGCAACGGCGTGATCCAAAGCATCAGCAAGCCGTTATTTTGCCGTGTTTGCCAGGTATCAGGGTGTTTATTGATGTAACCGGCCAGGAATGGGAGGAAAACGGCAAAGGTTTTACCGCTGCCGGTAGGGGCGTTCAGCAGGCCCGAAAAGCCCGAAAGATAAGCGTCCTCCATCTCCTGCTGGAACGGGAATTGCTGCCAGTTCTTTCGCCTGTACCACTCACGGATGATCTGCTGACCAATACTCATAAACACGAATTGCACGAATTTAGGCGAATTAAACCAATTGTGACCGGCCAATAATTCGAACCAATTCGTGCAATTCGTGTTTTCTTTTTATTTCTTCTCCGGCAGTAAGATCAGCTTGATCAGGTTCTTTTCGTCCAAATATTTATTGGCGGCATCCTTCACTGTTTGTACTGTCGCTTGTTTCAGGTCGGGTATCCACTGCAGTGCCAGGTCGGGATTTTCCTGGTTTTGCGTCGAACTGATCAGATGGCCTTCCCAGAACGAGTTTTCTTTCAGGTCAACCTGTATCGAACGGGTAGTTTCGGCGATATATTTCTGAATATCCCCGGCTTCCGGCCCGTTTTGTTTGATCTTATTGATCTCGTCTATGGTAGCGGCGATCAGCTTTTTTACGTTTGCAGGCGCGCAGCCAAAATAAACAGTGATCGAATAGCGGCCGTCGGGCAGCTTGGTATGGCTTACACGTACGCCCGGGGCATAAGTGCCGCCCTCTTTTTCGCGAAGACGTTCTATCAGTTTAATGTTTAATACTTCGTTCAGCGCGTCAAGCTGCAAATTATTCAGGTCGCTGTAATCATAGTTGCCATTGAATACCAATTGAACGCTGCTCTTGTCTCCAATACCTTTGTAAACTTCTTTTGTCAGCGCCCCGGCAGGCGGATGTATGCCCAGGTTCTTGTAATTCTCGTTTCCACCCGATGACGGCAATCCGCCGAGATATTTTTCCAGCAGCGGTTTGATCTTATCCTCATCAAAACTGCCTACAAGCACAAAAGTGAACCCGTTGGCATCGGCAAAGCGCTGCTTGTAGAAGGCAAAAGCTTTGTCAAGACTGGCGCTGTTCAGGTGTTCGGGTGTAACGACCATCCGCCTGAAGTTGTGGTTGCTCAGCGTTGCCGAAACGGTGTCCTGGAATACCGCCGTAGGATCGAGGCTGCGGTTGGCCAGCAGCGATTTGGTTTGCGTGATGCTCGATTGCCAGATATCCGGGTCCTTCCGCGGCTCGGTGAAGTACATATAGACCAGCTGCAGCGCCGTTTCCAGGTCTTTGGGTGACGAACTGCCGCTGATGCCTTCCGAAAGTTCGCGGATGTATGGCGATATGCCGACGTTCTTACCCGACAGCATTTTGTCGAGCTGTATTTCAGTAAAGCCAGCCAGCCCGCTATTGCCGATCACACCCGCTGCCATGTTAGCCGAAGTAAAATCTTCATCGCTTGCCAATGACGTGCCGCCGAAATGGTAACCGTTGATCAGTATCTCGTCGTTCTTAAAAGTTGTCGGTTTCAGTATCACCTTCACGCCGTTGCTCAGCGTGAGCGTAGTAGTGCTGATCGCTGCGTCTTTCTGGACTGATACCGTTTTGCCCGGCGTCGGCTGTTTATCCAGCAGCGGCTTATTGCTCACGTTGTCCACATAAGGCTTTACATCCTTACCCGCAGTACTGATCCATTCCAGCAGCGTTTTGTCTGCAGGCAGCTTATCTTTTTCCTTGTCCGGCGCTTCGACGATCACTACGCGGTTCTGGTCGCTGATGTATTTCCCCGCAAGCGCGTTGATCTCGCTTAGTTTGATCTTATCGACATTGTCCTTAAAGAAGGTGTCTTCCCATGAAATGCCTGGTATGGCTTCGCCGCGCAGAAAGTTTTGCTGGTATTCCTGCACAAAGTTTACCGAGCGGGTTTTGTCGCGTTCCTTGTATGCATTGTCCATTTGGGTCAGCGCATCCTGTTTGGCACGCTCGAATTCGGTCGCTGTGAAGCCAAATTTGCGGGCTCGCTCGGTCTCCGCCACCAACGCTTTCACCGCACTCTCGAGTTCACCGGGCTTAGCCAGGGCAATAGACGTAAATGCGTCCTGGTTCCCAATAAAGGAGCCGTAACCTGCGCCCGCCGCGATGAACGGCGGATTAGCCTGCTGACGCAATTCGTTCAGGCGTTCGCCAAGCATGGCATCGAACAGTTGATTGCGCATGCCCTGCAGGTAATTGGCTTTGGTTTTGGTGACCGTTCCGGGATGCCTTACAACCATTTCAAATATCGTGCGCGGAAACTCCTTATCCGTTGCGATCTTAACGGCGGTACCCGGCGTTGGCGGAACAGTGTATTTAGTACGCGGTTTTTCGTTGGCCGGATCTTTCAGTGGCGAGAAATTGTCTTTGATCAGCTGCTCAACACGTTTCGGGTCGAAATCCCCTACTGCGATTACGGCCTGCAGGTCGGGGCGGTACCAATCATGGTAGAAACGTTTGATGGTTTCCGGCTTGAAGGTTTTCAAGATGTCTTCCTTGCCGATAGGCAAACGCTGTGCATAGCGTGAATTATTGAGTAAAACCGGCAATATCTGGTGTTGGATACGTTCCTGGGCATTTTTGCCGCGAAGGCGCTCTTCTTCCAAAACCACACCACGTTCATCATCTATTTCTTTCGGGTCGAAGGTTTGATAGCCCGCCCAATTGGCGAGTATGTTGAAGCCTTTTTCAAAGACCTTCACGCTATCTGTCGGCAGCGGCAATTGATAAACGGTTTCATCGAAAGATGTATAAGCGTTCAGGTCGGCGCCGAAACGCACGCCCGCATGCTGCAGGTAGCTCACCAGTTCGTTCTTTGGGAAATCGCGTGTGCCGTTAAAGGCCATGTGTTCCGTGAAATGCGCCAGGCCCTGCTGGTCGTCCGTTTCTAAAACGGAGCCGGCTTTATTCACCAGGTACAGTTCGGCCCGGCTCTTCGGCTCGGTGTTTTTGCGGATATAATAGGTTAGACCGTTTGGCAAATGCCCGATGATCACATTCGGGTCAACGGGCAGTAAATCGCTTTTGACGTGCTCTTTGGCGACAGGTTTTCCTTTAGCGGTTATCGCTTTTTTAGGCGCTTGCGCGAAGGAGAAGTTTGCAGCTAATGCAAGCGATAAGGCGGATAGGAAGATTTTTCTTAGGTTCATATGTTCAATTTTTGGTTGTACGTTGTACGTTTTACGTTTTACGTCTTTTATTTTCTTACTGTATCGATCAGGTTGATGTTCATTGCCCTGATCTTATTCAAATGCTCTTGGGCCGAAACAAACTGATCTTCTGAGATATAATTCAGGTCTTTAGCCAATAACGTCAAATAGTCGGATTCATTGGTCGAGCCAAGTGCAATTTGCAGAAAATTTGCGAAATCTTTTTGTGTGTATCTGCCGCAGCCTTCCGCAATATTACATGGCATCGAGACAGCGGCGCGCCTCAACTGAGACGTTATGGCAAACGTTTCTGATTTTGGAAAATGTTCCGAAATCCTGTAAATGTTCAGTACAAATTGGTGTGCTTCCTGCCAAAGCAGTAAATCTTTAAAGTTTTGCATGATGATAAGATTTTGATTTAATTTCCTAATGTAAGATTTATCACCAAACTTTGAAAACACTAAACGTAAAACGTATAACGTACAACGTCTAACCTAATGAATCGAAATATCCAAAAATTGGTGAGTATCGCACAGAAACCTAAGAAGTTGGGTATTGGTCTTATGTCAGGCACCTCCTTGGATGGGCTTGACATTGCTTTGTGCAGATTTAATGGTAATGGGCCGGATACGAACTTTGAGTTAGTTCATTTCACGACGATAGCCTATCATCCGCATTTCAAAGAACAGGTTCACGAGATATTCTCCCGCAGACTGGTTGACCTGGAAAAAGTAACTTTATTAAACGCCTATATCGGTACTTTTCATGGCGAATTGATCTTACAGGCATTAGAAAAGTGGAGCGTTAAGCCGGAGGAAGTTGATTTCGTAGCCAGTCACGGGCAAAGTATATACCATGCGCCGAAGCGACTGCATCAGCAAGCAGAATATCCAAATGCCACGCTTCAGATCGGCGACGGCGACCATATCGCAGTAAAAACAGGCATTTTGACCATTAGCGATTTCCGCCAAAAACATATTGCAGCCGGTGGCGAAGGCGCGCCGTTAGCTCTGTATGGCGATGTTTTGCTGGCGAGTAAAAAGGGCGAGAACGGGATACTGCTCAATATCGGCGGTATCGCCAACCTGACCTACCTGCCGGCCGACGGCAACCCGGGCAAAGTGGTTTGTACGGATATTGGTCCGGGTAATACGTTGATCGACGCAGCCAGCCGTGAATATTTCAACAAGCCTTATGATAAGGATTCGATGATCGCACTTTCCGGCCTGGTAAATGATGCATTGCTGGAAGCCCTGCTCGATCATCCCTTTTTCGGCGAAAAAGCACCGAAAACCACCGGGCCCGAGCTGTTCAACCTGGCTTATTTAGCCGATGCGCAGCAGGTTTCGGGAACACAAGATATTAGTCCGGAAGATATTATTTGCACATTAAGCGCTTTTACAGCCCGTGCTATTGCCGATTTTATATTGGCATATTTTCCGGCCGATAGTCATATCTTCTTTAGCGGCGGGGGCGCGAAGAATTACTTCGTGACTACCTACCTGAAACAACTACTACCCAACGCCACGTTTGCGGATACCTCAGCTTTGGGCATCGACCCGGATGCAAAAGAGGCTATTTTGTTCGCCTTGCTAGGCAATGAAGCGCTTTCCGGCGAACCGATACAGATTGGCGCAAACCCGTCAGTGCTGATGGGGAAGTTTAGTTTTGCGGTGTGATGGTGTTTTACTTGTTACAATGTTTCAGACTTCCAGTGAATGAAACAAATGAAACAGGGAAAGCCTTGTTTTACCATCTCTCTCGCAAGCTCAATATCCCCGCCTAAGTGCTGGTAAAGAGCCTTAAATTTCCTCACCTTACCTAAGGGAGGTGCCGGCGGTAAGTCGACAGAGGGGTAAAATCACGGAGCACTTCACTTCTTCCACTATTTCATACTTCGCCACTTGAGTTGGGAAGCCAACTACATTATAGTCAAAGAAAAACTAACTGTTCAATGCAATTTTAGCCCTCGATATTTTTATGCCGTTCAAATAAGAGGTGGCCACAGGGATCAATATCATCAATGGTATGATAATGCTGATCAAAGGATCATGGACAAAAAAGCGGGACAACGCTGCCCCGGTCAGGTCAAAAAATGCACCGGCATAGGCCCAGTTTTTTACCCGTTGCGGAAATGGGAATAGCAGCGTCAGCGAAGCTGCAATTTTCCATGTGCCCAATATGTTCATAAAATACCAGGGGTAGCCAAGATGGGTCATATCATGAGCGATATGATCAAAAGGCACAAGGTTGCCGACGCCGGTTATAAAGAACATCGCCGCAATAATTGTTGTCGTTACCCAATAAATAACTTTCGTGACCCTGGAATTTCCTGTACTCATATTTGTTTAGTTTTGATGATTTGCACGAGGTTAAAAATTGCGACGCATAAAAAAAACAAGGGGATAACCGGCGGCTTAATTTTTAAAGGAAGAACGTCTGCAGGCACACCTGGGACCAAGTGAACGATAGCTGCTGATATCATCATAATAGAAAATAAAATGCTCGCCAGGATCAGGAGCACCCGCTTGCGTTTATCTCCTATGCCAACGAAAAAAGGAAATAAAAAAGCTATCCCGACAACGATTTCTCCTGCCATTCCGAGTGAATAGGCTGCGGTGGGCAAACCGCTCGTCTTAATCTGCGCGGCATACCAATCCTTAAACGGACTTATAAATTTCAACGTGCCAAAAGCCAGGCTTATCATGCCAAGAGACATTGAAGCTATTTTTATGTTCCTCATATCAAACAATGTGATTGTTCTTTTTCATCAGTTCGCCGGTCATGTTGCGCGATACAGATGCTGGCACTAATGCGTTGGTGACACGAAATTTAAACCCGGGCATAACGCTTATTCGATTTTTGGCTAACGCACCAAGTGCTTCTGATACGCATTGTTCCACGGTGATCGGTTTCATAGGCATCGTATCCTTATCGAAACCGAGCAGGGGAATTATTGCAGTATCAGTCGGCGTGGTGACCAATATGGTGATATTGATCCCAAACTCCTTAAACTCATAATGGAGCGATTTTCCGAGGCTTAATAAAAGGGCTTTGCTCGCCGCCATGCTTGCCATATAAGGAACACCGTCCGTAGCTCCCATTGCTCCAGTTATAAGTATGCCGCCGCTTTTCCGCTTCGCCATTTTCCTTCCAAAACAATATGTCAGATCAAAGTGCGACAAAGCATTTAATTGCAAAAAATATTTCTGCTCACCGTGGCTGAACGAAAGGAATTTTCCCGGCTTCCCGGTTCCGGCATTCGAAACCAAAAGGCCTATGTCCAGGTCACCGGTTAATTCAGCAATTTTTTTAACCGCACCTTCTTGTCCAAGGTCGGCTTCAATGACACGGTATTCGATGCCAAATTCGCCCGAAAGCGATTTGCCAATTTCTTCAAGCAGCGGTAATCGCCTGGCGACGAGTATTAGATTCAATCCATCTGCTGCAAGCTGTCGGGCAATTCCTTTGCCGATACCCGACGACGCACCGGTTACAATTGCCCAGGGGCCGAACTTATTTTTGTCGATTAGTCTTTTCACAGGTTGTTATTTTCTAATGGTATTTGCATGATCATTTTTTCTCTGACAAAAGTAGAGTGGCGTTATCAGCCTGGTTTGTCAAAAAAGGTCAGAATATTGGTTGTTTAACTCAGCTCGCTCCGGGTTCAGCGATTTGATACCCTGAAGTCGGAGGGGGTGCAGTGGCAGATGGCCTTAAATATCTTTGAAAAATGGGCTGTATCGGCAAAACCTGTCTGGAAAGCAATTTCGCTGATCGTCAATTCGCTGACAATAAGCAGTTCTTTCGCACGGTCGATACGTTTAACCCTGATATAATTGGAAGGCGAGTCGTGATACAACGTATGAAATGTCCTCTTGAAGGTTGACAGGCTCATGTTAGAAAATGAGGCCAGGTCGCGGACCGATAGATCTGAGAATATATGATTGCTGACCACCTCTTTTATGCCCAGGTGCCGGGGGGTAAAAAGGTCTGAAAATAGCGAGGCAACAGAGCCCGCGCTGGTAGTTTGCATAAGCAGCAACACTAATTCCTTTATTTTCAACTCCAGCAGTTCATTGTTAACCAGGCCGGGTTGCTGAAAATAAAAATATAAGCCGTTAATAAAGCCGGACAGTATCCCAGATTGGCCGGTTTCATGTATGAATGATTTGACGCCGGATTGTTTTATAAATTGCGGTATCTCATCTTTATAGATAATTCTTAATATCTCAGGATAGAGATGGAAAACGAATATCTCATAATGCTCCGTTCCGGGCTTTCCCGGAAGCTCCGATAGATAATTTCCGCATTTTAACAATAGAGACTCCCCGGGCCCAACCTGCTTTTTCTCAGCCGCCGAATGAACCGTGATCCCGCCCCCTGAGAAGTAAATAAAGCATGCCTCGTTTTGAAAAGTACGGCTCAGCCGTAGCGGCGGGGTCGCTACCAACCTTTCAATTAAAGTTTTGCCGTGTAAATCAAACGCCTGGTGCTCGACTATCACTGGTTATAATTTATTCAAATCGACCGGTTCAAATATAACGTTATAAACGTTCGAACACATAACGCTTGCCCTGCGGGACGTTTCACTTGTTTCAGTGTTTCATACTGCAATCAGTGAAAACGCGTGAAACAAAAATAGCGACGGGTATAAACCTAACGCTACCAATCAATCAACAGCAAAGAGCCAAAAACCAAGATTTTATCGGTTATCTTGATTCTTGGCTCTTGGTTCCTGGCTCTGTCTACAAATTCACCTTTATCCCATACTTCGCCGCGAACTTGCGGTAAAGCTGCTTATGCAGGTTATCCAGATTGATGTCGCGGCCCTGGATGAAGGCTTTTTGGACATCGATGCTGATCATATCCAGCGCGTCACCTTTGGAAATGAACAGGTTGGCGTCCTTGCCCACTTCCAGCGTGCCGGTGGTTTTGTCGATACCCAGAATTTTGGCATTGTTCAGCGTGATCATCGATAAAGCCTGTTCTTTGGTCAAACCATAGCCTACAGCCTCACCGGCTTCGAAGGGCAGGTTGCGCTGGCGCCAGAAACCGATACCGGTGAGACCGTATTGTACGCCGGCATCCTGCAATATCTTCGGCAGTTTGTAAGGCAGGTAAACATCGTCATCTTCGCGGTAAGGCAGCGATTGCGTTTCAGTGATGATCACCGGCACGTTGTTAGCCTTCAGCAGATCGGTCACCAAATACGATTCTTTTCCGCCTACGATCACCACCTGTATGCCCATCTTTTTGCCAAAGTTCACCGCCTGGATGATCTCTTTGGCACCATTGGCGTTTACGAATAGTTTTTTCGTGCCGTCGAATAAGCCTTTCATGGCTTCAAGGCGCAGGTTGATCACCGCAGGTTTTGCTTCGGCATAAGCCTTAGCCTGGCTAAACAGGCTATTAATGGCGTCCAGTTCCTTTTGCTGGCGTTCTTCAGGCGATTCCTGCGGTGTTCCGGGTGTTCCCTGTCCACGACGACGGCCTGACGGGCGAAGGACCGGCCAGTTCATGTGGAGGGCGATGTCTTTCTTATAAGCGGCGTCTTCCCAGTTCCAGGCATCCAGTTGCACCACGGAAGATTGACCCGAAAGCAGGCCGCCCTCTGGTGTGGGTTGTGCCAGCAATATGCCGTTGGAGCGAACTGTTGGAATAACTTTCGAATCGGTATTGTAAGCGATGATGGAACGCACATTGGGATTAAGGGAGCCGGTTTCCTCGTCGTCAACCGTTCCGCGCGCGCCTTCTTCTATTTCTACTAAACCTAATGTGGTTACAGGGCAAATAAAGCCTGGATAAAGCTGTTTGCCTGATGCGTCGATCACATCCGCACCGTTGGTGTTGGCGGGCGTGCCTTCGCCTATGGCGGTGATCTCGCCTTTATCAAACGCAATATAACCGTTGCTGATCACCTGGCCGTTGCCAACATGGATCGTAGCCCCGGTGATAACTACGGGTTTGGTTTGTGCCGGCGCCGGCGAGATATTGGCCTGCCCGTAAGCGAGGATACTGCCCAGTAGTAATCCTGTTATCGTTAATATTTTCTTCATTTTCTTAGTTGATTAGGTTGACTAAGTTGATTATGTTGGATTCAGTTGGTCCGGTTGTAAATATTAACCTAATCAACCAATCACTTAATCAACTCAATCAACTCTCCATTATTTCTGGTTCCTGCTTTGTTCGTCAGTGTTTTTAGTTTGCATGCCGTTGTAATCGTCTGCAACTACATAGGCGTCGTCTTCAACAGTGTCACAGGTATAATGCGGACGACGTGGGCCTCCGTTCGGCCTTTGTGTTTCGGCGCCTTTGTTTTTGGCTGCGATCATTTTCTGGATGATACGCGCCTCGTCGGCTTTCAGCGCTTTTTGTTTGGCGGCATCCTCGTCGATATCCCAGTATTTGACACCGTCAACATAGGTCTTTTCGGCAACGGCGTAGATAGACAGCGGGTCGGCCGACCAAACCACGATATCCGCGTCTTTGCCAGGTTTCAGGCTGCCAATTCGGTTGTCCACGTGCAGCATTTTTGCGGGGTTCAGCGTCACGAATTTCAACGCTTCCTCTTCGCTCACTTTGCCGTAAGTCACGGCTTTGCCGGCTTCCTGGTTCAGGCGGCGGGCCATTTCCTCATCGTCCGAGTTGAACGCGGTAGTAACGCCGACATCGTGCATGATGGCGCCGTTATAAGGTATGGCTTCCTGCACCTCCATCTTATAGGCCCACCAGTCGGAAAAGGTCGAACCCGCGATATTGCGTGCTTTCATTTTGTCAGCTACTTTATACCCTTCAAGGATATGGGTGAAAGTATTTACTTTGAAACCCATGGAATCGGCCACGTGCATCAGCATATTGATCTCCGATTGTACATAGGAGTGACAAGTGATATGGCGGGTATCGTTCAGTATCTCAACCAATGCGTCCAACTCCAGGTCGCGGCGTACATGGTTCCCTTTTACGGCACGAGCAGCCTCATATTCTTTTGCCCGGGTAAAGGCATCGACGTAAACCTGCTCCACGCCCATACGCGTTTGCGGGAAGCGCATGTTCGGCGTGCCTTGCGGAATACCCCAGTTGCTTTGTTTTACGTTTTCGCCAAGGGCGAATTTGATAAAACCCGGCGCGCCTTCCAGCTTCATTTCCTCGGGCAATACGCCCCAGCGGTGTTTGATGAGCATGGTTTGGCCGCCGATAGGGTTAGCCGACCCATGCAGGATATGCGAGGTGGTTACCCCGCCTGCCAGCTGGCGGTAGAGTTGTATGTCTTCCGAATCCAGTACGTCGCCGATGCGCACCTCAGATGTTACAGCCTGCGTGCCCTCGTTCACACCGCCGGTTACGGCAATGTGCGAGTGCTCATCCACGATCCCCGGCGAAATATGTTTGCCTGTCGCGTCAACTATCGTAGCCCCGGCGGGCGCGGTTAAGTTTTTCCCAATTGATTTGATCTTGCCGTTCTCGATCAGCACGTCGGTGTTTTGTAATATGCCCTCTTTCTCGTTAGTCCAAACGGTGCCGTTTTTAAATAAAACGGTTGCCTGTTTTGGCAATTCCGTATTACCGTAAGGCGCGAACGGATAAACCACCGGACCAACCTGGTTGTTCGGTTTTGTCTCGGGTTTGGGTTGGGACGGCGTGAACGGCGTCGCCAAAGTTGCTGTCCAGCGGGTGAAAGTGCCATCGGGCAGAACGCCGTCGCCGCTCATGGCAACCGGCGAAACTCCGGTAATATAACCGCTCAGGCGGATATTGCCCGAAGGCTTGTTTTTCAGATCGAAATAAATGGTTACTAGGTCGCCGTTGCGGGTGATGTTGCCTTTTGCGCGGACGCTGTCGGCGCCGGTGCGTTCAACATTCAGATCGTAGGACCCCGGTGTGCCTCCTATGCGCAGTTTGATATTGGCGAGGCCGTCTCCACCCACGTTGTAAGTGCCGCGCAGGTCGGCCAGATCCATGTGGTTGACAATGTCCTGCCTGCCTTCAACCCAGTTCTCAAAAATGATATTGTCTTTTTTGAACAGATCGTCCGAAGTAATGATGAAGTTGGCCAGCTTGCCTTTGGTCAGGGTGCCGACCTTGTCGCTTACATTCAGTAATTGAGCCGGGATTTCGGTAAGAGACATTAGCGCCTGTTTTTCCGTCAGACCGTTATCGATCGCCGTCCGCAGGTTGGCCCAGAAATCACGGGCGTTTTGCAGGCCGTAGGATGTGATGGCGAACTTGATGCCCGCTTTTTCCATGGCGGCCGGGTTCGTTGGCCCAAGCTCCCAGCTCTTCAATTGCTCGTAGCTGATGTTGCGGGCGTCGAACGCGTCCTCAATATCATAAGCCTCGGGGAAAGTGAGCGGGATAATAAAGCTGCTGCCTGTCGCCTTCATCGCATCGATGCGACGGTATTCGTCTCCATCGGTTTTGAAGATATATTGCTTGCCGAACTCTTTGGCAATTTTATCTGCGCGCAGCACGTTCAGCTGGTCGGTTACCTCGAATATCTGCGGAAGGTTTTGCTGGCGGTTGAATTCAGCCAGCGAGATATTGTATTCTTCCTTTTGGTTCTTGTACCAGTCGGCGTCAAGATAGGTTTGGCGAAGCAGTGCGATGCTGCCCATCAACGATGAAGGATAATTTGTAGCGGCGGTTCCTTTATTAAAAGAGTAGTGTGCAGCCGCTTCGTCATTGATCATCACTTCGTTGTCGCGCTCGTCGCCCAGCGAAACCACCACCGATGTACCGCGCGCGATACCATCGTGTATCAGCGATTGCACGGCAGTAAAGCCGTTCTTCCGGTACTCTTCGGCTTTCGTTGCGTCAGCGTGGAAAATGGCTTTGGCGTTCATTTCAGGCCTGATGGCTTCGTTCCAGCCATAAGCGCCGGGCTTGGTTGATACCGGGGTGATCGTCACCCTGCCGCCAAATCCGCCGAAAGCCTGGCGCGGCGCTTCGGGCATACCGTAAGTAGTATAAGCATCGATCAGGCCGGGATAAATGTATTTGCCTTTAAGGTCAACCACGATATAACCCTTCGGAATATTGACGTTAGTGCCTACAGCTTCGATCAGCCTGTCTTTGACAAGCAACGTTCCATTGGCGATGGTTTGATTGGCGTCCACGACAATATTGGCATTGGTGAACGCATACAGCCCGGGCCTTATATCCTGCGCGCCATTCACAGGAAATGTCTGCTGTGCATGGCATAGGCAAAATACAAGAAGGACTAAACAGGAGAGTAGCAGTTTCTTCATTACAAGTTCAGTTTGCCTCTAAGTTATTTAAACATTGAAACACTAAGCAATTTTCCGGCGCATCATCTATATTTGTTACATCTTTGTTACACACGGGCGAACAAAGTTCAGCCCTGACTTTTTACTTTTCACAAAAATTACACAGATGAACGGTTATAAGTTTTTTCTCGAGTTCCATTCAGGCCTCAGGTACATCGTACTCCTTTTACTCGTTATCGCCATTATCGGCGCCTGGGCCGGTTGGCTGGGCAAAAAGCCATACAGCGAAGGGCAGCGCAAGCTCAACCTGTTCGCGATGATCTCGGTGCACACGCAATTGCTAGTCGGACTGATCTTATATTTCCTCAGCCCATTCGTCCAGTTCAACAGTAACACGATGAAAGTGCACGATACCCGCTACTGGACGGTGGAACACATCGTCGGTATGCTGATAGCGGTCGCATTGATAACGATAGGGCATAGCCGGTCGAAGAAGGCTGCCACGGCGGAAGGGAAGCATAAAGCTATCGCTACTTTTTATACTATAGGCGTGCTGGTAGTATTAGGAATCTTAGCTGCGAGCGGCAGGGGGATATTTGCGATGACGCATTGATTGGATTTGTTGCATCACGCCAGGTCAACGGATTGAAATCCGTTGTTACAGGACGGGTCGAGGCTACGCCTCTTGTTTAATCTGAGAGCCGTAGGTTCGAAATATTTTGCAACGACGGGTTTTAACCCGTCGCAGAGCGGAGAATACGAAAAGTGCCATAGGCATGATTATATCAACTCCTGAAAGATATACTGTTCATCATAATCAATCTTAAATTCTTTCAATAGTCCAAGGTACTCATCTTTGAAAGACTGATTTCTGTGATGCTCCTCCTGGTTTTTGATGTAATTGTAAACTTTGTTAATGTGGGACCGGTTATACGAAAATGCGCCATAGCCTTCCTGCCATTCGAATCGGTCTGCGGTAAGCGAATGATCATTGATGTATTTAGAGGATTTTGCCTTAGCCGTTTTCATCAGTTCCGAGACAGAAACCGCAGGTCTTAATCCGACGAAGCAATGGACATGGTCTTCAACGCCGTTAACAATGATGGTCTTGCAGCCGGTCTCGTTGATGAGATTGCCAATAACGGCGAAGATGTGAGATCGCCATTCGTTTTCAAGTACAGCTTTTCGATATTTTACGGCAAAGACAGTCTGGATGTAGATTTGGTGATAAGTGTGAGCCATTGGTTCAGGTTTTACACGCCTAATTAACGGATTAAAATCCATTGTTACAAGATAGGCCGATGCGATACCTCTTGCATTGTTTAGAGCCGTGGGCTCGCTGCATATTGTAGAGGCGG
>JAFDZL010000193.1 GCA_018266935.1 Bacteroidota bacterium | reverse complement strand
CGGGACCGGCTTTCCAAAAGGTCGATTTTTTGCAATCTGAATACCGAAC
Organism: Bacteroidota bacterium; assembly: GCA_018266935.1. GTDB lineage: Bacteria > Bacteroidota > Bacteroidia > Sphingobacteriales > Sphingobacteriaceae > Mucilaginibacter. The sequence continues at coordinate 6,165 of JAFDZL010000193.1, read as the reverse complement.
AGGCCAGCATTACTTGACTTCATCTTTACCAGACACATTACCAACTGAAAAAGATTTCAGGATAGGGACATTTATTGGATTCAGTTACAACTTGACAAAAAAGCAGAAAGCTAATTTTAAGTTGCTTAACCAATAGTATAATTTCAACCTGCGGCCGGTGATAACACCGGCCGCTTTCATTATGCCCACTCCCCATTTTGCACTCCCACATTTGAATTGTCTCCGCGGGTTCTCCACAATGCTATTAAGTTAAGGCTGACCCCGTCGGGGTCGAAGGTCGGTAGCAAAAAATAAGCGGGCAGAATGCCGTGCCATAGGTACGGAACCTCGCCCGGTTGCGTACCTACGGCACGCGATATTATTTTATAAACGGATTTTCTACCGACCTTTAGCGCCGGATGGCGCCACTTGAAACGCATATTCCTTAACTTAATAGCATTCGGCATCTCCACCGATACCCCGCGGCACGCGCATTGACGTTTGCACTCCTCCTTTTTCTTTGGTAATTTACCCCTCGATTGCCGATGAACCTAAAACCCCTTAGCCCGAAACAGTGCTTAAACAAAGCGTATCTTAAAGAAAAGGTAAGCCGGAGCGATATTGAGCGGTTTAAAGCCCATTTTTCCGACCTGCTGTCCAAAATAAACGACAAAGGCGACGAGGAGCACCTGAAATCGCTCATCGCCGATTTCCTTAAAGATACCTGGTACAAGGGGTCGCACCAGGTGAACCCGCTTGGCAAGAACGACCTGATCATACATACCGGCAAGTCGCCGGCCGACCCTTACGGGGTGATCGTGGAGGTAAAAAGCCCGGCGAACAAAAGCGAAATGGTTTCGGCGGATAAGGCGAACGTGAAGGCTTTCCACGAACTGGTGCTCTATTATTTCGACGAGCGCATAACGCATAACCGGAACGAGCTGAAGCAACTGATCATCACCAGCATTTACGAGTGGTATATCATCGACGCCAACGAGTTCGATAAAAAGATATACCGCAGCCCGGGCATCAGGAAGCTGTACGACCTGAAAAAGTCGGACGGCAAGGACAATCCGTGGTTTTACGACGAGCTGAAGAAATATTTCGATCAGCACCCGGACGTGTCATTCGACGCTACGTATTTTGACATACGGCATTTTGGGAAAACGCTCGGCAAGGCGGCGAGCGATGAGGACCGGTCGCTGATCGCGTTATACAAGATACTTTCGCCCGTGCACCTGCTCAAGCTGCCTTTTGCCAACGACAGCAATACGCTGCAGCCGAAATTTTATTCCGAACTGCTGCACCTCATCGGCCTGACCGAATACAAGGAAGGCAGCAAAAAACTCATTACCCGGAAAAAGGAAGACGAACGGAACCGCGGCTCGCTGCTCGAGAACGCCATCATCCAATTAGAAAGGCACGACAAAATATCGCGCTTAGAAAAGCCCTCGCTATACGGCGAAAACTACGCCGACCGGATATACAACGTGGCGCTCGAACTGGTGATCACCTGGATAAACCGTATCCTTTTCCTGAAATTGCTGGAAGCGCAGTTGGTGAATTACCATAACGGCGACGACAGTTACAAGTTTTTGAACAAAGAGAAAATAAAGGACTTTGACGACCTGGATAAGCTTTTCTTCAGTGTGCTGGCCAAACAGACCGATAAACGGGACGAGGACGTAAAAGCGCTGTTCGGCAAAGTGCCTTATTTAAATTCTTCGCTGTTCGAGCAGACCGAACTGGAGCATCAAACCGTTTTCATCAACGCCATCGAAAACCATGTGGAGCTTCCTTTGATGAACGGGACGGTTTTGACCGACCCGAACGGCAAGCCGCGCAAAGGCGGCCTGAACACGCTCGATTACCTGTTCGATTTCCTGAACGCCTACGATTTCAGCAGCGAAGGCTCGGAAGAGATACAGGAAGATAATAAGATATTGATCAACGCCTCGGTACTGGGCCTCATCTTCGAAAAAATAAACGGCTATAAGGACGGCTCGTTTTTTACGCCCGGTTTTATCACCATGTACATGTGCCGCGAAACCATCCGCCGCGCCGTGGTGCAAAAGTTTAACGAGGCCAAAGGCTGGAATTTGACCGATTACGGCGAGCTATACGACAGCATCGATAAACGGGATAAAAAAGAAGCCAACGCCATTATCAACAGCCTGAAGATATGCGACCCGGCAGTCGGCTCGGGGCACTTTTTGGTGTCGGCCCTCAACGAGCTGATCGCCATCAAAAGCGATCTGCAAATTTTAATGGACGGCGAAGGGCGCACGCTGCGCGATTATACGATAGAGGTTGTGAACGACGAACTGATCGTGACGGACGACAGCGGCAATATTTTCGAATACCGCCCGGCCAATAAGGAAAGCCAGCGCGTACAAGAAACGCTTTTCCACGAGAAGCAAACGCTCATCGAGAATTGCCTTTTCGGCGTGGACATCAACCCTAACTCAGTAAAGATATGCCGCCTGCGCTTATGGATCGAGTTGCTGAAAAACGCCTATTACAAAAACGGCAGCCACGAGTTAGAGACCCTGCCCAATATCGATATTAATATTAAAACGGGCAATTCGCTCATCAGCCGCTTTGCGCTGGATGCTGATCTGAAACAGGCGCTAAAGAAAAGCAAGTATAGTATCGACGCTTACAAAGCCGCCGTTCAAACTTATCGCGAATCGAGCAATAAAGAAGAAAAGCGCGAGATGGAAGGGCTTATCGCTAAGATCAAAAGCGATTTTAGAACGGAGATAAGCGCTAACGATTCCAAAGTAAAGCAGCTTGAGAAAAAAGGGAATGAGCTTTATACAAAATATCAAACCGGCCAGTTGTTTTCCCAAAAACTGACTGCCGCCCAGGTGAAAGACCGGAAAAAGCTGGAAGATGAAGTAAATAAATTAAGCAACGAAATAGCTGAGATCAAAAACAATAAAATTTATGATAATGCTTTTGAGTGGCGGTTTGAGTTTCCGGAGGTATTGAATGATGACGGGGAATTTGTGGGATTTGATGTGGTGATTGGGAATCCGCCGTATATTTCAATTCAAGATTTAAAGAAAATTGACGCTAAAGCCATTGAGTATTATAAAACAAATTTTGCGTCAACTAAGATTGGCAATTACGACATCTATATTCCATTTATTGAGCTGTCGAATTTCCTTACGAATCAGAATTCTTGTATATCATTTATAATTCCGAGTAAATTTTTAACAACAGATTATGGAGCTTTAATAAGAGATTTTTTGTTGAATAAAAATCTCCTCGAAACTCTTATCGATTTTGAACATTATCAGGTATTCGATAGCGCTACTATTTACACATGTATCATTATTCTGAATAAAGTTCACAAAGAGCATGGTACTTATTTTAAAGCTAATCCTATTCATATTTTAGGTGATCATAGCAAGACAATTTTAAATTTTGAAGATATAGAGCATAGAACATGGGTGTTCAATGATAGCGCTCAAGCCTTATTGATCAATCGGGTTTTCTCTAATTCTACGAAACTATCTGAAATACCATGTGAGATTTCTAGAGGGTCAAGTACTGGGGACGATAAGATTTTCGTCTTAACCAAGACTGATAATACTTACGTCAATGGTTACGGAGATACCGTTGAAGTCGAAGATCAACTTTTGATTAAACCAATATTTGCGACTGATTTTACTCGATACTCTTTTAAAAGCGAGAGTAATAAATATTTACTGTTCCCTTATAGCCTTAAAAATGGAAATTATCACATAATCGATGAAAACACACTGGCGATAAAATATCCTTTAACATATTCATATTTGGTCAAAAACAAATTTGTTTTAGAAAAAAGGAAACAGTTCAGTAAATGGTATGCATATAGTGCCGCAAGAAACCTGAATCTGCATGGTAGCGCAGATATTTTTATTCCGTTATTGGCTGATCGAGGTCTTTTTGCTTTAAATAACTTAAAAAATGGCGCAACTTTGATGGCTAGTGGTGGTTTTAGTATTTCGATAAGAAATCCTGACATAGACGGAAAATACCTTTTAGCTTTATTAAATTCCAAACTTCTATTCTATTTGCTTTACAGAGAGAGTAATAAGTTTAGAGGAGGGTACATTACTTGCACAAAACAGTATTTTGAAAATTTACCTATCAAAATAATATCTCCATTAATGCAATTACCGCTCGTAGAGCGTGTAAATTCTATCTTGGATATCAAGTCAAGAAGTCTTAAGACAGACACCTCAGTTATAGAATCAGAAATCGACCAACTCGTTTACCAGCTATACGGCCTCACCGAAGAAGAAATCAAGATAGTGGAGGGCGCATGATCTTGAACTATGATTAAAATGATTGAATGAATGCTATGATGGCCGAAGAACAATTCATAGTCCATCAAAAAATCAATACAATCATAGCCTGCCTGCCGGCAGGCAGGTTCGGACAAATAGCACGGCAAGCGTGGAGACGATGAAGGTGATCGGGGAAATGGAGAACAAATAACCACACCGTCATTGCGAGCGAGAGCGAAGCAATCTCCGTTGATGCCAATCAGTGGGTCGCTGTATAAACCCTTAGGCATGGTTCAGAGGTTACGTCGCTGATAAGTTTTTTGTAATGAAACTGAGTGTGTATTTAGAAATACAGAAAATACCAATGTCCAAAGAAAAGAAATCCACGATCAATGTACAGGGTTCGGCCATAACGATCCTTAGCCAGAAGGAAGATGATTTTATTTCGCTTACGGATATGGTCAGGCACTTTGACGGTGGGAGCGCTTTAATCGAAAGCTGGCTTAAAAATAAAGATACTGTCCTATTCCTGGGCATATGGGAGCAGATAAACAATCCTGGTTTTAATTCCCCCGAATTCGGGGGAATTAAAAATGAAGCCGGCAGAAACAGTTTTTATCTCTCGGCAAAAAAATGGATAGAAGCAACCAATGCAAAGGGTTTGATAGCAACCGCGGGCAGATATGGCGGTACTTATGCGCATAAGGATATCGCATTTGAGTTTGGGTCGTGGTTGAGTCCCGAATTTAAGCTTTACCTGATCAAAGAATTCCAGCGGCTTAAAGAGGATGAAAATGTACGCCTCTCATTAAACTGGAACCTTAACCGCACGCTGGCCAAAGTGAATTACCGGATACATACCGATGCCATTAAAGAAAACATTATACCGCCGGATATTACCAAAGAACAGGTGCAGCACATTTACGCTAACGAGGCCGACGTATTAAATGTGGCTTTATTCGGTAAAACCGCTAAACAATGGCGCGACGACAATAAAGGCAAGGATGGGAATATAAGGGATTACGCCGGCATTGAACAATTGCTGGTATTAGCGAACATGGAAAGCATGAACGCCGAATTTATCCGCATGAAATTGCCGCAGGGAGAACGGCTGGTAAAACTAAACCGGATCGCTGTTCAGCAATTAAGATCACTGACGGCCAATCCGAACCTAAAAAAATTAGGTGACGGGGATGATACTAAGCCATAACTGCGGCCAACCCAGCTATCCAAAATCAGCAATTCAAACGACATGTGAAATAAAAATAGTGGAGGGGGCATGATCTTGATTTTCCATGCTTTGGCCTGAGCGTTCCCTGTCTGTCAGGGTCTTAATAACTTTTTTTATCTTTGTAACGGAGGGGCCGCGTACCCAGCCGACCCGGAGCAATAAAGGTCTAATTTATTTGCAAACGTGGTAATGATCAATGGGGATAGGGAAACTTATCCCCATTGGTAATTTAAGCGGCCAAGTAAAAAAAAACGCGCTGTCCGAAGTTTGTAACGTCGAGCAAAATGTGAGGAAATGGAGATTGCCGCGCTACGCTCGCAATGACATATAATAAACTATGTCATTGCGAACCGCGGAAGGGACAGTGCAGGGGGGCGGTGAAGCAACCCCGTCGCCAATGCATAGTCCGCAAGCATAGCTACGAGGTTGCTTCGCTGCGCAGGCAGGCCCACAATCCGCTCGCAATGACAAAGTTTATTAAAATCAGCGGTTCAGCCCCGCTATCCGAAGTTTGTAACATCGAACAATATGTGAGCAAATGGAGCTTGCTGTGCTGCGCTCCCAATGTCAAATAAAAAGCTCTGTCATTGCGAACCGCGGAAGGGACAGTGCAGGGGGGCGGTGAAGCAACCCCGTCGCCAATGCATAGTCCGCAAGCATAGCTACGAGGTTGCT
>JAFDZL010000192.1 GCA_018266935.1 Bacteroidota bacterium | reverse complement strand
GTGGATGCAAGAGTAGTGTAGGGGGGAGCTGCTTCCAGTTGCTCCAGGAAATCCTTCACGGTTCCGGCACCACATTGCCATACAGACTGCATAGCTTCTTCCTCTTGTTGGGTCAATTTCTCCATATTTATTACGATTATTTCGTAAATCTACGAATATTTCGTAAATATCAAAATTATTTAACAAATTTTAACAGATGAACAGGCGGCAATAAAAGTTATATGTTGTAACCACTTTTTTGCATAGCACGTCATTGAATTGTCATTCAAATAACTATATTGCTCCAAAATCTCACAACGATGCCTATAAACAAGAAATTCATGGTGATTGCCGGGTTTGCCGGAGTAGTTGCCGTTAGCATTGCGGCCTCGATGCCCCAGCAGCAGGAGCCCCCAAAGCCGAAGAATTTAAAAGTTCTTCCAAAAGATATTCCGTTCCGCACCCTGGATCATATCATGGATACATGGGCCGTTTCACTCGGAGTGCATTGCAACTTTTGCCACGCCCGCGATCCGCAAACCAATAAAATGGATTTTGCAAGCGATGCCAAACCTGAGAAGACTACTGCGCGTCATATGTTCAAGATGGCGGCAAAGATCAATAAGAAATTTTTTGAAGGCCAAAAGGATTCGCTGGGTATGGTAGCTGGCAGCATCAATTGCTACACCTGTCACCGCGGTCAGGCACATCCGGAAGTTAAGCTGCCGGAAAGACAACGCGGACCGGGCGGCCCTCCTCCGGGCAATATGCCGCCACCGCCTCCGGGATCAACTCCCCCAGGCCAATGATATGAGAAGACGTCCGGCAATTGGGACGTCTTTTTTGTTTATGTAATTTTAGAGAACATGATCATTCGCGACGCGACAGAAAATGATATACCAGGAATATTAGAGATATACAACCATGTGATCATCCATACGACATCGGTTTACAGCGACCATCCGCATACCTTTGACATGCGCCTGGCCTGGTACCGAGACCGCATTGGTAACGGTTTTCCAGTGTTTGTAGCTGAGGATGACGGAACGGTGACGGGTTTCAGCAGTTTCGGGCATTTCAGGGTATGGCCCTGTTACCGGTACACGGTAGAAAACTCAGTCTATGTGCACCCGGATCGTCGCGGCAAAGGGCTAAGTAAACAGTTAATGCAACCATTAATACAACGTGCGCGGGAAATGGGTATGCATGCCATGATAGCCGGTATCGACGCGGATAACGAAGTGAGTTATCGGTTACATCAGTCGTTCGGCTTTGTAGAAGTGGCGCATTTTCGGGAGGTGGGCTTCAAATTTGGCCGTTGGCTCGACCTGAAATTTATGGAACTGAGCCCATTGTGAAAAACTTTTTTCGGGTTTAGGTCGGTTTTTACAACATTCAATAAACCAGCCTTTTATTAATTAAATGCTAAAGCGACGCTTATAAAAAATCACGGTTTTGTTGCATTTTCACCACAACCTTTGCCGAAAACAGGGCGTAAAACAGCCCGATCTGTTATAGGTAAGATTAATAACATATACGTTCTTTACCCAATCTAAAGACCCTGTCCTTAAGCGTGCGGACGGGGTTTCTTTTTTTGTCTGAGATTAGATTTGACAACTTTTTAAAAGTTGTCAAATCTGTAGATCAGTCATCTTCCAGATGTAACCTCGTATCGGTCAGCTTTCTTTCATCATGATATTCTAAGTAAAAACTTTCTCCACCAAACCATTTCAACACCTCGTCATATTCTAAAAACTGATTTTCTTTCAAAAGCACTTCTTTGAAAGAACTCCAGGGCCAATGTTTAAAGTCATTAGTAAGATCATGATATTGTGGATTGGCATGAATGTAATAGATAATTTGCGTGAAATAAGAATCATCAGTTATTAAAGCTCTTTTGAACGGCGTTTGAAATAATGTTCCAATGCGTCCCTGTTGCTTGGTGAATGCCATTGCATAAGATTGGAAAAACTTTTGAAGCTGGTGACTTACGATCTCGTGAGCGCTTTTTTCCATAAAACTCGATGGAAACGATTCATTAACCCTAAGCAGAATGTGAAAATGATTTCCTAATAAACAATAAGCATAGGTTTTAGTTACCATCGATAAATATTTGTAGTATTTTTTTAGAAAGAATGAATAATTGTCTTCATTCCTGAATAATGGTTGTTTATCTATGGATCGATTATATATGTGATATAAATGTCCTTTTTCAAATTTCGTAAAATAATGTGCGGTTTTGGCCATATTGATAGCGCTTTATGGATTTGACAACTTTTTAAAAATTGGCAAATCTTAGCTTGATCTTAAATTAAGTTATATCTTCAATTTGATCTTCTTCCGTTCCAAAAAGCCACCGATAATAACCACGATAAAGGCCACCGCCCATGAACGGAAAAATCCTCCCCATCCGTAATCGAGAAAATGCGGGTAACGGAAATGGAACATGTCATAAAAAACAACCTGGAAATAGGGTATAAGATAGCAGGTCAGCGTTGCGGTACCGGCGGGCCATATCAGGCTGAACCAATTTTTCTTGCCTTTGAAATCGACCAAATAGATCATGATCTCAAAGACCAGGATACTGATACCCGCGCAAATAAGAACCCACGACGGGGTTGCGCGTATCTTGGATATACCTTCGGTATAAGGCCTGATCAACAAACCGCCGAGAATGCAGGCGCAGCCCGCAATAAAAAGCACAAGCCACAAATTGGCATTGTAGCCCTTGCGCACAAGCCGCGCATACCATAGCGACATTACCATGCCCGCCATCACCAGTGAAATGGATGAGCCATCATACAAGCCGATAATATTGAGATTTAAATGCAGCCCATGATCGATGGTATTAAAACCCATGAACACCAGGAATGCGGTGATGACCCCGGTGAAGTTACCTCTCACCAAAAAGTAAACGAACGCGCACACCAGGTACGACCAGCCGATGATACCCAGGATGCCCCACCATTCGGGCTGCATCCCGTGTGTACCATCGCCGTGCCTGTCGCCGCCAGTATATAGTAAAGCCATTACGACCAGTATGGCCCAGCCGGAGCCGATCAACAAATAGCGCCTTATTTTGCTTATGGTATCGGAATAGTCAACCCAGATAAGGAAGAATGCCAGCGTAATAAGTATTTCCCAAACATAGCCCGGCAACACAGCGGCCGAACTGTAGCTTTCCAGGTTGACATGAAAAAAGCCCATTACAAGCAATGCGAACGATCGTGACAAGATATGAAATGAAATTGCTCCTCCTGATTCGCCTTTCTTTAACTTACGGTCTATAGCTAACGGTATTGAAAGCCCCACGATAAACAGGAAAGCGGGGAAAATGGTGTCAGCGAACCCCATACGGTCTTCCATGCGCTTGGCATGGTCCATCCAGTACGGTATGCCTCTCACGCCGCTCAGATCGTTGATAAAGATCATGCAAAGCATATTCAACGCGCGGAACGCATCGACGGAAAGCAAACGCCTGGGCGTATCTTTAAGGGGAACTGCGGCGGTCATCTTGTTTTGGCTTAGAATTGATGACCTAAGTTATTAAAATATTTTAAAAACTGGTTATGTATTCACGCTTAGAATTTGTCCAATGCAATACTCATAAAGAGGTGGTTTTTACACGGTTAGCGAAACAGATTTGAATCGCCGCCTCGTTGAGTATATTGACATGATTTTTTTGTTTTAAAAAATAACTATACGGCAAATAATAATCATACCGATGGTTAAAAAATATTTCCTGAAAAGGTCGGTCTGGATGAAAAGCTTAATTTCTAAGAAATTTTTGCAAGTATTTGATACATATAAGTAGCTGATTAACAATTGGTAACGATAGAATAGGGCATGATTTTTGCGGCATTACTTAGCCTCTGGCTCTCAATTCCCTAAATTGATAAGCTGGTAAAAAATTAAACTAACTGATTAAAACCCATAAAACGAATAGTATATGGGGGTATTGTCTGCATAGAGGCTAATTGAAGTTCAACCGAAAACCTCACGTATTATGCAGATAGCTTTACCAAAAACCTTTCTCGGAAATCTGATTTCAAGAGGAACATTACTCATTTGCCTTTTAGCGCTCACTTCAGCCAGAATTTTTGCTCAGGCAACGGTACAAACCGATAAATCGGACTACCCTCCGGGCTCAACTGTTTACATTACAGGTTCGGGTTTCCAGGCCAATGAACAGGTAACGCTGCAGGTATTACATACGGATACTACATCCGCAACCGAAGATGGGAGCAGCCCCGCCCACCAGCCCTGGACGGTCACAGCTGATGGATCGGGTAACATAAGCAGTACATGGCTGGTACCACTGGATGAGGATGAATTAAACTCGGCACTGCAACTGACCGCTGTCGGGCAAACGTCTGGATTAACCGCGAAATGGACGTTTACAGATGCGAATCCTTCCTGGACTGTTACATCCGTATCAGGGACCTATGGCCAAAGCGCCAGTGTAACACTTACTGCCACCTTATCTAATTCCGCAAATCATACGCCGACTTTTACCATCACCAATAGTGCTAACCACACGGTATTTACAGGAACTCCGGCTTCAAACACAACGGTTAGCGGGCATACAGTCGCTACTCTAACATATTATCTGACCAGCGACGGCAGCGCTTATATACAAGGTACAAATACTTTACTGCCGGCTGGTAGTTATACTATCACGGCAAGTGGTTCGGGAACTACCAGTGGAAGTAATACGTTAACAGTGGCGCAGGCCGCACTGACAATAACGGCGAAAAATCAGACTAAGACCTATGGTACGGTGTTCACTTTTGCCGGTACGGAATTTACTACCAGCGGTCTTCTTGGCTCGGATGCGGTTACCAGCGTTACGCTGACCAGTCCGGGCACCGCAGCGACAGCTACCGTGTCAGGCAGTCCTTATGC
>JAFDZL010000191.1 GCA_018266935.1 Bacteroidota bacterium | reverse complement strand
CGCCAAAGTTCAGCTCGATTCGCTGGGCCGGTATAATCCTTCCAATTTCCTGCAAACCAATAAGATGGACCATGCCATACTGGAAAATGAGATGAATACTATACAATGGCAGATAGAGCAGCTGAAACAATATGAATGGGATCCAACGTCCTACAATGTGACCGGAACCTTTGCTTATATACTCAATGAGCATTATGAGCCGCTTGCGAAACGCCTTACCAGTTTCTACCAGAAAATGTCTGCCATCCCGGCATATTACAAGGAAGCTGAGAAGGAAATTAAGAATCCGGTATCCGAGTTGACAAATCTTGCCGTTGAACAATTGAACGGTGGCTTGAGCGTGTTCGAGTCGGATTTCGCCGATTCACTGAAAAAAACGACCATTCCGGAAGCTACCAAAAAGCTGATGCTGGACAGGGCGAAACTATCTGCCGATGCAATCAAAGGCTTTGCGGATTTTCTGAAGAACATGAAGAACGACCACCCGCGTAGTTTCAGGCTGGGCAAGGATCTTTATGAGGACAAGTTTAAATACGAACTGCAGGCCGGCGAAACCGCACAACAGATATATAATGCTGCCGTGGACAGGAAACAGTTCATTCATCACGAAATGGCTAAGCTTGCCGTCAAGCTGTGGCCGAAGTACTGCGGCACTGCTCCAATGCCTTCCGATACGCTGGACATGATCAGGAAAGTGATCGACACTATATCTGTCAATCATGTGAAGCCGGAAGAATTCCAAACCGCGATAGAGCAGGAACTGCCTAAGCTCACAGCCTTCGTTCAGCAAAAAGACCTGCTAACGATCGACCCGGCAAAACCATTAAAGGTACGGAAGGAACCCGGCTATATGGCAGGTGTGGCCGGTGCGTCGATGAGCTCGCCGGGGCCGTATGACGCCTCGCAGAATTCATATTATAACGTTGGCAGCCTGGCAGGCTGGCCGCCGGAAAAAGCTGAAAGCTACCTGCGCGAATACAATCATTATATTTTGCAGATATTGAGCATTCACGAGGCCATACCCGGTCATTATGTGCAGTTGGTTTATGCCAATAAATCACCGAGTATGATCAAGTCCATTTTCAGCAACGGAGCTATGGTGGAAGGCTGGGCTGTTTACGGCGAACAAATGATGCTTGACGCCGGTTTTGGTGATAACTCTCCCGAAATGTGGCTGATGTGGTACAAATGGAACCTGCGCTCGGTATGCAATTCCATTGTGGATTACTGCGTGCACTGCCTGAACATGCCGCGGCAGCAGGCGCTTACGCTGCTTACCCGCGAAGCCTTCCAGGAACAGGCCGAGGCCGAGGGTAAATGGAAGCGCGTCAACGTGACCAGCGTTCAGCTCGATAGCTACTTTACCGGATACAAAGAGATCATGGATTTGCGCGAGCTGTGGAAAACCAAACAGGGCGACGCCTATAAATTGAAGGATTTCAACGAAAAGTTCCTGAGCTACGGCAATGCGCCGGTAAAACTGATCAAAGATGCCATGCTGGCTAAGGACCGGCCGGCCGATAAGCAACAGCATTAATGTCGCTTCAGGCGTCTCCTGTTAAAATACGGATATTTCTAACTAAATGTGCCAGGCGATAAGTGTCAAGCTTATCGCCTTTTTTGTTTTATACGCCTATTGTTTTTGCCCCAAAGCTAATTTTCTTTAATTTATGTGATAACGATCATCTTTTTACGAAACATTTGGCATAGTTCCTGTTATTTAATGGGCGATATTTATGCAACTATTATGGACGCATCCCGTATAACTTACCTGATATACAGTGGTTTGTGTGTTCATTATGTGATAAACAATTTTATGAAAAAATTAATCCTGGTCGCTATAATACTTATCAGTTCCGTGACAGTTTTCGCCCAAAAAGCGACCCTTGCACTCAATCTGACTAAGGGCAACACCTATTATATGGTCACAAGCACCAATATGGCTATCAGCCAGACCATCAATGGTCAACTACAAAGCATCAATACCAACTTAATGGCTAAAATGGCATTCACAGTGACTAATGTAATGGACACTTCCTATGCTATGCAGGTCAAATACGAACGCATCGGTATGCAGATGGAGCTGCCAACCGGCCTGATGAGCTTCGAATCGGACAAGAATGATCCGAACGATATATTTTCGACGATTATGGGCAATATGACCAACAAGCCGTTCTGTATTGAGATGAGCAAAACAGGCAAACTGTTGTCTATCTGCAGCACCGAAAATCTTTCCAAGAGTTTATTCGATGGTATAACACAGTTGAACGACGAGCAGAAAGCAGCTTTCCGTGAGCAGTTGATGAAATCGTTCGGCCCAGAGGCGTTTAAGTCGAATATTGAAATAGGCACAGCTGTGTTCCCAAGCGTCAAAGTCGCAGTGAACGATACCTGGCTGGTAAACAGCGCTGCTGAATCGGGCATGCAAACCAAAATGTCAACAACCTTCAGGCTGAATGAAGTTACCGCCAGCGCTTATATGGTGCACGGAGAATCGGTGATCACTCCGCAGAACGCGAATAGTTATACTGAAATGAATGGTATGCCGATGAAATATAATGTAAACGGCACTTCCCAATACGATCTGAAGATCGACAGGGAAAGCGGCTGGATAGCCGAGGCGAGGATAAACCAGGTGATCAAAGGTAATGTCGAGATCAAGGACAACCCCAAAATGCCGGGCGGTATGATCATCCCGATGACCATCACAGACGATCAAACGATCAGCAATAATTAATTTTCTTTAGTTGTAGTAGTTGTAAAGGTTAACGATGTTGTAATGGTTTAATCTGCGTCCAACTCCTTTAACCACCATATCCCTTATTGCCTCTTCAGCGTTCAAAGTGCTGTAACATTTGGTTTTTCCTGGTCAATTGATTAAGCACGGTTTGGTTTAATGGTTAGGAGAAATTCACTATTGACTATTCACCATTAACTAATCTCACTATCTTCGCTCCATGTCACCGGAAACAGCGAAAAAACGTATGGCGGAGCTTTCTGCCGAACTGAAAGAGCACAGTTATAAATACTACGTGCTGTCCATGCCCACCATTTCTGATTTTGAGTTTGATAAAATGCTCGAAGAGCTGGTTGCGCTTGAGACTCAGTTCCCCGAGTTTATCGATCCCGACTCGCCGACGCAGAACGTTGGCGGTTTTATCACCAAGGAATTTCCCACAATAAGGCACCGCTGGCCGATGCTTTCGCTCGGCAATACGTACAACGAGCAGGAACTGTTGGATTTCGATCAGCGCATAAAAAAGGCCATAGGGGATAATTTTGAATACGTTTGCGAACTCAAGTTCGATGGTTTGTCCATGAGCCTCACCTATGAAAAAGGACATCTGTTGCGGGCAGTAACCCGCGGTGACGGCTCAGAAGGTGAAGAGGTGACCACCAACGTGAAAACCATCCGCAGCATACCAAAGCGCCTGCATGAGGGAAATTATCCGGATGACTTCGAAATACGCGGCGAAGTGTTCATGCACCTGAAGGCGTTCGACAAGCTGAACGAAGAACGCATCGAGAACGGCGAGCCGCCTTATGCGAACCCAAGAAATTTCGCTTCGGGTACCATCAAATTGCAGGATTCCGGCGAAGTGGCCAAACGACCGCTCGACAGCTTTATCTATTTCCTTTACACTGAAAGGCGCATTTTCCCAACGCATTGGGACAGCCTGCAGGCTGTAAAAAGCTGGGGTTTCCCGGTAAATGACGAAAGCCGCCTTTGCAATAACATAGAAGAGGTAATGCAATTCATCAGCGAATGGGAGGACAAGCGCTACCATCTCAGTTATGATATCGATGGCATAGTGATCAAAGTGAATAGCTATGCGCAGCAGGAAGAACTGGGCTATACCGCGAAATCGCCGCGCTGGGCCATCGCTTATAAATACAAGGCGCAGCAGGTGGAGACCGAATTGCTGAGCGTCAGCTACCAGGTGGGCCGCACGGGAGCAGTTACCCCGGTTGCCAACCTGAAACCCATTTTTTTAGCCGGCACCACAGTTAAACGTGCTACACTACACAATGCAAACGAGATCATTCGCCTCGACCTGCATGAGGGCGATTGGGTTTATGTGGAGAAGGGCGGCGAGATCATCCCGAAGATCATCAGCGTGAACATGCAGCGACGCCAGCCCGGTGCAAAGCCTATCCAATATATCACCAATTGCCCGGTGTGCGGCACGCCATTGGAACGCAAGGAAGGCGAAGCTGCGTTCTATTGTCCGAACGACGAGGGCTGCGCTCCGCAGATCGTCGGCAAGATGCAGCATTTTACGGGCCGCAAAGTGATGGACATCGACGGCATGGGCGACGAAACTATAGATACGCTTTACGAAAGAGGGTTTATTCGCCACATCAGCGACATTTATCATTTGCACGAGCGGGCTGACGACCTGAAGAAAATGGAACGCTTCGGCGAGAAATCCATCAATAACATGCTGGACGGTATCGAAAAATCGAAGCAAATGCCGTTTGAGCGGGTGTTGTTTGGCCTGGGTATCCGGTATGTGGGGGCCACGGTGGCTAAAAAGCTGGCGATGTATTTCCAGACCATCGATAACCTGATGAACGCCTCATTCGACGAATTGAACGCCGTGGAAGAGATAGGCGAACGCATTGCTAAAAGCGTGATGGAATATTTCGAAGACCCGCAGCATCGCCAGGAAATCGAAAAACTGAAGGCTGCCGGCCTGCAATTTGCCGCCGAAGTGAAGGAAGTGGTGCTGGCCAGTGAAAAGCTATCCGGCAAAAGCTTTATTATCTCCGGCACCTTCTCACGCTCCCGCGACGAACTGAAGGATATCATCGAGCAAAACGGCGGCAAGATTTTGGGCAGCATTTCGGCCAGGCTGGATTATGTGGTGGCGGGGGATAACATGGGTCCCGCGAAGCTGGAGAAAGCCACCAAGCTCAATATACCGATCATCAGCGATGAGCAGCTTTTCGCCATGCTGGCCTGACAGTTTACACGATGTGTTCATGTTTTAGCATCTTTCAACCACTTTTTACCACAAAATAGCTGATTGACAGTTATTTTGCCTTTTACACTAAGTGCTGGAATTACATAAACTTCGCTATTTTCGTGAACGCGAAGGAAGTAATGTCCTGATGGTGAGTTAATTAAGGCGCCGTATCGGCTACACATAAAATCGATCGGTACAGACTAATACGTCTGCGGGCGCCTGCATTTTTGGATAATATTTGCCACTTTTGTCGTTTTTATAAACAAAACCGGCACTTAGTGTAAATGGTATATGCAGAAACTTCGGGGCCTGATTTTCCAAACCAATACACCAGCGGAATAAAACCAGCCTACTTAACCCCGGCGGCAACCAATATTTTCTCCAGCGGGCAAAATTTGGTAAACGATGATTGCAGCAGGTTTACTCCCACAAAAACGCCAAGCCAAAGCCAGTTCATATCAACAAAATGCGCCAATGTAATGCTGGTCAGGACAAATGTGCCTGCCACAGCGCGTACTATTCTTTCTTTCATGTTCTTTTTAAATTGAATCTTCGACAGGTACGATAAAAACCCTCACCGGGAAACCTGTCTGGTGTTGTTCATTATATGCCTCGATCAGTTGTTTTGCACGCCGGGCATTAGTGTCGGCGGTGAAGCTGAAAATAATTACCGAGTCAAATTTTTCGTCGCCGGCGGCAAACCATTCCTGTAACAAGTTTGGTTCGCCATCCTGCTTCACGCCGGTAATGTCGGTTGTGCTGTATGTACCGATGCCCGCTTCTTTGAACAGCCTGCAGACATCATCCTTGTACTCCTTAAGACACGTTGCTATAAAAAATTTCATTGCTCAAATAATTTAAATTAGGGTTGAGGATGCCTTTTCCGCATCATTTTATAATACAGCAGAGGGACCACCAACAGGGTCAGGAAGGTTGACGTGATCGTTCCGCCCATCAGCGATATGGCCAATCCCTGGAAAATCGGGTCGAACAGGATGATCACGGCGCCCAACGCAACAGCCCCAGCTGTCAGCAGGATCGGTGTAGTGCGTACCGCGCCCGCCTCTATGATGGCCTGTTTAAGCGGGATACCCTCGCGCAGCCGGATATTGATGAAGTCGATGAGCAGCACCGAGTTTCGCACCATTACCCCCGCTAAAGCGATAAAGCCGATCATGGAAGTGGCCGTAAAATAGGCATGCATCATCCAGTGACCGAGCACAATACCCACCAGCGACAGCGGTATAGCCGCCAGCATGACGATGGGCACGGTAAAGTTCTGGAACCAGCCCACGATGAGGATGTAGATCATGATGATCACCACCGCGAAGGCGATGCCGAGGTCTCTGAACACCTCGTAGGTGATCTGCCACTCCCCATCCCATTTCAGCGAATAATTGTCCTGCAACTCGGGCTGATGGGTATATTCTTCGCTCAGCGTGTAGCCTTTCGGTATAGCTATTTTCTTCAGGCTGTCCGATACGCTTGAAATAGCATAAGACGGGCTTTCGAGTTTGCCGGCCATATCAGCCAGCACATAAACCACTTCTTTCTGGTTCTTGCGGTAAATGCTTTTTTGCCTGATCTGCTTTTGCACGGTCACCAGGTCGCGGACAGGCACGGTATTACCCTGCATGCCCACCACTTTCAGGTTCAGCACGTCATCTAAGCTCGATTTATCGGCATCGCTCAGTTGCAGCTTAATGGCTGTCTGGTTATAGGACGAAGGCTGATAGACCGTACCCACGTTCATGCCCGAAAGCGCCGCGTTAACCGTAGCCGCTACCTGCGCCGGCGCTATCCCGCGGCGCATGGCCTTTTCCTTATCCACTTCTATATGGTACTCTGGCTGATCGTCTTCAACCATCCAGTCCACATCGACCACATCATTGGTTTTCTTAAACAGATCTTTAACCTGGCCGGCTATTTTTATTTGCTGGTTATAGTCAGGCCCGTAAACCTCGGCCACCAGCGTCGATAGCACCGGCGGCCCCGGCGGAACTTCTACAATTTTTACGTTGGCATTGTACTTTTTGGCAATTGCCTGTATCGGTCCCCGCATCTGCTTGGCAATGGCATGGCTTTGGATACTGCGGTCTTTCTTGTCCACCAGGTTCACCTGTATGTCGGCCACGTTATCGCCACGGCGCAGGTCATAATGCCTTACCAGCCCGTTAAAACTGATAGGCGCCGAAGTGCCGATGTATTCCTCATAGTTGCGCACCAGCGGCTGCCGGGCGACATAGGTGGCTATATCTTCCGTAACTGCCTGCGTTTTCTCAAGAGTTGTGCCTTCGGGCATGTCAACTACCACCTGGAACTCATTCTTGTTATCAAAAGGCAGCATTTTTACCGCCACCGCTTTGGTGTAGAACATGGACAGCGAGGCGAACAAAATGGCCACGATACCCATAATAAATGCCCAGCGTTTCCACCTGGTCTCCAAAAGCGGGCGGATGAACGAGCGGTATATTTTATAAATGCCGGTTTGCTCCAGCGTTACCGGCTTGCTCTCTTCACGTTCGATACCGCGTTTCTCCTTTTCCCGAAGGAAAATAAAGCCGAGATACGGCGTAAGCGTCAGCGCCACGATAAGGGATAATAGCATGGCAATGGACGCCCCGATAGGCATCGGGCTCATATAAGGCCCCATCATGCCCGAGACGAACGCCATAGGTAATACAGCGGCTATTACCGTGAACGTCGCCAGGATGGTCGGATTGCCTACTTCGTTAATGGCGTAGATAGCGGCCTGTAAAGGCGGCAGTTTTTTCATCTTAAAGTGCCGGTGCATGTTTTCGGCGATGATGATCGAGTCATCGACGACGATACCCGTAATAAACACCAGCGCGAAAAGCGTGATCCGGTTCAGCGTATAATGCAGGAAGTAATAGCTGAACAACGTCAGCGCGAACGTGACCGGCACCGACAGGAAAACCACGAGGCCGCCCCTCCAGCCCATCGCCAGCATCACAAATACCGTTACCACTACAATGGCGATGAACAGGTGGAAGAGCAGTTCCGATACCTTATCCGAAGCCGTCTCGCCGTAGTTACGGGTTACCGTCAGCTTTACATCGGATGGTAAAAGATCTTTTTTAAGGTGATCGGCCTTATTTAATATCTGCTCCGACAGTTTCATGGCGTCGGAGCCTTTCTTTTTGGCTATCGCTAATGTTATGGCCGGATAGCTCGACCTGAAGGCATTTGCTTTGGCAGTATCCGCACGGCCATAACCGAACATCACGTACTGATTTGGCGTCTCGGGCCCTTCAACCACTTTGGCCACCTGTTTCAGGTAAACGGGTTGCTGGTTGTTTGAACCCACGATCAAATTGGCCACATCATCGGCATTGGTAAGGAAGTTGCCCGTCTCTACCGAAAATGCGGTATCGCGCTGCAGCAGTTCGCCGCTTTGCATCTGTGCATTGCTGCCCTGTATCTGCTTGCTGATGGTCAGGAAATCGACATGATTTCCGGCCATCTTATCTTTATCCAGTATGACCTTTACTTCGCGGCTGCGTCCGCCGATGATATTCACGTCGGCGACGTCGTTTATTTTTTTGATCTCGCCGGTCAGCTGCTGGCCCATTTGACGAAGCTGATAGTCGTTGTATTTTTCGCTCCAAAGCGTCAGGCTCAGCACCGGCACGTCGTCTATCGCGCGGGTTTTGATCAGCGGAAGCGTGACGCCCTGCGGCATCTTGTCCATGTTTTTCATCAGTTCGCTATACAGTTTTACCAATGAACGTTCCACATCCTCGCCAACATAGAACTGGACGATCAGCATAGCCTGGCCCTTCATCGACGTCGAATACACATATTCAACGCCCTTCACGTTCGAGATCATCTTTTCCAGCGGAGCCGCAACCTTGGTTTCTACGTCCTTAGGTTCGGCGCCCGGGTAACCGACAAAAACATCGGCCATGGGCACCTGTATCTGCGGTTCTTCCTCGCGCGGAATAAGGAAAGTACTGTACCCGCCAATCAGCAGAAACGCGATCATCAACAATATCGTTAGCTTGGACTGTAAAAAAGCCCCCGCTATTTTTCCTGAAAATCCTTTTTCCATCACCTTATTTGATTGTTATAGGTTCACCGTTGTACAGCTTGCCGTCAGCGCTCAGGATGTAGCGTTCATCCTTGCCGAGGCCGCTCAGTACTTCCACTTTATCCCCGTATGTTTTGCCGAGGCGCACCCAGCGCAGCACGGCGGTGTTGTTAGCGCTTACCGTGTACAGGCCCGTCAACTCATCTTTTTGCTCGATGGCAGACAAGGGCACCATGACGGCGTTACCGTTTTCGGTATTTGCCGCCTGTTTTACCGGGATCGATACGTTGGCATACATACCGGCAAATAGCCCTGCCTTTTCATTCTCCGGGATATTGATCTTGACGAGATATTGTCCGCCGGTGGCCTGCGATGACGTGCTTATTTCTGCAATGTTCCCATGGAGGATCCTGTTTGAGGCTTTGATGGTGACGATGGCTTTTTGGCCCTGTTTCACCTGGCCGATGCCGTTTTCGGGTATAGAGGCTACCACCTGGAAGCTGCCGGCGCGTTCGACCGTCAGGATCGGCATTCCGGGATTGGCCATGCTGCCCGGATCGGCGCTTCTTTGGGTTACCACGCCATCGAAGGGTGCGGTAAGCGTGGTATAGTTAAGCATGGCGTTGGCCTCGTTACGCATCTGGCGCGCTGTTTCCAGGGCCGATTTTGCCGCGGCATATTGCATCGTTACATTTTCTACTTCCTTGGCCGATGCGCTTTGCTGCTTATATAGAACCTGGAAACGGTCATAGTCCTTCTGCGCGTTTTTTACCGCTGTTTCCGCCTGGGTTATCGCGGCGTCGGTTTGGCCGCGTTTTGCGAGGATGTCATCATTGCTGATGGTACCCAAAACCTGCCCTTTGCGCACATGGTCGCCGATGTTTACATTCAGCCTGGTGATATAACCCATTATCCTGGTGCTGATATTGGCTGTTTGGGACGACTGTAACTGCCCGCTTGCATCAATACTGCTTTCTCCGGCTACTGATGGCGCAGCCACGATCACGGCTATAGCCGGACCGTTTGAAACATTATTGTCTTTTTCTTTTTTTGAGGTGCAGGCGCCGAGGGTGATGATCCCGGCGCTGAACATAAGCCCTATTATCTTTACGTTAGTCGGCATATTTCGATTGTTTTATTTGCTTGACGATGAGGTTAATAACTGTATATAAGCTTTGGTTACGGCCAGGCTGAATTCGGCCTGCGCCAAAGTGAATTTTTGCTGCGAGAGCTGGGTATCGGCCATCAGCACATCGGTGGTGTTGATGAGCCCCTGCTGGTACCGGTTTTGCAGGATACGCATGGATTCTGCGGCCTGATCCACCGCTGCACGGTCCCGTAGTATCTCAGCCCTGCTGTCAGACAGGTCGCGGAAAGCTTTATTGAGCTCCATTTGTCCCTGTTGTTTCTGCTGGGCCAACTGTTCGGTTAGCTTATCGCGTTCCAGCTTCTGCGCGTCTATTTTGCTTTTCCGGGCATTCCCTTTGAAAATGTCCCACGAAAGCTGGATGCCGGCCAGGTATGAGTTTGCGCCGAAACCAGCCAAACGAGAGTCGTTATACTGGTAATTACCGAATGCGTTGAGTTTGGGCAGATAGCTCATTTGGTTCGACTTGAGCATCATTGCAGAAGCATCGATGGCTTTTTGCATCGCCATAAAGTCGGCGCGGTTATCGGGTATGCGCTGCATCGTGTCCGCCATGATCTGATCAGCTTCTGTTTGCGCATCAATGGTATAAATGACCCCTGTTTTGGCGCCCATCAATACGCTGAGGTAGTCGGACGCATTGCTGATATTGCTTTTGGCTTTGGCAAGGTTGCTTTCAACGGCTGTCAAATGCACGTTGGCGTTCAACAGGTCCGATTTCTGGATCAGGCCCTGCCGATAATGATCGTCGGTAAACTTGTAAACTGACCAGGCCGTTTTTTGCGCTTCCTGCAATACATCGACCGCCTTGTAGGCTAGTTGTAGCTGCAGCCATGCTTTTTGCACCTCGAACGTCAGGTACTCATTGGTACGCTGGCCCCGGTACTGATAAACTTCCACCTGTTTCCCGGCCCCTTTTCGTGCGTACAGCATATCGGCGTTCAGCAAGGGTTGCTGCACTTCAAGTTTGGTTATCACGTCGGAAGTACCCGAAGGATGGTTAAGAAGTGCAGGGTTAAAGTCGTTTGGCGTGATCGATCGTTGCTCCAGTTTATAACCAAAGGCGTTCAACGGGTCGTTAGTGGTCATCGCTGTATAGGAGAAGCCAACCTGCGGTAGAAATACCGCATCAGTTTGCCTGTAATTGGCTTGCGCAATTCCTTCGTCGAGTTTGGCTATCCGCGCGCTCTTATTATTACTCAGCGTAGCCGCGATGGCTTCGGTTAAGGTCAGTTTTCGCGTGGCAGTGTCCTGCGCGTGTGAAACAGTAGCAGTAAATAATGCCAGTATTATTGACCATGAAAAAACAGATACTTTGCTCATTTAAAATAATTTGATGCAAAACTATCCCGGGCAAAGAAGCTGGTCGGTAACATTTGTTACCTAAGAGGAACATCATTGCTGCTTTTGACGTGAACTGACCAACCGGTGACCTTTCCGGCATCGGGCCCTGGTTAACGCTGACAGCCAGATTGTCACCTGAATGACATTGTTCGGGGCAATAAACCAACACGATTTTAGCTATACGCCGTATCGTCATACCTTAGCATGTAAGAAGCATGGCGAAAACTCAATCTTCAAACGACAAAACGCAAGTAACCCTAAAAGACCGGCTCAGGGCGCTGCGCAATCTGCCGGCGTTCTTCAAACTGGTATGGCAATCGAGCCCAAAGATGATGCTGATCAATGTCATCCTGCGGTTTCTGAAAGCATCATTGCCCTTCCTGCTGCTCTATATAGGTAAACTTATCATCGATCAGGTAATTCATCTTAGCGGGGGACACGGTTCATTTTCTCAAACATATTTATGGAAGCTGGTCGCGATAGAATTTGCCCTTGCCATATTATCCGACGGCCTGGGCCGTGCCATTACGCTGATGGACAGCCTGCTTGGCGATCTGTTCTCCAACCATACCTCGGTAAAGATCATGGAGCACGCGGCCACGCTCGACCTTGACCAGTTTGAAGATGCCGTATTTTACGATAAGCTGGAAAGAGCGCGGCAGCAAACGCTGGGGCGCACCATACTTTTATCGCAGGTGATGGGCCAGGTTCAGGACTTGATCACGATGGGTTTCCTCGCAGCCGGTCTGATGGTATTCAATGCCTGGCTTATCGTCCTTCTTGTAATTGCAATTTTACCTGCCTTCATCGGCGAATCCTATTTTAACGATCAAACCTACGCGCTCACCCGAAGTCAAACCCCGCAGCGGCGCGAACTGGATTACCTGCGTTATATCGGAGCCAGTGACGAGACAGCCAAGGAGATCAAAATGTTCAGCCTTTCGGGATTTATCGTCCAAAGGTTCAGACTCCTGTCGGACAAGTTTTATACCGACAATAAAAAGATAGCTATTAGCCGGTCTGTTTGGGGAACGTTCTTCGCACTGCTTGGCAGCCTGGGTTACTACGCTGCGTACGTTTTTATTATCGCACGGACGGTAAGCGGAGCCCTTACCATTGGCGAGCTTACTTTTCTGGCAGGATCGTTTCGACAGTTGCGCACCCTGCTTGAAGGAATACTCAGCCGGTTCACCACTGTATCGCAGGGTGCTATATTTTTGAGCGACTTCTTCGAGTTTTTCGAGATCCAGCCCAAGATCCACAATATGCGGGGCGCCCGGCCTTTCCCGAATCCTATCCGGCAGGGTTTTACTTTCGAGAACGTTGGTTTCCAATACCTGAACAGCGACCGCTGGGCCAACCGCAATCTGAATTTTACCTTGCGCCCGATGGAAAAGCTGGCGCTGGTGGGCGAGAACGGTGCAGGGAAAAGCACGCTTGTAAAACTGCTTGCCAGGTTGTACGATCCGACAGAAGGACGTATCCTGCTGGACGGGTACGATTTGAAAGAATATGAATTGACCGAACTGCGGCAGCATATCGGCATCATTTTCCAGGATTTCCTGCGCTATCAAATGACGTTTTCACAAAATATCGCCGCCGGAAACATCGATGAGCAAGGGAACGGGGAACTGATCAAAGCTTCGGCGCGTCAAAGTCTGGCTGATGAACTGGCGCAAAAACTGCCGGGCGGTTATGATCAGATGCTCGGGAAGCGTTTTTCCGAAGGGGTTGAACTGTCGGGCGGCGAATGGCAAAAGGTGGCTATAGCCAGGGCCTATATGCGGGATGCGCAATTGCTGATACTGGATGAGCCGACCTCGGCGCTGGATGCGCGCGCCGAATACCAGGTGTTCGAACGTTTTACCGAGCTGACCCGCGGCAAAATGGCCGTCCTGATATCACACCGTTTCTCGACGGTAAGAATGGCCGACAGGATAGTAGTGCTCGATAAAGGTGAGATCGTTGAGATCGGTTCTCATGAAGAACTGCTGGCCAACGGCGGAAGGTATGCGGAATTGTTCCGGCTGCAGGCGATGGGGTACCAGTAGATTCAATCGGATATCTTGTATAGCAGCAGCGCGGCGTCGTGCCCGCCGGTTGCCCTGGCCGCCAGAATAAACAAGCGCAGTTCCGGTACCCAAAGCGATGTACGCGCGCCGTCACGCGTCGGGATGTTTGCAACCTGTTTGTAAGCCGCCGGCCCCGTTTGTTTAAAAATGCTTACCGAACCGCTGCCGCCGCTAACTAATATTTGTTTGGTTTTATTATCCCAATATAGGTCGTCTGCGTCGTCTGCCATGCCCGATGAAAATATCTCCTTGCCGGTATCGCTGTCCAGTATTTTTAATGTCGCGGGCAGGCGGTAACCCACTATGACCCGATGCTGCGCCGCATCATAAGCCATCGGGAAATTGGCGCGGGGCAAAAATCTTTTCCACTTGTCTATCAGCTTATGCTGTTTGATGTCGGCTACACCGATCATTCCTGAGTTGGGCAGATTTACCCAAAGCCTGTTTGCCCTGGCGTCCAGTTGGAAAGATTCCGGGTGCGCCGGTAATGGGATATCTGCAACTTTTTTATGGGTAGCGCCGTCGATGATCCCGATACCTCCGCTGCCATAGCCGACATAAATTTGATCGGCATCGGCATCATACCGCGCGTCATCCGCGTCGTCGTCGTATTTTACCGACGCGGTTTTTTGCCAGTTTGCGGTATTATAAAATATACATTCGCCGGTGCCGCCGTTGGCCACAAAAAGTTCATGGTGTTTGGGAATATAAGCCAGGCCCTGCGGTTCGCTGAGGCCTGTGATGGTGAGCAATACT